>CAZMUZ010000003.1:0-93706 GCA_964569315.1 uncultured Rhodospirillaceae bacterium | reverse complement strand
TCTTTTGTCGATTCCCGTGGGGTTTCATGGAAGCCATCGGCGTGAACATGACCGCCATCGTGCCCTGGATCGCCACCTCGCTTCCCGCCTGGGAGATCCTGGTCCGCCTCGTCGCCAGCGTGCTCTGCGGCCTTCTCATCGGGCTCGACCGGGAATGGAAGCACAAGCCGGCCGGCATCCGCACCCACATGCTGGTCTGCCTCGCCGCCACGACCTTCACCATCCTCGCGATGGAGCTCTATGTCGTCACCGAGCGCGGCGACGGCACGAGCTCGGCCGACCCGGTGCGCATCATCGAGGCGGTGACGGCCGGCGTCGCCTTCCTCGGCGCCGGCAGCATCATCCGGTCCGGCGCCGACGTGCAGGGCATGACGACGGGGGCCAGCATCTGGCTCGCCGGCGCGATCGGCGTCGCTTGCGGCGCGGGCTACTACCTGCTCGCCGTCATCAACGTGGCGCTCGCCCTCGTCATCCTCACGGTGCTCGGCTATATCGCCTATCGGCTCCAGAAGGCTGCCGGGCGGCGCGAGGGAAACGGGACGCCGGGCTAGATTCGCGGGACCCGCGGGCGGGGCTGGACAGGCGGCGGGCGAGGCGCGATCTTGCCCGCGACAAGCCGCGCCGGAGCCCATGCATCCCGCGATCTTCGACGCCTTCGATGCGATCTGCCGCCAGGAGAAGGCGGGCGGCCGCGTGCTGGAGATCGGCGCCGTTCCCGCGAGCGACACGCTGCTCGCCTTGCCGAGCCTCGCGGGCGCGAGCCGCAAGATCGGCATCAATCTCGCGCCTGCGTCGCGCGGCCCGGATTTCGAGATCGTCGAGATGGACGCCAATGCGCTGACCCCGTTCGAGGACGACAGCTTCGATCTCGTGCTCAGCAACTCCATGCTCGAACATGACCGGCGCTTCTGGCTGACCCTCGCCGAGATCCGGCGCGTGGCGCGGCCGGGCGCGCTGATCGCGATCGGCGTCCCCGGCTATGCGGATATGCGCCGCTTGCCCTTTCCCCGGCTGCGGCGGCTCGCCCCGCATCTTCCCTTCGTCGGGCGGTCGCTGCATCGGCATATCGCGGCGCTGCAGGCCGGCACCTCGACCCTCGGGCGCCACGATTTCCCCGGCGACTATTATCGCTTCAGCGAGCAGGCCATGCGCGAGGTACTGCTCGCCGATCTCGAACGGCCGGCCGTGCGGCGTCTCCTGGACCCGCCGCGTTTTCTCGGCTGGGCGCGCATGCCCGGGACGAAAACGGCCCGATGACGGCCGGAGCCTTTCCACGCACGCCCGAACTGGCGCAGCTCGTCGCGCGCCTGCCGCCGCCGATCGTGGTCTTCAACAAGTCCCATTCCGGAAGCCGGCTGCTGGCCTCGATGCTGCAGGCCGCCGGCGTCTTCATGGGCGCGAACCTGAACGAATCGCGCGATAGCTGGGACATGCTGCCGGTCGTCCATTATCTGGTGACGCGCTACTACCCGGAATACGGGCCGGCGCTCGACGGCACCGACCGGCTGGTCGAGCCGATGATCGCGACGGCGCTCGGCCGTCATCTCGAAGGCTATGACCCCGCCGCCGGCCCCTGGGGCTGGAAGCTCTGCGAAACGACCCATATCCTGCCGGTCGCCGCGGCGCTCTTTCCGCAGGGCCGGTTCGTGCATCTGCTGCGCGACGGGCGCGACGTCGCCTTCTCCGACCATATCGGCCCGACCAGCGCCTTCTGGCGGAAGATCTATTTCGGCACGGATGCGATCGAACGCTGGAACGGGCTGGCGCTCGACGGCGCGGCTTATCGCCGGAAGCCGCATCTCTTCAACGCGCAGCACTGGATCGCGAGCGTCGAGGCGGCGCGCCGCGCGGGACGGCCGCTCGGCGACCGCTATCGCGAGATCCGCTACGAGGATCTCTGTGAGGATTTTCCCGGCGCCGCCGAGCGTCTCTTCGCCTTCCTTAGGCTCGATCCGGCGCCCGCGATCGCCGCGGCGAGGGGCTGGATCAACCGCGGCTCGATCGGCAAGTTTCGCCACCAGCCCCTCGCCAGGCGCCGCGCGGTGCTCGAGCTCATCCGGCCGTTGCAGGCGGCACTCGGCTATCCGGCGACGGAGGTCTGACGGCCGGCTTGCGCGAGGCAGATCGCCTCCAGCCGCGCGAAATTGGAGCCGATGTCGTTCTGCTCGGCGAGCCGGCGTGCCTGCGCGCCCATGGCGCGGCGTTGCCCGGGCTCCAGCATGCCGCGCATCGCGCCGGCGATCATGCGCAGGTTGCGCGGATCGGAGATCCGCCAGCCCTGCACCCCCTCGGTGACCAGCTCCGCGCTCCCGTCCGCCATGCTGGCGATGACCGGCAGCCCGCAGGCCATCCCCTCCTGCAAGGTCAGGCTGCAGGCGTCGTAGAGGGCGGGGTGCAGCAGCACGTCGGCGGCCTCGTAGGCCTCGCGCGTGTCGGCCATGGCGCCGAGAAAATGGACGCGACCGCCGATACCGAGCTTCTGCGCCAGGGCGCGGAACGGCGCCGGGTCGGGGCCGCGCCCGGCGATGGCGAGATGCAGATCGGCGCCGGTGCGCGCGGCGCGCGCCAGGGCGCGGATCGAATTGGCGACGCCCTTGAGGTGGAAATCATGCGCTACCTGCAGGAAGACGGTGGCGTCCTCGCGCCAGCCGCGCTCGGCGCGCCGGCGGGCGCGCAGCGCCTTGTCGGGCGGCCGGTGGTGATCCGGGTCGACCGGGTTGTGCAGGATCTCGATCGGGCAGCGCGCGCCCGCCTTGCGCAGATCGGCCGCGACGCGGCCCGAGCAGGCGACGATCAGGCCGGTGCCGGCAAGCTGCGCCGCCTCGAGCGCGCTCGCCTCCCGCTGCTGACGCCGCCATCGCGGATGGAGCGCGAGCCGCAGCCGGCGTAAGGGTCGCCGCGCCTGGAGCTGGCCGTCGCGCCCGGCCCAGCGCGCGCCATAGAGCGGCATGAAGAGGTCGCCGCCGGTGCCGGCGCCGAAATCATGCAGGAAGGCGCCATCGATCTCGCGCGCCGCCGCTTCGAGCCGCCGCGCGCGGTCGAGCGCCGACCCCGCCGGATCGATGCGATGGACCGCAAGGGCGGGAGGCGCCGGGGCCGGCGCGTGGAAGACGAAGAGATGCACCTCGTGGCCGCGTCCGGCGAGCCACCGCGCCCAGCCATCGACCTGACGCTCGAGCCCGCCGCGGCCGGGCTCGTGGCGGTCGGTAAGCACGGCGAACTTCATCGCGGGAATCGTTCGAGCTGTTCGGTCATCGCGGCCCAGACCCTATCGACCTCGAGCGCGCGCATGCAACGGTGATGGCCGAGCGGGCAGACCCGCTGCTGGCAGGGCTGGCAATCGAGATCGAGCCGCACCCAGCGATCGAGCGGCGTATGCAGCGCCGTGCGCTGCGGGTCGGTCGGACCGAAGAGGCTCACCACCGGAACGCCGAAGGCCGGCGCGAAATGGCGCGGGCCGCTGTCGGTGCTGACCATCAGGCGGGACCGCCGGACGGCCGCCTTGCTGAGGCCGAGCGTCGGGGTGGCGGCGGTGCTGAGGATGCCGGGCCGGGGCAGTGCGGCGGCGATGCGCGCGGCGGCTTCCGCTTCCGCCGGGCCCGCCAGCAGCAGCACATTGTGGTCGAGCTCCTTCAGGATGCGCGCGGCGAGCGAGGTCACGGCTTCCTCGGTCCAGAGCTTCGCCGCGCCGAAGGCGCCGCTGTTGTTGAGCGCGACGGTCGGGCGGCCGCAGCGCGTCCCGAAGCCTTCCCAGAGCCGGTCGGCGGCGGCCTCGTCCGCGGCCGAGGTGGCGAGCTCCATCTGCGGCGATTCCGGTCCGGTGCCGAGGGCCGCGGCGAGGGCGAGATAATGGTCGATCGCCGGGATCGGCGCGCCGTTCGCGGTTTCCGCCGGCAACCGCTGGGTCAGCAGCGGCCCGCGACCGCGCCGCGGATAGCCGATGCGGACCGGCACGCGGGCGAGCGCGCCGGCCGCGGCGCTGCCGAGGCTGTGGGTGAAATGCACCAGCAGGTCGAAGCGCTCCTCGCGCAGGAGACGGGTCAGGGCGCGAAGCCTTGCGAGCGGAAAGGATCGCTTCGTGCGCATCGGCAGGAGACGATCGAGCGAGGGATGCCCCTCGAGCAGGCTACAGATGGCGGGCGGGGCGAGCCCGACGATCTCATCATGCGCGAAATGACGCCGCAGCGCGCGCAAGGCCGGCGTCGCCATGACGGCGTCGCCGACCCAGTTCGGCAGCACCAGGGCAAGCCTCATTCGCCGCGTCCCTCGGCGCGCGCAGAGGATCGCCCGAGCTCGGCCAGCACGGCGCGCTCCACCTCGGCCACCTCGATCGCCGCGGTGAGGGCGACGGCCGAAGGCGCGTGGTAGGCGTGATACTCGTCGGCCCGGCGCGCCTGCAGCACCGCATGGCCCGTGCCCCAAGGCCCGGCGCGTTCGGGCCAGGTCGGTCCGAAGAGCGCGATCACCGGCCGGCCGAGCGCCGCCGCCGCATGCATGGGCCCGCTATCGACCGTGAGCAACGCGCGCGCATGCGCGAGCAGCGCAAAAAGCCGGTCGAGCGAGAGCCGCCCGGCGAGCGACGCGGCGGTGCCGGGCGGCATCGCCTCGATCAGCCGCGCCGCCGCGCCGGCCTCGTCGGGCCCGGCGGTGATCACGACCGGAATGCCGGCCGCGGCCTTGAGCCGGGGCAGCAACGCGGCGAAGCGCTCGATCGGCCATTGCTTCGCCGGCCAGCGGCTGAAGGGATTGACGGCGAGATATCCGGACGGCGGCAGGCCGGCCTCGGCCAGCAGCTTCGCGACCTCGGCCTCGGCCGCCGGGTCGGGACTGAGCCGCGGCGAAGCGTCGGCGAGGGGAATGCCGAGCCGTTCCAGGATGGCGGCGTTCTCCGACACGTCATGGATGCGATAATCCGGCCGCTTGGCAAAGCGCCAGCCGGGGCGCCAGGTGCCGCGACCGGCCTTGATGCGGGCGCCGCTCGCATAGGCGACGGCGGCGCTCGCCCGAATCCCCTGCAGATCGACGGCGAGATCGATGCCGCTTCCCGCGCGATGCGGCGCCAAAGCCTTGCGGGCCGCGAGCCAGAGGCCATGGAGGCGGCGCTGCGGGCCGAGGCTGATGATCCGGTCGATGCCGGGCGCGTGGCGCAGCACCGGGGCGTTCGCGGAACCCGTCGCGACGAGGATCTCGGCCCCGGGGCAACGGGTCCGGATCGCGCGAGGGAAGCCGGTGATGTTGACCACGTCGCCGAAGGCGGAAAGCCGCACCAGCAGGATGCGGCGATAGTCGGCGACCGCCCGGCTCATCGGGCCGCCGTGGCGCCCGCCTGGTCGCCTTCGGTCGCCGCGTCGCCTTCGATCGCCGCCGCGAGGATCGGACTCAGGATTTCGACCTCGCCCTCGAAGCGCGCCAGCGCCTCGCGGATCACCGCGATCTCGACCTCGCGCTCATGCACGCGGACATAGCCGTCGAGCGTGCTCTTGTCGCCGGGATAGCGGCCCGCGGGGTGCTGATAGAGATCGATGCCGCCGACGATGAGGCGGCGCGGACGCAACGCGACCGCGGCCGCCACCATGATCGCGCCGTTGGTCGGCCGCGCACGCCAGCTCGCGTCCGGCAGGACCCGCGAGAGACGGTCGAAGACGAGATAGCGGAATCGGGGGATCTTGAGCGAGAGCCACTGCCGCACCAGCACGTAGTTCGCCTCCTCCTCGACGCGGAAGGCGAGGATGGCGTTCGAGATCCGGTTCGGCGTCCGGGGGTCGCCCACGAACACGACCTGAGGGGCGGTCAGGAGCCCGCGATCCCGCCATCGCCAATTGACCCGGAAGAGGCAGTCGAAGCGCCGGTCGCCGAGCGAGGGGTCTTCCGAGGAGGGGCCGTTGCCGAGGCAGAGGATGGTATCCGGCTTGCCGAGGCGATCGCGAAGCTCCTCCCAGCCGTCGATGCGGCGGCCGCGGAACATCCAGGAGAGCAGGGCGCCGGCGCGGGAACGCACGATGCGCGCGAGACGCCGCGGCCGGCGCACGGATTCCCGCAAGCCCCGGCCGTCGGGCAGCGCCGGCAGGTGGCGCAGCGCCGCCGTCGCCGCCTCTGCGCCGTCGCCCGCCGCCATGACGCAACCGCCATGTCGGCGCAGCGTCGACTGCCAGCCCTCGCGCCAGGCGCCGGCCGGGCCGAGCAGCAGGATCAAGGTCGGCCTGAGCGCGCCCAGCATCCGCATCAGCGCCCATTCGTAAGGCCGCGGCAGCAGGATTTCGCGCTCGTAGCGCGCAACATGGCGGGAGAAGTCGGGTCCGGCCGGCAGGATGGCGACGAGAGGGTAGCCCGGGCGCTGCATCAGCGCGGTGTCGAGCGCGGGATAGGCCGCGGCGAGCGTCGCCTCGTCGATCGCGATCACCAGAACGGCGCGCGCGAGATGCGGCAGCAGCATGCCCGCCCGTTGCAGCGTGGCGAAAAGGGTCATGCGGGGTCGTCGCCGTCTCGCGGCATGGTGCCGTTCCTGTCCTGCACTGCCCGCAACCCGCGCGATGCGCCCCTCGCGCGGCGATGGGCGAGGCGGGGAAGCCGCGAGGAAGCCGCCGGTTCGGACAAGAGCGTGACCAGTCCATGCGTGAAGCGAAGCTCATCGTAGGCCATGAGCTTCGACCCTGGATAGGCGCTTGGCGGCATCGGCCGCGAAGCGCTCCTGCCGCCACCGAACGGCGCCGGCATGCAAGATCGAGGACGGCCTGCGCTCGCAAGGCGCCTCTGCTTTCGGCAGCGACGCCATGCTCGATGGCGCGACCTCGTTTGCAATCTTGCAACGCCGTGATCGTTGCCGGTGTCGCTGACGCCCGCTTGCGCCCGCTTCCGGCGCCCCCGATCCCGCGCCAGTTTTCGCCGGCAATGGGATATTGCAATTGATAATTAGTTGCAATAAAGTCGGTGCGTCCGGCCGATTGCGGCACCCGCAAGCGGCCGGTCTCGCGCAAGGGCGACGGAGGCTGGCATGGGGGCGGATATGAGGGCGTCTGGAAGCGGACGCCGTCGTTCCGTGGCCAGCCTCACGCTCGCCGAGCAGATCGTGGTCTGGGGCCTGCGCCGATACCAGGCGGCGCGCGCCGGGCTCGAGCCGCTGGCGCCCATGTTCCAGCGCATCTTCGGGCCGCAGGACACGCCCCGTGCGCTCGAAAGCTTCTCGCACCTGATCGACCGGCTGAACCGCCTGCCGCGCGGCAACGCCGCCGGCTTCATGGACCAGCATCTCTCGGCGATCGAAGCCATGCTGCTCGAGCTGATGACGGGGCTGCAGCGTGCCGATCGCGGTCGCGCGCGGATCGTCGCCGTGCTGATGGCCGGGAACGAGGGCGCCGACGATCTCATCGCGGTTGCCGGCGGCTTCGCGGCCTTGCTGGAGGACGCCGGTTTCGGATTGCGGGAGGATCGGCCCGCGGCCGCTGCGATTGGGCGGCTCTCTATCTCCGGATCGTCGGGCCCGGCGCCGGAGCCGCAGCGCGCGCCGGCCGCGGTGATGACGGAAGATCTCGCCGTGGGCGAGATGCTCCTGCTGCAGGCGATCCGGCTCTGGGTCGGCTGCGTCAAGATGCGGCTCTGCGGCTTCGAGCGCATCGAGCAGCATTTCCAGGCGCATGCGATCGCCGACGCCGCCCCCAGCCTCCATGCGATCCTGCATCACACGGCGGTCGCCGCCGAACGGCCGGTCGATGTGCGCTGTCCGCCCTGCCGGCTGCTGTCGCCCGACGAGGCGCTGATGCTGCATGCGATCGCCTGCGGCCAGCGGGCGCGGACGGCGGAGGCCTATGACGCGCTGTCGGCCTGGCTGCCGCCGACGGCGGCGCGACTTACGCTCGACGCCGTCGCCGGCATTTCCCGCGCGCTCCGGCGGGCCGAGGTCGAGCTGCCGCTCCGGCGCTGGGATTTCGAGCTTCTCAACCGCCTTGCCGCCGAGCCTCACGCGGCGCCCGACCCCGACGCCGCCGGCTGCACGATCCACTGAGCCCGGCTGGCGCGCGCTGCGCCCGGCCGCCGGTCAGACCGGATCGCGGATCAGCGGCGCGGTCGAGCAATGCATCCCGCCGCCGCCGAGGCAGACCTTGTCGTAGGGCAGGGTCACGACGCTGACGCCGTGCCGGCGCAGCCGCTCGAGCGTATCGTCGGAGCAGCCCTCCGCCATCAGCACCCGGCCCGGCGCCACGGCGAGGCTGTTGATGATCCAGGGGTTGTCCTCGTGATGCACCTCGATCGCATGGATCTTCATCTCTTTCAGCTTCTCGAGGAACCAGAAGGGGAGCTGCGCCGGATTGATGAGGGCGAGATCGGGGGCAAGCATGAGGAACACCCCGTCGATATGGAGCCGGTAGCCGGTGAGGGCGATGCGGATGAGCTCGACGCCCTGCGCGCGGAGCACCTCCTCGATCTGCCGCGCGCCTTCCTCGTTGACCCGGCTCGAGAGGCCGATGACGGCGGTCTTCGCATCGAGCCAGGCGAAGCTGCCGCCCTCCGCGATCGCATTGCCGGAGAGCGTCCGCAGGATCGGGCAGCCGAGCTTCGCGAGCGCGCGCGTCGCCGGCAGCTCCTCGCCGCGCCGGATGCGCGCGCCGAGCCGCTGCACGATGGCGCCGCCGCCGACGGCCACCACCGAATCCCGCGTATAGCAGGATTTCATCCGGCCCTCCGCCACGGCGTCGAGGAACACCACCTCGACGCCTTCCGCCTTCAGCGCCGCGACGAAGCCGTCATGCTGCGCCTGCATCGCGGCGAGGTCCGGCCCTTCCGTCCCGCGCCAGTACCAACCCGCCTGAAGGTCGCCGAAGGCGCCGATCTCGAGCCGCTTCGCGGTATCGACGATGCGGAGCTCCTCGCCCGGCCGATGCATCAGCACGACGCGCAGCCGGCCGACATCGGAGCTGCAGCCCCAGTTGCGGCCCCACCCGCGGGCGAGCTCGTTCTCGTCCTCGAAGGGCGGTTCGGGCGCCGAGGGGAAGGCCTTGATGAGCTGGTTGTACCGCCATTCCTCCTCGGTCATGACGCCCATGGCTTTCTCCCTGCGGCCCCCTTGAAGCCGGGCGACCGGCGCTGCGGGTCAGATTCCGACGATCGGATCGCCGCCATTGGGGCAGAGCAACTGCCCCGTGGTGAAGTTGCCGGTCGGCTCCATGAGGAAGCGGACCCAGGCCGCGATCTCCTCCGGCGCGCCCGGCCGCTTCAGCAGATTGCGCTGCGCCTCGTCATGCACGGCCTGCTCGCCGAAGGCGAGCGTCATGCCGGTGCGGATCACGCCCGGTGCGATCGCATTGACGAGAATGCCCCACTCGGCGAACTCGCGGGCCCAGGCCTTGGTGAATCCGAGGAGGGCCGCCTTCGCGCCGCTATAGTGGCTGGAGCGCTCGAACCCGACCTGGCCGCGGTTGGAAGCGATGTTGATCACGCGGCCGAAGCGCTCGGCCTTCATGCCGGGGAGCACCGCATGGAGCGCATTGAGCGAGCCCCAGACGTGGGTGTCGAACATGCGCATATAGGCGGCGCGATCGACCCGCTCGAACCTGATATTGCCGCCGGCGATGCCGGCATTGTTGAGGAGGAGCGTGACCGGTCCGCCGGCCGCCGCCACCGCCTTTCGCATCGCCGCCTCGTCGGCCACGTCGAAGGCGGCCGCCACGGCCTTGCCGCCCTTGCCGCGGATCGTCCCGGCGACCTCGGCCGCGCGCTCGGCCACGAGATCCTGCACGATCACCTCGACGCCGGCCGAGGCGAGCTCGAGCGCTGCGGCGCGGCCGATGCCGCTGCCGGCGCCGGTGACGAGTGCGCGCCTGCCCTCGAGCGCGCTCATGCGCCGCGCCTCGGCACGGAAACTTGCCGTTCGTCCCGATCCCGTCTCGCCATGGTCTGCCGTCCTTTCGGTTTTTCGTCGCCCCGGCGCCGGCGCGAAGCTCGGCGGCGGTCCCGGTGGCGGGCGCCATCCTGCGATTGCGTCCCGGTTCTGGCAAGGCGAGGGTGCGATGCTTTCCGGGCTCGTTGCCCGGCTTGACTTCGCGGGTCACGTCCGGCCCTGCTATGGTTGCAGAGCCGGCTCGACCCGGCTTCGCGACCATAAACGGGAGAGGGACGACCGATGAGCCGAAAGTCACATGGCGCCTATTGGGACAAGCTGCGCCGCGAGGTCAACCAGAAGCCGCTGACCGCGCATCCCGTCTTCGCCGACCTGGTGAAGGGAAAGCTCAAAAACGAGACCATCGCGGAGCTCTGCGCGCAGCTCAAATATACCGTGCTCGACGGCATCGGCTCGCTGGCGCTCATCGTTCCGCAGGCGCCGCGCGACATCAAGCGCGAGCTCGGCGGCAATCTCTTCGGCGAGCTCACCGGCACCAAGCGCGAGCCGTCGCATTGGGAGCTGGCACTCCGCGCGGGCGCCGCGGCCGGCTTCAGCGAGAAGGCGATCGACAAGCGGCCGATGCTGCCCGAGACGAAAATCTACCCGGATACGGTCTCCGCCTACGCGATCCGCGGCATGTGGCTCGAAGCCCTCAGCTTCGTGGCGCTCGGCATCGAGGACCTCTTCCCGCCTTTCTGCGACGGGGTCGCCAAGGGGCTGAAGAAGCATTACGGCTTCGACGACCGGCAGACCCAGTATTTCACCGTCCATGTCGGCGCCGACGAGGTGCATTCCGACACCGGATGGGAAGCCGCGCGGACCTATTGCGCCGACGAGGCGCAGAAGCAGCGGATCCGGCGCGCGGCGCTGGAGGGGCGGAACATGTGGTGGAACATGTATTCCGCGGTCTATCGCAAGGGCGAAGGCAAGGCAGCGCCGGTCCTCCATCTCGACGCCTGAGCGTCCGTGGGGTTCCTGCGGCACGAGGCTACGGACGGGGCGCCGTTGCAGGACGGCGCCCCGCTCCGCGTTTGCCGGGCGCTGGCGCTTTTCCTCGTCCTCGCGCTCGCCGTGCCCGCCGCGGCGGACGATCAGGCGATCCTTCTCGATCTCGCAGGGCCGCCCGCGGACGCGATCCATCATCCCATCGAGACCTTCGTTCCCGAGGCGCAGAACCTGTTCGACCAGGGGCTGGCGCTGGTCTGGGCCTTCAACCACGAGGCAGCGATCCAGGCCTTCGAGGCGGCGGCGCGGGCCGATCCCCATTCGCCCATGCCCTATTGGGGCATTGCCTATGCGCTCGGGCCCAACATCAACATGCCCGCCGACCCGCATATGCTGATGCTGGCGATCGCGGCACTCGGCGAGGCGAAGGCGCGTGCCGGGAACGGCTCGGAGCGGGAGCGCGACTACCTCGCCGCGCTCGAGACGCGCTATGGCGAGGACCCCGCCGCCGAGCGCGCGCCGCTGGACCTCGCCTATGCGGAGGCGATGGCGGCGCTCGCCGCGAAATATCCCGAGGATCTCGACGCCCGGGTGCTGCATGCGGAGGCGGTGCTCGATCTCCGTCCCTGGCGCTGGTGGGAGCCGGACGGCAAGCCGGCGCCCGGCACGGAGGCGGCGATCGCGGCGCTGCGCGCCGTGCTGGAAAGCGCGCCGGACCATATCGGCGCCAACCACCTGCTGATCCATGCGCTCGAAGCCTCGCCCGACCCGGCGCGGGCGAAGGCGGCGGCCGAGCGCCTCGCGGCGCGCGCGGGCCATGCCGGGCATCTCTTGCATATGCCGGCCCATATCCAGGCGAACACCGGCGATTTCGCCGCCTGTTCCGCGAGCAACGAGGCCGCCATCGCCGCGGACGAGGCTTATCTCGCGGCGAGCCGGGCGGCCGGGCTCTACGCCACGATGTATGCCGCCCACAACATGCATTTCCTCGCCTTCTGCGACCAGATGGCGGGGCGGAAGGCGGCTACTTTCGCGGCGGCCGGGAAGCTTGCCGCGCATATCGCCGCCCATCAGGGCGACATCCCCGAGCTCGCCAGCCTCGTCATCGACTATTTCGGCATGCAGCCGGCGCTGATGGCCGTGCGGTTTCAGGATTGGGACCGGGTGCTGGCGCTGAAGGCGCCGCCGGCCGGTGCCATGGTCGCGGCCGCCTTCTGGCACTATGCGCGCGGCGTCGCCTATATCGGGAAGCGCACCCTGCCTTATGCGGAGGAGGAGCGGGCGGCGCTCGCGGCCCTGGTGCCGGCGATTCCCGAGACGGTGACCTACGGGCCGAACAATAGCGGTCGTGCCATGGCGGCGCTGGCGCTGGCCGAGCTCGACGGGCGTCTCGCGCTCGCGACCGGGCGTTTCGACAAGGCGATCGCGCTGCTCGAGGGGGCGGTCGCGCAGCAGGATGCGCTTTCCTACGACGATCCGCCGGCCTGGTACCATCCCGTCCGCGAGACCCTGGGCGCGGCGCTGCTGATCGCCGGCCGCGCAAAGGAGGCGGCGCGGGTCTTCCGTGCGGATCTGGAGCGCCATCCCGGCAACGGACGCTCGCTCTGGGGCCTGTGGCAGAGCCTCGAGGCGAGCGGCCGCTCGAAAGCCGCCGACGAGACGCGCGCGGAATACGAGAAGGCTTGGCGCGCGGCCGATATTCGGTTGAAACTCGGCGACTACTGACGCCGTCGGGGATGGCGTCGGACGGTCCGGCGATGCGGCGCCGGGCGAAGGGGAAGCATCGTCGCGGCGGACGGGGATATGAAGCCGGCGCGGGCGATAAGGGCGTGGGGGGAACTCAGTACGACGCGATGCAGTTCGATTCCGTCGATTTCATCCTCGGATTCATCCTCGTCTACGCGCTCTACCTTCTGCTGCCGCACCGGTCGCAGAACGGGATGCTCCTGGTCGCGAGCTATGTCTTCTATGGCTGGACCGACTGGCGCTTCCTGCTGCTGCTCGGCTTCACCACCTGCTGGGATTTCTGGCTGGCGCTCAGGATCGCGGACGCGCAGCGCCGCGGCGAGTCGGGCCGCCAATGGCTCGCGCTCGCGGTCGCCAGCAACCTCCTCGTGCTGGGCTTCTTCAAATATTTCGATTTCTTCTCGGCGAGCTTCGCCGAAGCGGCCGCCTCGCTCGGCATCGAGGTGCCGACGGTCGTCTTCGACATCGTGCTGCCGGCCGGGATCTCGTTCTACACCTTCCAGAGCATGGCCTACACGATCGACGTCTATCGCCGACGCGCGACAGCCAGCACGAACCTGATCGACTATGCGCTCTTCATCGCCTTCTTCCCGCAGCTCGTCGCCGGCCCGATCGAGCGGGCACGCCGGCTCCTGCCGCAGATCGCCAGTCCGCGCCGCATCACCGAGCGGCAATTGCTCGACGGCGCCTGGTTCCTGTTCTGGGGCTTCTTCAAGAAGGTCTTCGTCGCCGACAATCTCGCCGGATATATCGACGTCTATGCGGACCCCACGGTTTCGCCCTACGGGGTCGATGCGGCCCTCTATGGCCTCGTCTTCCTCGTCTACGTCTATGCCGACTTCTCCGGCTATAGCGACATGGCGGTCGGGCTCGGCAAGCTCATGGGGATCGAGTTCACGCTCAATTTCCGGCGGCCGCTCTGGGCCTCCTCGCCGGCGGAATTCTGGCGGCGCTGGCATATCACCCTGACCGGCTGGTTCCGCGACTATGTCTATGCCATCGCGCGGCGCGACGATCCGCTGTCGAAGGCGATGGCCATCGTTCCGACCATGATGCTGGTCGGGCTCTGGCACGGGGCGGGATGGAACTTCGTCATCTGGGGCACGATCTGGGGCCTGGTGATGTTCGTCGAGCGTCTGTTGCAGCCGGCCTTCGCTTCGCGCGCCTGGCGGGGGTTCGGCACGCCGGCGCTCCGCGCCGTGGGCGGCGTGGCGCTGGTTCTGGGCATCCATGCCGTCGCCAACCAGTTCTTCGCCCGCCCCGCGGCGGATGCGATGGCGGCGCTGCGCCTGATGGCGACGACGCCCACCCTGTCGCCGCACTTCATCGCCGACCTCGGCGCGATCGCCTGGTTCGTCGCCCCCCTCGTCATCGTCGAGGCGATCCAGACGCGCACCGATTTCCTCGACGGCCGGCTGCGCATCCCGCTGCCGGCGCGGGCCTGTCTCTACTCGGTGCTTGCCGCTTTCCTCGTCCTCGGTGCCTCGACCTATGACTACGAGTTCTATTATTTCCGATTCTAGAGCCGGTCGCGCTTCCAAGGCCGGTCCCGAACCGGCGCGGTTCACGATCGAGCCTGCCGCGCGCAAGCGGCTGCGGCAGTGGCTCGTTTGCCTGGTCGGGGTTTTCGCGCTTCTGGTGGTCGGGGAGGAGGCGTTTCGCGTCCTCAAGTTCGGCTGGGCCTCCATCGCCTCGCCGGTCGAATATTCCGCGACCCGCCTGGACCGCTTCGGGCTGCGCTGGGACGAGGCGCAGATGAACACGCTCCCCGTCAATTACCGCGGCCGGAATCTCGGGGCCGTCTTCAACACCGGAAGCCTCGGCTTCCGCATGGCCGACCGGCCCCTCGCCAAGCCGCCGGGAACCCTGCGCGTCGGGGTTATCGGCTACTCGATCGACCTCGGCCATGGCGTCGGCGACGACGAGACCTATCTCATGCGGCTGCAGCGCATGGCGGACGAAGCCACGCGCGCCGGCAAGCTCCCGGCCATCGAGTTCCTCAATTTTTCGTCGATCGGCCAGCAGATACGCCGGCAGCGACGGGTCTACGAGGCCTATGCGGCGCAGTTCGATCTGGATGCGGTGATGCTGCCGCTCTATCCGGATGCGCCCGCCTATCCGAAACCCGCAGGCAAGCCGTCGCAACCGCAGCGGCAGGTCGCGGATTCCATCGAGACCACCTTCCTCGGCGATTTCTATCTGACCTATGGCCGCCAATATCTGCGACGGCGGGCGACCCGCTTCCTCAGCCTGCCGAACTGGTCGCGGCCGGGGCCAGAGCGGCTTCGGGATCCGCTCGCGATCGCCCAGGCGCTGATCGAAGCCGAGCTCGTGCGGCGCATCCGCGCGGACGGACGCGCGGTCATCATCATGCCGCTGCTGCGCCCGCTCCACGGCATCGCGACCGACGACGACCGGGCGGTGATCGCGGCGGTCGCTGCCGCGTTCGCCGACGATCCCTGCATCCGGGTGCTCGACAGCCTGCCGGGCCTCGACGGAAAGATCACTCGGGACCAGACCGTCATGCCCTGGGACAACCATCCCGATGCCGAGGTCCATGCGCTCTACGCGGAAACGCTTTTCCCCCTGCTGCTGCCGGCGCTCGCCGATCCGGGCGCCTGCCGGCTGGCGCATCCCGCCTGAACCCTTTCCCGACGGCCCGCGGGGACGGCAGACTGGCGCCGTCGCCAAGGGATGAGAGGCCCGCATGACGTTGTCGCCGGAAGATTCGGAACGCCCGGAACGCTGGGAACGGACGGTCGACGTGGTGGTGATCGGCTCCGGTGCGGCCGCCCTCGCGGGCGCCCTCGCCGCGGCCGAGGGCGGCGGCACCGTGCTGATCCTGGAGAAGTCGGATCTGCTCGGCGGTACCACCGCCATGTCGGGCGCCGGCACCTGGGTTCCGGCCAACCACCACATGCTGGCGGCCGGAATCGCGGATTCGCCGGCGGATGCCCTGACCTACATCCGGGCGAACGCGCCCGCGGGCTGGGACGTCGAGGAGGAACCGCTCTGGCGCGCGATGGTCGAGCATGCGCCGGAGATGCTGGCCTTCCTCGAGCAGCGCACGCCGCTCCGCTTCGAGCTGGTGCATCATCCCGATCTCTACGTGGAATCGCCGGGCGGCAGGCTCACCGGCCGCATGGTCTCGCCGAAGGCGATCGCGCTCGCCGAGGCGGGGCCGTGGCGCCGGCGCATCCGCGGCTCCACCCTGCCGCAGCTCTTCACCTATCGCGATTTCCTCGAAGGGGTGAAGCTGACGCAGTCCGTCCCGGGCTTCCTCCGGCTCGCGCCGCGCGTCGCCTGGCGCTGGCTTCGGCGCCGCGTCGGCATGGGGAACGCGCTGGTCACCGGGCTGGTGCGCGGCTGCCTCGATAGCGGTTGCGAGATCTGGGCCGGGGCGCGGGCCCTGTCGCTGGTGACGGACGGCAGCGTTCCGACCGAGGGCCGCGTCATCGGCGTCGCGCTGGAGAAGGACGGGCGGCGGCTCGCCGTCCGCGCCGCCAAGGGCGTGCTGATCGCGACCGGCGGCTTCGAATGGAACCCCGAGCTCCGCGCCCGGCACTTTCCCGGCGAGGTCGGCCTCATCGGCAGCCCGCGCACCAACACGGGCGACGGCCAGCTCATGGCGGCGGCGGTCGGTGCGAAGCTCGCGCGGATGGACCAGGCCAACATCTTTCCGAGCGCCCCGACGCGCTACGAAGGCGAACGGCAGGCGCTGCCCTTCACCGAGCTCTACTTCCCGCATTGCATCCTGGTGGACCGCAGCGGACGCCGCTTCACCAACGAGGGCGGCCCCAATGTCGGCGTCGATCTCGATCGCCGCGACCCCGCGACGGGACTGCCGATCCACCTGCCGGCCTGGCGGATCTTCGATGCGCGCTATGCCCGGCTCAATCCCTACGGCATGCGTCTTGCACGGCGCGAGCCGGGCTATCTGCACCGGGCCGGGGACGTCGCGACGCTCGCCGCCGGGATCGGACTCGATCCGGCGGCGCTGCAGGAGACGGTGGCGCGGTTCAACGGTTTCGTCCGCGCCGGCAAGGATGCGGATTTCGCGCGCGGCGAAACGGCATGGGAAAAGTTCTATACGGGCGACGACGGCAAGCCGAACGGCAATGGCGCGCTGGGCGCGATCGAGACGCCGCCCTTCTATGCCGCGCCCTATCATCGCGCGATCCTGGTGACGAAGGGCGGGCCGCGCACGAACGAGCACGGCCAGGTGCTGCGCGAGGACGGCAGCCGCATCGCCGGGCTCTATTGCGCCGGCGTCGCCATGGCCAATCCGATCGGCAGCAAGGCGGTCGGCGCGGGCACGACGATCGGGCCCTGCCTCACCTGGGGCTATATCTGCGGGCGGAACCTGCTGCGGGAGAACGGTTAGCGGGGAACCGGCTATCGCCTGTCCCCGCAAAAGGAAACGGGAGGCTCCTTGTGGAAGAGCCTCCCGTTCTTATCCGGATGCCGGGCCGTTACAGCCCGACAGGCGTGATCAGGTTCAGGCTGCCTTGAGATTGGTGGCGGCGGTCTTCCCACGCTCCGTGGTGAGCTCGAAGCTCACCCGCTGACCTTCGACGAGCGTGCCGAGGCCCGCGCGCTCGACGGCGCTGATGTGCACGAACACATCTTTCGAACCGTCGCTCGGCTGAATGAAGCCGAAGCCCTTGGCGGGGTTGAACCATTTCACAGTGCCAGTAGCCATAGATATCTCCTAAGCGAGAGCGTTTCTCATAGAGCGGTCGCACGCTCAACAAGCGACCTTGCACAACCGAGATCGTGGGGGTGTCTTGGGAGGGCGCCCGCTGAGGGGTGTCCGGCAAGGCAAGCCAGAACAACGATTGCCGACGGACATATGGTCCCCGGCGCCGGACCTGTCAATCGCGGAATCGCTTGAGATTCTTGTCTTGAACGTCCGATTAACGGAAAACTTCAGTATATCAGCGGCTTCCCGGGGCCTTACCGGGCCGTGTAAAAATCGGGCCGATTGGCACCCAGGGCGCCGGAAACCTCCGCCGGTGGGCGGTGCGCCTTGGCGGAGGTTTCTTGTCGCAAATCCGGCGCGATTTCGTAACCGGCCCGCCTCAGGGCTTCACGAAGAGGCGGCGCGGGAAGTTGCAGAACGGCTCGGCGCCCCGCTCCGTCACGAGGAAGCTCTCGGTGATCTCGAGGCCCCAATCCTCCTTCCAGATCGCCGGAATGAGGTGGAAGCACATATTGGGCGCCAGCACCGACTTGTCGCCGGCGCGGAAGCTCATGGTGCGCTCGCCCCAATCGGGCGGGTAGCTGAGCCCGATCGAATAGCCGATGCGGCTTTCCTTCTCGATGCCGTAGCGCGCCACCGTGGTGCGCCAGGCGGCCTCCACCATCTCGCATGTATTGCCGGGCTTCGCCGCCTCGAGCGCCGCGGCGACGCCTTCGAGCACGGCTTTCTCCGTATCGAGGAACTTCTGCGGCGGGGTGCCGAGGAAGACGGTGCGCGAGAGCGGGCAGTGATAGCGACGATAGCAGCCCGCGATCTCCATGAAGGTGCCTTCGCCCTTCTTGAAGGGCTGGTCCGACCAGGTGAGATGCGCGGCGGAGGCGCCGGCGCCGGTCGGCAGCATCGGCACGATCGCCGGATAGTCGCCGCCATAGTCCGGCGTGCCGCGGATGCCGGCGCGCACGATCTCGGCCACGAGGTCGTTCATCCGCATGCCGGGCTCGACCAGCTCCATCGCCGTCGTGTGCATGCGCTCGACGATGCGGGCGGCGCGGCGGATATATTCGATCTCCGCCGGCGACTTGACCGAGCGCTGCCAGTTGACGAGACCGGTCGCATCCTCGATCCGCGCCTGCGGCAGATGCTTGCGCAGCGCTTCGAGGCAGGCCGCGCTGAAGTAGTAGTTGTCCATCTCGACGCCGATGGCGGCCTTGGCCTGGCCCTGATCGGCGATGAATTTTGCGATGAAATCGTAAGGGTGCCGCTTGCGCGACTGCACGTAATTGTCCGGATAGCTCACGATCCGCGCGTGATCGAGATAGGTGGTGAGCTTGGCGCCCGCCGCATCCATGCCGCGGCCGATCCACCAGGGCTCCCCGCTCTCGCCCACCAGCACGCATTGATGGACATAGAAGGACCAGCCGTCATAGCCGGTGAGCCACGCCATGTTGGAGGGATCGGTAACCACCATGAGCGCGATGCCGCGCTCCGCCATGGCGCGGCGAGTCTTCGCGAGGCGCGCCTCGAACTCCGTGCGATCGAAACTCATCGAGCTCCCCCTGGAATGGTGTCGCCCTCATCCCATAGCAGAAGGCGCGCGCGCGGTCACCGGCCCGCGGCGGCGGCGGCGAGACGGGTTACCGGCGTGTGGCGCACCGGGAAATTGACCGAGCGCGCGATGAAGCATTTCGCATGCGCCGCGTCGTGCAGCGCCGCCGTGCGCTCGATCGCCGCCTCGTCGCCATCGGCGAGCGTTACCTGCGGCCGCAGCACCACCTCGGTGAACTGCCCGCCGCCGTCCGACGCTTCCTCCATGAAGCCGGCCGCCGCGTCGCTATAGGCGGCGACCACGATCCCCGCCTCGGCGCAGAGATGCAGGAACCAGAGCATGTGGCAGGCCGAAAGCGAGGCCACCAGCAGGTCCTCGGGGTTGTAGCGGGCGGCATCGCCGCGGAAGGCCGGGTCGGAGGAGCCCTCGATCGCGGGCTTGCCTTCCGCCTTCAGGAGATGGTCGCGGGCGTAGGTGCGGTAGCCGCTGGTGCCGGTGCCGCGATTGCCGGTCCATTCGGTGACGATCTCGTAGCGATGCAGCTTGCTCATCGAGCCCTCCGGGATTGGGGGGCGAGCCTAGCGCGGCGCGGAACGGCGCGGGTCGCCATTTCCGGCAACGCTGCCGCGCGCCGATCTCGGGCCCGGGCCCGGCCAAGCCTGCCCGGCGCGAAGCGCCGCTTCTCGTCGTTCTCGGCCGCACTTGCCCGGCCAAGCTTGCCCGGTAGCGGCGGCGCCGCTACGGTCGGCGGCGGCAAGGGCGGGCCGGGGGTTCATGCGCTTCAACGTCGCCTTCAACTGGGGCTTCTCCAGCTTCTTCGGCTGGGGCATCTACGGGCTCAATCTCGCGATGCACTGGGCGCGCGATCCCGATCTCCGGCCGCTCTGCTCGGCGGAGATGGATCCGAAGAAGATCGAGATCGATGCGCTCCGGCGCGGCCTCGTCGAAATGGTGCGCAAGGACTCGGAAGGGCTGCACGCGCAGCTCGCGAAGCTCGCCGGCCAGAACGTGCAGAGCGACCTCAATGTGCTGACGGCGCTCGGCAACCAGTTCCATACCGCCGCTTCCGTCCACAAGACGCATCTCCTCGGCGCCTCGAACATCGGCGTGATCTTCCTCGAGGATACCCGGATCGACGATGCGGCCCGCGAGCGGGCGAAGCGGTTCGATCTGATCGTCGCCGGGTCGCGCTGGAACGCGGACCTCATCGCCGCACGCGGCCTCGGGCCGGTCGCGACCGTCATGCAGGGCGTCGATACCACGCTTTTCCATCCGGCACCGCGCAGCGACCTCTTTCGCGACCGCTTCATCGTCTTTTCCGGCGGCAAGCTCGAATATCGCAAGGCGCAGGATCTGGTGCTGCTCGCCTTCCGCGCCTTCGCCGAGCGGCATCCGGAGGCGCTGCTGGTCGCGGCCTGGCACTCGCCGCTGCCGGCGATCGCCTCCTATCCCTTCGCCGCCGACCGCGTGCCGGCCGTGCCCCTCGAGGCGGATCGCCATCCGCGGCTCGGCGCCTGGGTCGCGGCGGCGGGCATCAAGCCGCAGAACTTCCTCGATCTCGGGCCGGTCTCGAATGCGCGCATGGCGCCGCTCTACCGCGAGGCCGATGTGGCGCTCTTCCCCAATCGCGGCGAGGCCGGCACCAACCTCGTCGCCATGGAATGCATGGCCTGCGGCGTGCCGGCGATCCTCGCCGCCAATACCGGCCAGCTCGACCTGATCGAGGCGGGCGCCTGCTATCCGTTGCGCCGTCAGGCGCCGATCGAAGGTCGCACCGACACCGGCACCGAGGGCTGGGGCGAAAGCGATGTCGAGGAGGCGATCGAGGCGCTGGAAGCGGCCTGGCGCGACCGCGCGAATGCGGCGGAACGCGGCCGGCGCGGGGCCGAGCGCATCGCGCAGGCGAGCTGGTCATCGCAGATCGCGGCGCTGAAGCGGACCATCATGCCCTACATGAAATCGGCGGGTCGCGCGGCCTGAAGTCTGGACCGCTCAAGCCGGCTCAGCCGGCGTTCGCGCGCGCCTCGTCCCAGATCGCCTGCAACGCCGCGGCGTCGGGGACCGTCCGCCGCAGCCGGCCATGCCGCCAGGCGAGGTCGGCATCCTCGTCCTGCAGCAGCGCGAGTTCGCCCGCGCTGTAGAGCGCGCGCACCGCGGCGCTGGCGCTGGGCGCGGGGGCCGCCTCGATCAGCGAGAGGGCGTGACCGACCGCGGGCTCGAAGAGGGCCGCGAGCGCGGCACCGGCGGCGTCCGGCGCGGTCGATGCGCTATGCACCGCGACCGCCTCGACCCAGAGCAGCGTCTGCTTCACCCCGTCATGCGGCTCGGCCACCAGCGCGCGGCAGCCGAGGATGCCCCGGCGGCGCAAGGCCGCGGCGAACTCCGAGCCCGGCCCGATCACGGCTGCGAGCGTGCCCGAGGCGAGCGCGGCGGCGGCGTCGCTGCGCTTTGCGAGCGGCACCGGGCGGTTCCTGAAGAAGGCGCGGTAGCCGCGCCGAAGCTCGCCGGCCGCCGCCTCGTCGACCGGCGCGAACGGATTGACGCCGGCATGGAGCGCCAGGATCAGGAGCGGTGCCGTCTCCGCCGCCATCACCCCGACGCGCCCCGCCTGCTTCGGGTCGAAGGCCGCCGCATAGTCGCGCCAGGCGGCAGGATCGGCGTCGGCGCCGAGGATCGGGCCGGTCCAGCCCCAGCGCGTCGGCAGGGCGACGGTGAGGCCGTCATGCAGCAGCGGCTCGAACGGGGGACGCAAGGGCGGCAGGAGGTCGTGGCCGATGCGATCGAAAGGCGCGCCCTCGAGCGGCCGGGCGAGGCCGTTCGCGGCGGCCGCTTCGATCAGCGCCGCGTCGCCCGCGTAGAAATCGATCTTGCCGTCGCCCGAACCGAGCGCCGCGAGGGCCGCGCCCTCGTCGCCGAGCCTCGCCACGCTGACGGCGGTGCCGGTCGCCCGCTCCAGCGCCGCCAGCACACCGGGGTCGTCATAGCCGGGCTTGCAGCCATAGCCGAGGCTGGCGCCGGCAAGCGCGCCGGGCGCGCCGAGGCCAGCCCCGATCAGGCTCGCCCCGCAGCCGCGAAGGAAGCGTCGGCGGCTCGTCCGAAGCATCGATTCTGAGACCGCGCCCGACGGCTGGGCCGACATCGGTCGCTTCCTTGACAGCGGAGAGAAGAGGGTTCGATCTTTCGGAGGATCGCGCGACCCTGTCAATCGAGCGCCGGAAAAACGCCGGCCGCGGCCGCCTTGCGGTCGTCCATGCGCTCCCCGAGTCGGGGGCGCCATGAAGACATAGCCAAAGGACATGACGGCCGCTCCCTCGAAGCCCCGCGCTCTCCGCCGATACGCCGTGATCGCCGAGCCGCGCCTCGGCGGGGCGGATCGAGACTGGGTCCAGGCGCTGCGGCGGCGCGAGGATCCGGCCGGCTTCGCACGGGTGGGGCCGCATCTGACCCTGGTCTTCGTCGTCGCCCTTCCGCATCCGGCGCCGCTGCTGCGCGCCATGCGGCGGGAGGCCGCCGGAACGAAGCCCTTCCGGATCGCGCTCGACCGGGTGCTGCGGCTCGAGGATGTCGAGGGCGGCGCCGTGATCTGCCTCGGCGCCTCGCGCGGACGTGCGTCGCTCGTTCGGCTGCATGACCGGCTCTATGCGGGCGCGCTCGCTCCGCATTGGCGGCGCGATATTCCGTACGAGCCGCATCTGACGCTGGGGCGCCGCCGGACGGCCGCGGCCGGCGCCCGGCTCGCGCAGCGGATCGCCGCCGAAACCCCCGACATCCGAAGTGCGATCGATGCGCTTCTGCTGGTCGAGCTCGGCGCGCGCGGGGCCATGCCCCGGCGTCGTTTTCGTCTGCTCGGATAGCCTCGCCCGGGGATATCGCCCCCCGCCCGCTTGTGCGTCCGGGCATCACCGGTCACACTCGATTCGCAAGAGGCGCCCCCTGCGGGGACGAAGACGCGACGCCGGCCGGCGCGCCTCTTTTGGGGAGTGAACCAGGTCGGAGGCCATCCATGTTCCAGGAATTCAAGACCTTCATCATGCGCGGCTCCGTCGTCGATCTCGCGGTCGGCGTGATCATCGGCGCCGCCTTCACGGCGATCGTCGGCTCGCTCGTCAATGACGTGCTCATGCCGCCGATCGGCCTGCTGCTGGGCGGGATCGATTTCTCGAACCTGTTCATCAATCTCTCGGGCGGCGACTATTCGAGCCTGAAAGCGGCGCAGGATGCCGGGGCCGCCACGATCAATTACGGCCTCTTCATCAACGCGGTGATCAAGTTCCTGATCGTGGCCTTCGTGATCTTCATCGTGGTGAAGCAGGTGAACAAGCTGACCGCGCTCGGCAAGAAGCCGGAAGCGCCGGCGGCACCGCCGCCGCCGCCGCGGAACGAGGTGCTGCTTGCCGAGATCCGCGATCTGCTGAAAGCGCGCTAGGCGGGAGCGGACGTCGTCCGGGCGAGCGGTCGCCGGTCTCGCCGGCGATCGCTCGCCGGCCCCGCCCCCTTGCCTTTCGCCCCGGTGGCTAGAGACGGGTGATGCGGTCGGGTGCGCGGCTCGCCGTGTCGCGGCACCATGCGGTGCCTTCCGCCTCCGCCGCATCGGCGGTGCGCGCGCCGCGTCCCATGCCGATCCGGCTGCCGCCTTCCCAGACCGACCAGAGATAGCGGCTCGATCCGTCGGATTCCTTCCAAAGCTCGATCATCAGCTCCAGCATGGCGCCTGCTCCGGGTCCCGCGTCCGCTTTCCATGCCGACTATCGGGGCTGCGGTCGGCGGCGGCAAGCGGTTGGCCCGCGGGGCAACGCCCGATAGACTGCCGCCGCTTTTTCCGGCCCTTTTTCCCGGGAGGTCCGCCGATGCGCCCGCGCGCCGTCGTAGAGCTCTGGATCGATGCCTTCAACCGCGCCGACGCCGCGGCGCTGGCGGCGCTCTATCATCGCGATGCCGTCAATCATCAGGTGGCGCTCGATCCCGTCGAGGGCCGCGCCGCCATCCGCGCCATGTTCGAGCGCGAGTTCGGCGCGGCGGCGATGGTCTGCATCAAGGAGAACCTCTTCGAGGAGGGCGAATGGGCGATTCTCGAATGGCGCGACCCGCTGGGGCTCCGGGGCTGCGGATTCTTCCGCGTGACCGACGGCAAGATCGCGTTCCAGCGCGGCTACTGGGACAAGCTTTCCTTCCTGCGGTTGCACGGGCCGGGGCGGGCGGCCGGCGATGCCCTGACTTGACCTGACTGCGGCCGCGGATCCGCGGCCATTCGTTGCCGGGGTCGGCGGCCCCGGCCTAAACTTGCGTCCCGGCCCGATCGAGGAGCGGCATGGCGACCACCGAAACCCGGCGGCGATTGGCGGCCATATTCGCGGCCAACGCGATCGACCCGGCCGCGCCCGGCGAGGCCGATGGCGAGGGCAGGGTGCTGCAGCTCGAGCGGCACCGGCGCGAGCATATCGACCCGCTGGTCGCGCGCTATGGCGGGCGGATCTTCAAGATTTCGGGCGAGGCCTTGCTTGCCGAGTTCGCGAGCGTGGTCGAGGCCGTGCGCTGCGCCCTTCTCCTGCAGGACGGCATGACGAAGCGTCTCGCCGGCCTCGAGGAGGACCGCCGCGTGCGCTTGCGCATCGGCATCCATCTCGGCGACGTGCTCGCGGTCGGGGACGACCTGCTGGGCGACGGCGTCACCGTTGCGTCCCGCATCGCGGCGCTGGCGGAGCCCGGCGGCGTCATCCTCAGCGACGACGCCTGCCGCCATGTCGCCGGCAAGCTGCCGGCCGAGCTGCAGGACCTGGGCGAGCATCGGCTGAAGAATATCGCGAAGCCGGTGCGCATCCACAGCGCCCGCTCGCTCGGCACCGAGACGCCGGTGCTGCGGACCGCGTCCAAGTCCCTCAACCTGCCGGACCGGCCGTCGATCGCGGTGCTGCCCTTCGAGAACATGAGCGCCGATCCGAACCAGACCATCGTCTGCGACGGCATCACCGAGGACATCATCACCGACCTCTCGCGCTTCCACGGCCTCTTCGTGATCGCGCGCGATTCCTCCTTCGTCTATCGAAACCGCCCAGTCGAGATCCGCCGGGTCGGTCGCGAGCTCGGGGTGCGCTACGTGCTGGACGGCAGCGTGCGCCGCGCCGGCGACACGATCCGCATCACTGCGCGCTTCATCGAGGCCGAGGACGGGCAGCAGCTCTGGGGCGAGCGGTACGACCGCTCGATCGACGAGCTCTTCGCCGTGCAGGAGGAGGTGGCGCGCGCCATCGTCGGCCGGTTCGCGAAGCATCTCGAGAAGGCCGAGGTGCAGAAGCTCCGGCGCAAGCCGCCGGAGAGCCTGCAGGCCTACGAGCTCTGGCTCGCCGGCGCGGAACTGCACGAGCTCGGCACCACCCAGAGCCATGCCGAGGCGCGCGCGCTCTACGAGAAATCCCTCGCCATCGATCCGGGCTTCGCCCGCGCCTATGCCGGGCTTGCGGAGCTCGCCTATATGGGCACGGTCGCCGGCGAGTGGGGCGTGGCGCGCGAGCCCGCCTACGACCAGGCGCTGGAGCATGCGCGCAAGGCGGTCGAGCTCGACGCCGTCGATGCGCATTCGCACCTGGTGGTGGCCTGGGCCTACATGGTGCGGCGCGAGTTCGAGCGCGCCCGCAAGCATTGGGAGATGGCGGGGGAACTCAATCCCAACGACGCGGACATCGCCATGTCGCGCGCGACGGCGATGATGTTCTTCGGCGAACCGGAAGCGGGCATCGCGATCGCCGAGCAGGCGATCCGTCTCAATCCCTTCTGCCCGGACTGGTATCTTTCGGACAAGGCGGTGATCCGGTTCGGCGCCCGCGATTACCAGGCGGCGCTCGCCATCTATGACAGCATGGGCGAGCTTTACCCCCATTCCATCGTCTGGCACGCCGCCGCGGCCGGCCATGCCGGCAAGCCGGCCGAGGCGGGCCGCCTCGTGGAACGCTTCATCGCGCGCGCCCGGGAACTCTGGGTCGGCGACCCGGCCGCGGGGCCGGCCGACTATGCGCGCTGGCTGATCGCTGGCTTCCCGTTCCGCCATGCCGAGGACGCCGCCCACCTCGCGGCCGGCCTCAGCCGCGCCGGTCTCGCGCTTTAGCGCGCGTTTCCTCGAGGTCGAACCGGAACGCGCGCCGGACTCATCGGCCCGGTCGCATTTTCCGACGCGAACCGGTGCCCGCTTCGCGGGAAAATGCCCTACCGCCGGCGGCGCGGCGTCGCCTTGCGCTTCGGCGCGCGGCGCTTTGCGGCGGCTTTCCGGCCGGCCTTGCGGCGCGCCGCCTTGCGTGCCGGCGCCTTCGACGGGGCCGGACGCTTCTTCGCCGTTTTCTTCGCGACCTTGCGCTTGGCCGTTTTCTTCGCGGCCTTCTTCTTCGCAGCCTTCTTCGCCGGCGCCTTCTTCTTCACAACCTTCTTCTTTGCCGGCGCCTTCTTCCTGGGCGCCGCCTTGCCGGCCGGCTTCGGCGCCTGCACGGCCGCGCCCGGGGCCGCGGTCGCGCCATCGCCGCGCGGCGCGCCGAGGATCACATCGTCCGAAGGCAGGAAGCTCGTCGTCGGGATCGAGACCTTGGTGTCGGCGCTTTCGTCGAGCTGCGCGCGCACCATGCTTTCGGTCCAGTATTTCTCGCCGCCGCCGGGCATGTCGGGCGGGAAGGCGCCGCGCTCGATCTCGAGCGCCACGGTCCAGGTCGGCTCCGCATCCTCGGCCGACAGGGACCGTGCGCTGCGGCGCTTGTGGAACTCCCGGATCGTCTGGCGTCCGTCGAGCGCCATATGGCAGCGCGCCTGGCAGGCGGCGAGCAGCAGCCGGATGTCGTTGTTCGCGTCCTTCTCGGCGAGCAGCCGCTCGCAGATCTCCGCCGCCTCGTAGCTGCGGCCCGCCTGATGCAGGGCGAAGGCATAGGCCCAGTCCTGCCACGCATCGGGCTTGGCGCGGTTGGGATCGCGGATGATGCGCTCCATCTCGCGGAGCGCGCGGTCGGGCTCGCTCAGATAGACGAAGGTTTCGGCACGCTCGATCGAAACCGCATTGCGCTCGCCGGCCACGACCGCGTTCTGCGGCTTCTCCTTGTTCAAGAGGGCCAGCGCCTTCTCGTAGTGGCGCAGCGCCGACTCCATGTCCTGCTTCCAGCTGCTCTTATATTGGCCGGCGCTGCGCGAGCGGATCTTGTAGGCATAGGCGAGCAGCCAGTGGGTGTAGTAGTCGGAATCGTCGAGCGAGACCGCCGTGGTCGCGGCATGGACCGCGCGGCCCGGCGCCCGGGCGCCGGCGGCAACCCAGCCGTTGCGCCACAGCTCCGACATGACCCGCGAATAGACCGACCAGTTGCGCGCGGTCTTGTTTCCCTCCGGCTTGTCGAGCGCCTCGGCCATGGTCTGATAGGCCGTGCGCGCCGCAGGCTTGGTGTTCTCGCCGAGCAGCAACAGCGCCTTGGCTGCGGCGTGGCTGAAGGCATGGAATGCCATCTCGTCCCCCTCGATTGGACCGCCGCGCGGGCGCGCGACGGGACCCCAAGCCGCAACCATAGCATGGCGGGAGGCCCCGGCGGAACGACGCGGCTGGGGCCGTGGCCGCGGGGTCGGTTCCCGCTTGCGTCGCGTTCGCAGGGCCGATGCCCGTTTACGCCCGCCTTCGCGGGGTCGATTCCTGCTTGTGCCCGCCTTCGCGGGCCGGCGTCGGATTTCGCCCGCCTTCGCGGGCCGGCGTCGGATTTCGCCCGCCTTCGCAGGGCCGGTCCCCGCTTGTGCCCGCCTTCGCGGGCGGGGGCCCGCTTGCGTCGCGTTCGCAGGCCGGTGCTAGGATCGCGCCATCGCGCGAGGGGCGCTTGCAGGGAGAAAACATCATGCCGAGTGCGGGAAACGCCGCGAAAAGCGGCCGCCGCAAGCTGGTCAAAGGCGGCTGGATCGTCGCCTTCGACGGGACCGAGCACCGGATCCTGAAGGACGGCGTCATCCTCATCGAGGGCGGCGACATCCGCCATGTCGGCCGCAGCTATGACGGGCCCGTGGACGAGACGATCGATGCGAGCCGCGACCTCGTGATTCCGGGCCTCATCAACACCCATGTGCATCTGGGGTCCCAGGCCGGCGACCGCATGGTGCTGGATGCCGGCCGCCGCGACCTGTTCCGCTCCGGCTTTCTCAATCACTGGCCCTCCAAGGGCATCCGGGGCCCCAACCTCTTCGCCTTCGAGGACCTCGAGGCGAGCCTCCGCTACAGCTTCGCCTCGCTCGTCAAGTTCGGCAGCACCACCATCGTCGAGATGGGCGGCGAGTTCGGCGACGATCCCGCCGGGCTCGCCCGCATGGCGGCGGCGCTCGGCGTCCGGCTCTACACCGCGCCGGGCTTCGCCTCGGCGAGCCACTATTACGACCAGGGTGGCCGGCATCACCGCCATTGGGAAGAGGCGGCGGGGGAGGCGGCGCTCGACAAGGCGATCGACTTCGCCGAACGCCATGACGACAGCGAGGACGGGCTCGTCCGCGCGATCCTGGTGCCCTACGAGTTCTGGACCTGCACGCCGGAGCTGATGAAGCGCGCCAAGCGCGCCGCCGACAGGCTCAAGATCCCGATGACCTTCCATGTCGCCGAATCGGTGATCGAGTTCCACGACACGGTGCTGCAGCGCGGCCGCACGCCCGTCGGCACGCTCGCCGATTGGGGGCTGCTCGATCGTAACGTCGTGCTGGGCCACTGCCTCTATACCGGCGGGCACAGCCAGACCGCCTTTCCCTTCCGCGACGATCTCGCCCTCATCGCCGAGTCCGGCGCCTCCGTCGCGCATTGCCCGGCGGTGTTCTCGCGCCGCGGCGTCGCGCTCGAGAGCTTCGAACGCTATCGCGATGCGGGCATCAATCTCGGGCTCGGCACCGACTCCTATCCGCAGGACATGCTGGACGAGCTGAAATATGCGGCCGTGGTCTGCAAGGTCGCCGACCGCAACCACGAGGCGGGCAAGGCGCGCGACGTGTTCAACGCCGCGACGCTGGGCGGCGCGAGGGCGCTGGGACGCGACGATCTCGGCCGGATCGCGCCGGGCGCCAGGGCGGACCTGGTGATCGTCGATTTCGACCGGCTGCGGATCGGGCCGTTCCTCGATCCGATCAAGGCGCTCGTCCATTGCGGCAATGGCGAACTCGTGAAGCAGGTGCTGGTGAACGGCCGGACGGTGGTGAAGGACGGCCGGATCGAAGGCTGGGACGAGCAGGCGCTCGTCGAGAAGATCCGCCAGTCGACCGATCGCGCCTGGAGCCGCTTCGCCGAGTTCCACATGAAGGCCGAGCCGATCGACGCCGCCTATCCCAACGCCTTCCGGCCCTGGGCGGAGTAGCGCCAGCGGGCTAGAGGTTGGCGCGCCGCCGGGCGAGGAGGGCGAGCGCCTCGGCCATGACCTGGCCGGCGAGGAAGGCGGTCATGCCGGTCGGGTCGTGCGGCGGGCTCACCGTATTCACGTCGATCGCGACGAGGTCGAGCTCCGAAAGGCCGCGCAGGATCTCGAGCCCTTCGGCCGCCGTGACGCCGCCCCAGGTCGGGGTGCAGACGCCGGGCGCCACCGACGGGTCGAAGAAATCCATGTCGAAGCAGAGATAGACCGGCCGGCCGGCGAGCCGGCGGCGGACATGGCCGATGAAGTTCTCGATTCCCTGTCGCCGCAGCGCCGCCATCTCGACGACTTCGTAGCCGAGCTCGCGCGCGAAGCGGACGATGGGCTCGACATCGACGGCGCCACGCGTGCCGGCATGGATCGAATGAGCGAGGTCGAGCAGCCCTTCCTCGGCGGCGCGGGTGAAGGTGGTGGCGTTGTTGTAGCGATCGGCGCCCTCGCCGCGATAGGCGTCGGTATGGGCGTCGAGATGCAGCAGGGCGAGGCCGGGATGGCGCGCATGGAGCGCGCGGAGCTGCGGCAGCGTGACCGCGCCGTCGCCCCCCATCGTCACCGGCACGGCGCCGGCCGCGAGGATCGCCCGCACCGCCGCCTCGATGGCGGCGAAGGAGGGCTCGATCAGGCCCGGCGTCACCGCGGCATCGCCGCAATCGACGAGGCCGAGCCTGCCGACCACGTCGATGCCGGCATCGCCGAGCTGCTCCAATACCAGCGGCGATTGCGCGCGGATCGCCGCGGGGCCGAGGCGCGAACCGATCCGCGTCGGATGCCGTCCGCAATCGAAGGGGATGCCGAGGATCGCCGCATGCGCCCCCTCCGGGTTCGCGCGAAACGGCACGCCGAGAAAGCTGCCGGGTTGCGCGATCGGGGAGGGCGATGGATCCGGCATGGGTTTGCTCCTTCAGGCGGCTTCGACGTCGCGGGCGGCCCATTCCTCGCGCACCGCGGGATCGCTCTCGTGCGATTCGTGCCGGGCGCGGTCCCGCGCGAAGCCCTCCGCATCCGCAAGGCGCGCGAGCGCCCAGACCGCCATGGCGCGCACCAGCGGCGAGCCATCCTCGAGCCGGCGCCGGATGGCGGGCAGGGCCGCTCCGTCGCCGCCATTGCCGAGCGCGATGAGCACGTTGCGCAGGAACCGGTCGCGGCCGGTGCGCTTCACGGGCGTGCCCTGGAAGAGGCTGCGGAAGCCCGCATCGTCAAGCTCCACGAGATCGAGGAGGCGCGGCGCCGAGAGCTCGGCCCGCGGCCAGAGCGCGGCCTCGTGTCCTGCGGCAGCGAACTTGTTCCAGGGACAGACGGCGAGGCAATCGTCGCAGCCATAGATCCGGTTCCCCATGGGCGCGCGAAACTCGCGCGGAATATGGCCCTTATGCTCGATGGTGAGATAGGAGAGGCAGCGCCGCGCATCGAGCCGGTAGGGCGCGGGGAAGGCCGCGGTCGGGCAGGCGTCGAGGCAGGCGCGGCAGCTCCCGCAATGGTCGGTCTCGGCTGCGTCCGGCGCGAGGTCGAGGGTGGTGAAGATCTCGCCCAGCAGCAGCCAGGAGCCGTGCGTGCGGGAGACGAGGTTGCTGTGCTTGCCCTGCCAGCCGATGCCACCCGCCTCGCCGAGCGGCTTCTCCATCACCGGCGCGGTATCGACGAAGACCTTGACCTCGCCGCCGAGGCGCTCGGCCATCATCCGTGCGATCGCCTTGAGGCGCGGTTTCATCACGTCGTGATAGTCGCGGCCGCGCGCATAGATCGAGATGTTGCCGCGTTGCCGTTCCCCGATGAGCGCCAGCGGATCCTCATGCCCGGCATAGGAAAGGCCGAGCACCACGACGCTCTTCGCCGCGGGCCAGAGCGTCGCGGGATCGGCGCGGCGGTCCGCCTTGTCGGCGAGCCAGCCCATATCGCCCTGCATGCCGGCGGCCAGGAACTGACCGAGGCCCGCCTTGGCGCGATCCGAGACGGCGGCCGCGGCGAAGCCGACGGCATCGAAGCCCTGCGCCAGCGCCGCCTCGCGGATGAGCCCCTTCGGATCGGCTAGGGCCGGCATCGCCGCCGTCAGCCGCGCCCGCGATAGGGTGCCACCCCCTGGTCGGGGAGCCAGAGACCCTTCGGCGGCGCGCCGGTCTGCCAGAACACGTCGATCGGCATGCCGCCGCGCGGATACCAGTAGCCGCCGATGCGGAGCCACCGCGGCCGCAGCAGACCGACCAGCCGCTTGCCGATCGCGACCGTGCAATCCTCGTGGAAGGCGCCATGGTTGCGGAAAGCGCCGAGATAGAGCTTCAGCGATTTGCTCTCGACGAGCCAGGCCCGCGGGCAATAGTCGATGACGAGATGCGCGAAATCCGGCTGCCCGGTCATCGGGCAGAGGCTGGTGAACTCCGGTGCCGTAAAGCGGACGAGATAACGCTCGCGCGGGGCGCCGTTCGGCACCCGCTCCAGCACCGCCGCCTCGGGCGAGGCCGGAAGTGCCGTCTTGTGGCCGAGCTGGGTCAGTTCGATGCGCGGTTTCTTCGCCATGGTCCGGGACCGTCTTCCGTTCGCCCGACCCTCCCGCAGGCGGGGCGGCTTGTCAAAGGGCCGCGATCCTACACGCCGCCGTTTCCGCCCTCGAGCGAATCCGGCATCGGCTCGATGTCGCCGCTGGCCTCCTCCGCGGCCCATGCCCGGGCGAACTCGGCATAGCGGCCGGCCGCGATGGCGTCGCGCAGGCCCGCCATCAGCGCCTGGTAGAAATGGAGATTGTGCGCGGTCAGCAGCATCGGCCCCAGCATCTCGCCGGCGCGGAAGAGATGATGGACATAGGCGCGGCCATAATCGCGACAGACCGGGCAGCGGCAGGTTTCGTCGATCGGCCGCGGGTCTTCCTGGTGGCGCGCATTGCGCAAATTGAGCGTGCCGCGGCGGGTGAAGGCCTGGCCGGTGCGCCCCGAGCGGGTCGGCATCACGCAATCGAACATGTCGATGCCGCGCCCGACCGCGCCGACGATATCGAGCGGCCGCCCGACGCCCATGAGATAGCGCGGCCGTTCGGGCGGCAGGAAGGGTTCGGTCGCCTCGATGATGCGGAACATCTCCGCCTGGCCCTCGCCGACCGCGAGCCCGCCGATCGCATAGCCGTCGAAGCCGAGATCGGCGAGCGCGCGTGCCGATTCCGCGCGGAGCTCGGGGTAGGTGCTGCCCTGCACGATGCCGAAGAGGCCGTAGCCGGGGCGCTCGGCGAACGCCTTCCGGCTGCGCCCGGCCCAGCGCATCGAGAGCCGCATCGATTGCGCCGCCGCCGCTTCCGTCGCCGGAAAGGGCGTGCATTCGTCGAAGCACATGGTGATGTCGGCATCGAGCCGATGCTGGATCTCGATCGAGCGTTCGGGCGTGAGCGTGTGGCGGCTGCCGTCGATATGGGACTTGAAGACGACGCCCTCCTCGGAGATCTCGCGGAGCTGGGACAGCGACATCACCTGGAAGCCGCCGGAATCGGTGAGGATCGGCCCCGGCCAGTTCATGAAGCGATGCAGCCCGCCGAGGGCCGCGATCCGCTCGGCGCCGGGCCGCAGCATCAGGTGATAGGTGTTGCCGAGAATGATCTCGGCGCCCGTGGCCTTGACCTGCTCGGGCCACATCGCCTTCACCGTGGCCGCCGTGCCGACCGGCATGAAGGCCGGCGTCTCGATCGTGCCATGGGCGGTCGCGATGCGCCCGCGCCGCGCCGCGCCGTCGCGCGCGATGAGGGCGAAGCCCGTGCCGTTCATCGTTTCGGCTCCGGGGAGCGGGGGCCCGGCTCCAGGAAGCAGGCATCGCCATAGGAGTAGAAGCGATAGCCGGCGGCGATGGCATGGGCGTAGGCCCGCTTCATCCGCTCGAGGCCCGCGAAGGCGGCGACCAGCATGAAGAGGGTTGAGCGCGGCAAATGGAAATTGGTGAGGAGCCTGTCCACCACGCGGAACTCGTAGCCGGGCGTGATGAAGATCGCCGTGTCGCCGGCGAAAGGCGCGAGGCGGCCGTCCGGCGTCGCCGCGCTTTCGAGGAGCCGGAGGCTGGTGGTGCCGATGGCGACCACGCGGCCGCCTCGTGCGCGCGCCGCATTCACAGCCTCCGCGGTCTCGCCGTCGATCTCGCCATATTCGGCATGCATCCGGTGCTCCTCGACGATCTCGCTCTTGACCGGCAGGAAGGTACCCGCGCCCACATGCAAGGTCACGCGGCGAAGGCCGATGCCGGCTGCCTCCAGCGCGGCGAGCAAAGCGGGGGTGAAATGCAGGCCCGCGGTCGGCGCCGCCACCGCCCCGTCCCGCGCGGCGAAAAGCGTCTGGTAGTCCTCCCGGTCGCGTGCGGTCGAGCCCTCGGGCCGCGGAATATAGGGCGGCAGCGGCATGGCGCCGTGGCGGTCGAGCGCCGCCAGCAGCGCCGCGCCGCCGAGCGCGAAGTCGAGCGTGACCTCGCCGGCTTCGCCCTTCGCGACCACCTCGGCCGCGAAATCCTCGGCGAATGCGATGCGGTCGCCGGCCTTGAGCCGCTTCGCCGGCCGCACGAAGGCGCGCCAGCGTGACGGCGTCTCGGCCTTGTGCAGCGTCGCCTCGATCCGCGCGGCGCCCCGCCGGCCGACCAGCCGCGCCGGGATGACGCGGGTGTCGTTCGCCACGAGAAGGTCGCCGGGCCGGAGCAGCCGCGGCAGGTCGCGGACATGGAGATCCGCGAGGCCCTCGCCGACATGGAGGAGCCGGGCGGCATCGCGCGGGCTCGCGGGCCGGTCGGCGATCCGGTCGGCAGGCAGGGCGAAATCGAAATCGGCGGTGCGCATCGCCGGCGGATATAGACGGCGCCGCAGGGGAGGGAAAGCCCGGCGAAGGCCTGCCGTTGCCGGATGGCCGGGCGGCGGCGCCTATTCTGTCCCATCCGGGACCGCCCCGCGCGACCGGGAGAGGCCGGGCCGATGCGTCCCCGCCATTGACGGAGGACCGCGCGATCTGCGACCACAGGCGCCGCGGCGGACTATCGGAAGCCGCTGCGGCCGACGCGGCGGTCACGGGAACGACGATGCAAAAAGGCGGCTATTCGGGACGGCTGATGGTGGTGGTGGCCCTCTTCGTCACCTGCCTCATCGTGTCCAACATCATCGCCGCGAAGCTGATCGAGATTCGCGGCTTCGTGCTCCCCGCGGCCATCGTCATCTTCCCGGTCAGCTACATCATCGGCGACGTGCTGACCGAGGTCTACGGCTATGCGCTGGCGCGCCGCGTGATCTGGCTCGGCTTCCTCTGCAATCTCGTGGCGGTGCTGGCGATCTGGGTCGGCGGCATGCTGCCGGGCGCCGAGGTCTGGCAAGGGCAGGAGGCCTGGAACGAGATCCTGGGCTCGACGCCGCGCCTCCTCGCCGCCTCCTTCGCCGCCTATCTGGTCGGCGAGTTCGTCAATTCCTACGTGCTCGCCCGGATGAAGGTCGCGACCGGGGGCCGGCATCTCTGGACGCGCACCATCGGCTCGACGGTGGTCGGCCAGTTCACCGACACCCTCATCTTCATGACCATCGCCTTCCTCGGCGTCATCCCGTTCGGCGTGCTCGCCAATGCGGCGGGGACGCAATGGGCCTCCAAGGTCGCGTTCGAGGTGCTGGCGACGCCGCTCACCTATGTCGTCATCGCCTATCTGAAGCGCGCCGAAGGCGTCGACCATTACGACCGGGGCACCCGGTTCAATCCCTTCGCCGTCGCCAAGTAACGGGCACCCCTGACCGGCCGCTCGCCTTCCGGCTCCGCCGTGCTAGGTTGAAAATCATCCGATCGACGTCTCGGGGGGAGAGACCTTGAAGCGGGCGCTTATCACCGGAATCGCCGGGCAGGACGGCGCCTATCTTTCCGAGCTGCTGCTCGGCAAGGGCTACGAGGTCTTCGGCCTGGTTCGCCGCAGTGCTGCGGATGCCGGATACGAGCGGCTGCATTGGCTCGGCATCGCCGACCGCGTGCAGTTCGTCGATGGCGATCTCCTCGACCTCTCCACCTTGATCCGGGCGGTCGAGGATGCGAGGCCCGACGAGGTCTATAACCTCGGCGCCCAGTCGCTCGTGAAGATCTCCTGGAACCAGCCGATCGCGACCGCCGGTGCCACCGGCGTCGGCGCCCTCAACATGCTCGAGGCCGTGCGGACGCGGGCTCCCGGCGCCCGGTTCTACCAGGCTTCCTCCTCGGAGATGTTCGGGCGCGCGCAGGTGCCCGTGCAGAACGAGCTCACGCCGTTCCATCCCCGGTCCCCTTACGCGGTCGCCAAGGCTTTCGCGCACTGGATGACCATCAACTACCGCGAGAGCTTCGGCATGCATGCCAGCAGCGGAATCCTGTTCAATCACGAATCGCCGTTGCGCAGCATCGAGTTCGTCACCCGCAAGATCACCGATGGCGTGGCGCGCATAAAGCTGGGGCTCGGCCGGAAACTCGTGCTCGGCAATCTCGACGCCAAGCGCGATTGGGGCCATGCGCGCGACCATGTGCGGGCGATGTGGCAGATGCTGCAGCAACCGGCTGCGGACGATTACGTGATCGCCACCGGGCGCACGGCGTCGGTCCGGGAGTTCTGCGAGCTTGCCTTCGCCGAAGTCGGCCTCGAGGCGTCGGACCATATCGAGATCGATCCCGCCCTGTTCCGGCCGGCGGAGGTCGAAGCCTTGCGGGGCGACGCGACGAAGGCGCGGACCGTCCTCGGCTGGGAGCCCACGGTGACGCTGCCGGAGCTGGTGGCCGAAATGGTCGCCATGGATCTCGAGCGGCTCGGCCGGCCGCCGGTCCGCCCCGGATAACCGCCGGCCGAAGCGCCTTCGATCGCGGTCGGCCGATCGCCGCCGCCTCCGTGTCCGGAGGCCACCGCTCAGTGCGGGGAGATCTTGGGCAGCCGGGCAATGCCGTCCAGCCACGGCTCGAGCTTCGGCAGGACGATCCGCCAGTCATGCGTGGCTTCCACGAAAGCCCGGCCGGTCGCCGCCATCTGCGCCGCCTCGCCGGGATTCCGGGTCAGCCAGACGATCTTCTCGGCGATCGACCGGTCGTCATCGACCGCGATGAGATGCTGGCCGCTGGCCGCGTCGAAGCCTTCCCGGGCAAGCTCCGTGCAGACGATCGGCACGCCCGAGGACAAGGCCTCGAGGATCTTGTATTTCGTCCCGGAGCCGGATTCGAGGGGCGCGCAGAACAGGCTCGCCGCCTGGAAATAGCCGCGGACGCTCTCGACCCGACCGGTCACGAAAATCCGTCTCCCGTCGGAACAGGCCGCGAGCCCGGGCTCGGGGCTGGCGCCCACGATCCATAGCTGGGCATCCGGCAGTTCTTCCCAGACGCGCGGCATGATGCGCCGCACCAGCCGCATCGCGGCGTCATGATTGGGCCGATAGCCGAAATTCCCGGTGAACAGGATGTTCGGCGGGGTGCCGCCTTTGCGCGCTTCGAATGCGAAATACGCCGTATCGACCCCGTTCTCGAGCGCCAGCACGCGCTCGGGCGCGAACCCGTACCGTTCGATGAAGATGGTTCGATCGAGCTCGCTCACCGCGATAACGCCGTCGAAGGCGCGCAGATTGTTCCGCTCGAAATAGTCCGCTCGCCGGCTTTCCAGATGAGCGGCAAGCCATTTGATGCCACGTAAACCGTCGCGCAAGCGCCTGGCGCGCACCGCCTCCACGTCGTAGGTCGCCAGGATGAAGCGTGCCCGGTTCGGCGTCGCTTCGAGCACCAGCCCCACCGGGTTGATCTGCGGGCTGACGAACACGAAGTCTGCGGCGTCTTCGGCCAGCTTCTTGCCCAGATAGCCGACCATATAGGCCCGGGTCTGTGCGAGGTGCAGGCTCGCGTCGCGATTCAATTTGGGCCCCCACACCGGCAGGTCGGCGCGCCGCAGCCGGTTCAGCAGCCGGCTGCGGAACGTTCGCAAGCGCCGAAGTTCCAGGGGCCGCGTCAGTTCCGGAAAGGCGCGCGCCAGGGTTTCGGGATCGTGGATCTCGGCGAGGTTTGCCGACAGGGGATCGAGCCGCGCGTCGAGGTCCGGCGGATAGAGCGACAAGAGGCTGACGTCGCAGAATCGCAGCAACTCCCGCAGCAGGTGATAGTCCCGGATTTCGCCGCCGGATGTTCCCGGGTAGCGCGGCGGGAAGAAAGCGGCGAAGAGTGCCTTGTAGCGAAGCCCGGCGCGCTGCAGAGGTGCGGGGCGCGCGCTCGCTTCCGGATTTCCTCCGATCGCGGCCGGGATATGCGCCGGCTGTCGCCGGCGGCGGGCGAGCCGGCCGCGGACGAATTTCGCGACGGCCTCCGGATTGGCGATCCGCGTCGCGGCCATGAAAGCGACGAGCAGCGCCGCCGCCTTGAAGCCGGGGCCGCGCCTGCGATTCCGCCACAGGCGGCGCATGAAACCCTTGGTGAAGCCGCGAAGCACGGGGCCGAACTGGGGGTCGAAGAGGCCCGGCCATTTGGGCCTGCTGAAGCGGTAGAGCTCGACGAGGAAGTTGCTCCAGTCGGCGGTCTTGGCGGCGCCGTGAATCCGGTAGAAGGCGATGGTGCGCTCGATCTTTCTGACCCTGGCGCTCGCGGCGAAGCGGAAAAACAGCTCGAAATCGAAGATGTATTTGTAGCTTTCGTCGAGCGGGCCGCAGCGCTCGAGCAAGCGGCGACGGAAGAACACCGTCGGCTGCGGGATGCCATGATTGTAGGACCAGTAGGCCGGGACCCGGCTGCGCTCCTGAATCACGCCGTAATAGAGCGAGGTCCGGTAGAGACCGTGATCCACGAGGATGGGCCGGTCGTCGGAATCGACATAGATGGCATTGGCGAAAACCATGTCGAGCTCGGGGTCGTCGGCGAATGCCTTGCCGACGGTCCAGAGCGCCTCGTCCGCCAGCATGTCGTCCGAGTTCAGCCAACCCAGTATGTCGCCGGTGGCCGCGGCGAAGCCCTTGTTGATCGCATGGGCGGGTCCGCGATCCTTCGCCGATTCCCAGCGCGCGATGTGCGATTCGAGCGACTGCAGGATCTCGACGGAACCATCCGCCGAGGCGCCGTCCATGACGATGATCTCGGCATTCGGATAATCCTGGTCCACCACGCTTCGAAGCGCCCGTTCGAGGAAGCTCGCCTGATTGAAGGATGGGGTCACGATGCTGATACGGGGCAGATCTTTCCGGGACGGGGCCGGCGGCAGGCACCGCTCCGGCCGGGGCAGCGGCACATAGACTTCATCTTCGGGATCGATGCGATGCGGGAAGCCGTCCTCGTTTCCCGCGAGCCGGACCAGCATCTGCCGGGCCTCCCGCGCGGCCTGGTCGAGCCTCTCTCCGAAAGCCTCGCCGAGGCGATCGGCCGGACTGCCGCGCAGCGTCTCGAGAAGATAGATGGCGGCGCCCGGCGTCAGGCCGGCGCCGGCCCATCGTTCCGTCGTTTCGGCAATCTCCAGAACTCTGCGAAGCCCGCCATTGGCGGTCTTGGTCTCGGGGTGCTCGCGGCTGATGGCAATGAACTCGTTCAGCAGCGTCACCGGATAGCGGCTGGATATCCTGACGATCACGTCCCAATCCAGGACGAAATGCAGTGTCGGGTCGATACCGCCGACCGCGTTCCAGGCGCTTCGCCGGAAGAACGTCGCCGGCTGGAGAACATAGTCGAGGCCGAGCTGCAGGGCCCGGCGATCGAAGCCCAGGCTTCGGCGGGAGAACGGCGTAAGGGCCCCGGTTCGCTCGTCGAGACGAAACCCGTTCCCGATATAGACGCCCGCATGGGGATGGCCGATCGCCGCCTTGGCGATGGTCCGCAGCGCGCCGTCGCAGAACAGATCGTCGGCATTGAGCCAGCAGACGATCTCCCCCGAGGCAATGCGCATTCCGGCATTGATGGCGGCCGCCTGCCCGCCATCGGGCCCGCTTTGCCAGTGCCGGATGTGCTGCGCGTGACTCCGGATGACGGCCAGGCTCTCGTCGGTCGAGCCGCCATCCATGACGATGAGCTCCACGGACGGGTAAGCCTGGCCGATGATGCTTTCCAGCGCCCGGTGGAGAAAGCGACCCTGGTTCAGCGACGGAACGACGACACTGATCTTGGGAAGCTGCACGTCGAATGAAACCCCTTGCCGGAGCCGGGAATCCAGGCTGACGCCGCCGACTCGGGAGGCCATTCTAGCCGGGGCGCGCTTCCGCGTCGCCGCCCGGTCGGATCGATCCCGGGGCGAGCTCCGGACGCGAGACCGGCCGATTTCCCCCGGCGCCGCCCGCAGGCTTGGTGACAGAGGGAACGCACTCAACTATCGTTGCCTGCCGTCACCCTATCGCGCTCGCTTTGTCGGTTCGTCGCCGGAACCATAGGCCGCTGCGGCCCGGAGCCCGGTTTCCGATGCACGTCATATTTGTCAACTATCACTGGTTCGACAATACGAGCGGCATCCACCTGTTCCACCTCGCCAACGAGCTGGAACGATTGCAGGTCCGCTGCACCGTGCTCGTGCCGCACCGGCCGGAAACGGTCGCCAGCTTCGGAACGCCGCGTTTCTCCGTAAAAACGTTTCGACAGGCATCGCATCGCTTCGGCTTCCGCGACGGCGGCAAGCCCGACCGCGAGGATGTGCTGATCCATGCCTGGACGCCGCGCGAGATCGTCCGGCGCCCGAGCCTCGATCTCGCGGCGCGTCTCGGCGCGCCTTATCTCGTCCATCTGGAGGACAATGAGCGCCGCCTCTATCTAGCCTTTCGCGCGGCCGCCGAAAGGCGCGCGCGCGGGAAGTTCGGCCGCTGGCGCCGGGGCTTGATCGATCCGCGCCAGTGGCGCGGGTTTCTCGCGGGCGCCGCCGGCATGACCTGCATCTTCGAGAGCCTGGAGCGCTTCCGCCCCGCGCATGTTCCGGGATTGGTCTTTTGGCCGGGCTGCGAGCCGGAAATCTTCGATCTGGCCGCGACGGCGGATGCCGCGCTGCGGCGCTCCCTCGGCATCCCGAATGGCGCCCTAGTGCTGTTCTATCCGGGCAATGTGCATCCTGCGAACGTCCAGGACGTCGCGGAACTGTACCGGGCGGTGACCTTGCTCGGCCGGCGCGGCCTGCCCGTCCATCTGGTGCGGACCGGCCATCCGGCGAGCGGCGCGCTGGCGACGAAACTCGAGCGGCCGCCGAATTTCATCGACCTCGGCGACCGACCGGCGAGCCGCATTCCGGAACTCCTCGCGATCTCCGACATCCTCGTGCAGCCGGGGCGGCCGGATTCGTTCAACAACTACCGGCTCCCCTGCAAGCTGCCGATGTTCCTCGCCAGCGGCCGGCCGGTGGTGATGCCGGACTGCAACATCGCGACGCATCTGCGCGACGGCGAGCATTGCCTGGTCACGCATACGGGCGCGGCGGAGGAGATCGCCGAGAAAGTGGCAGCGCTGGCGGCCGATCCCGACTTGCGCCGTCGTCTGGGCGGCAACGGCCGGGCTTTCGCCCATGCCAATCTGCGGTGGGAGATCGCCGCCCAACGGTTGCTCCAGTTCTATCGACAGACGCTGGCGACGGCCGGTCGCTCCCGGCCAGGTCCGTTCGATAGCGCCTCGCAGCGTGCGAACGGTTCCCTGCCGCTCGACGCGCCCCGATGAAGCCGTTGCGGCGGCAGGTCGGGCGCCACCGCCGGAGAAATCCCTTCCGAAGACAATCTGCCCGGCGCGGCTTCGACCGCCCGGATGGCGGCCTCCGTCAGCCGCGATCGCGCCCGGGTCCCCCGCGTCGGGGGCCCTGCCGCAGAAATCCCCGGAGGCGCATCCAGCGAGAGGCCGGTCGGCTGCGCGGCGCCGCCGCCCTATCGGGCTTCTGAGGGCCCGCAACGCCTGCCGCTTCGGCAGGGACCGTGCCGTCGACCAGAAAGGCTGCGGCCCTGGCGAGGATTTCCTCCCGCGGGAGATATTTCTGGAACCCGTCGAGCGCGTTGGCGGGAAAGGCGAATGCGCCCCGACGGCCGAGGCTTTCCTCGCGAAGAAAATAGAGATTGATCCCGTCGAAAAACATCTCGTGATAGCCGTTGCGCAGAAGCGTCCCGGACCAGGCCTCGTCGCGTCGTCGCGTGGTCATCGGATAGGTCGCTTCGATGAGGAGAAGCTCGGGGCGGAAGCTCCGCCAGTCGGCCGCATTCACGATCGCGGCTTCCGCGCCCTCCACGTCGATCTTGAGGAAATGCACATGGCGGCCCCGCAGATGGGTCCTCACGACTTCGTCCAGCGACAGGCAGGGGAGCCGGCTCGTGGTGAGTTCGCCGAGCGGAACGCCGACGGTATCCGGAACGGGCGCCATGCTCGACAGGCCGGGGGCGTCGGCATAGTGGAAGAAATCGGCCTCGCCGTTCCGGTCGGCGACGAGCAGTTGCAGGTTGAGGTCGCGCGGGCGCTGCGCCGCCAGCCTCGCGAAGGACGGGCCGGGCTCGATATTGATGCCGGACCATCCGCGATCGTAGAAAAAGCGGGTCACCGAGGCTTCGGTCGCATCATAGGCCCCGATATCGACATAGAAGCCTTGTTCGAGATCGCGGAATGCCCGGTGGATATAGACATCCTCGAAATTCTGCGCGTAGCTCGTGAGCATGCAGGCCTCGATGAAACTGCCGGTGATGTCTGCCCGTGCGAAACGGCGCTCCCGGAGGCGAAACGTCTCGCCTCCGCGTCGGCGTCGACCGCCCGATCGCTGCGGCCGTCGCGCTCATAGGATATTATACCGGTTCCGCGCGGGGCGGGACGGTCTTCGCCGGACGGAACGGACGCCGCCATGAACAGCATCAACGTCATCGCCCCCTATCGTCATCACGGCATGTGGGTGTTCGACGACGCGCGGGTCGGCCTGGTGCAGGAGCCGTTCGTCGCCGGCGCCGACAGCATGATCGATCGCGTCGTGGCGAACCTTCCGGACGCGGAACGCGGTTTCCGCCTGATCTTCTCGGCCGGTCCCTTTCCCGGTCACGAGCTCATGCTCGAATGGCGTCGCGAGGAGCTGGGCGGGAACTGGTACTATGCGCCGGCGCTCGATATGGAGGGTTGGCTCTGCCCGGCCCTCTTCCATTATTTCGAGGCGGCCCCCCGCCGGATCTATGTCCAGGTGAAGGCGGCGGGGACGAAATAAGCTTCTCTTGTTGCGGGCGAGCCCCGCGCATCGGTCGCAGGGCAGACCTGCTGCCGCGGGATGCTGGCCTTGGCAGGGGCGCCGGGCTAGCCTCGCAGCGCTTTCCTTCAGCCCACCGGAATTTCCCGATCATGAAGCCCATCGATCTTCTCGCGGCCCTCCTGCTGGCGGCGCTCTGGGGCATGGGATTCGTGTTCGCCAAGGCCGGGATCGGACAGTTCCCCCCGATCTTCCTGCTGGCCTTCCGGTTCGGCCTCGCCGCGCTCGTGATGGTCTGGTTCGCGCCGCTGCCGCGCGAGGAGATGCCGCGCATCCTGCTGATCTCCCTCATCGCCGGCGCCGTCTCCTACAGCCTCACCTTCATGGCGCTCCGCGATATCGACGCTTCGCTCGGCACCATCCTGATCCAGCTCGAGGGCCCGCTCGCGGCGCTGCTGGCGGTGGTCTTCCTCAAGGAGAAGATCACCTGGCTGCGCGGCCTCGGCATCGCGATCGCCTTCATCGGGGCCGTCGTCATCGCCGGCCAGCCGCGCCTCGAAGGCGCGCTCTGGCCGATCCTCCTGGTCGTCGGCGGCGGGGTGACCTGGGCCTCGGGGCAGGTGCTGGCCAAGACGGTCAGCCATATCGGCGGCTTCCGGCTGATGACCTGGATCGCCGTGCTGGTGACCCCGCAGCTCTTCATCGCCTCGTTCATCTTCGAGGAGGGCCATATGGCCGTGCTGCGGAGCGCCGACTGGAAGGGCTGGCTGATCGTGCTCTATCTCGGCCTCGGCATGACGGCGCTCGGCTATTCGATCTGGTACCGGCTCATCGCGCGCTACAGCGTGAACCAGGTCTCGCCGGTGCTGCTGCTCGTTCCCGTGATCGGCGTGATCGGCGGCATGGCGGTGCTGGGGGAGCAGCCGACCCTGATCACGCTGGTCGGCGGGGCCATCGTCATCGCCGGCGTCGGCCTCAGCACCTGGGAGCGGAAATCGCCGCGGCCGGTCGCGGGCGAGGCGCCGCGCGATCTCCCGACGGCGTAGGCGGATTTCACCCGGCGAGACCCCTCCGCAGGGCCGTCGGGTCGTTATAATAACATGTTGTAAATGTTATTTCTGACCCCTGATGCTCTCCCATCGTTTATATGATTGATATACATTGTGTAATTCATATGCGGAAAAATAACGCGAGGAAGCGTTCAAGCTAACACATACTACGGTCGTAGAATGTGTTTTCATTGACTCCTTACCTGCCGAATGGTGAAATAGGTCGCAGGTAAATACCGCATCGGCGTGCGGTATTGGCCGGACGGGAGCCGGCAGCCGATGGATTATTTTCCGACCTTCTTCTCGATCGCGGATCGTCGCGTCGTCGTCATCGGCGGCGGGGAGGCCGCGTTGCAGAAGCTGCGGCTGCTGACCCGGGCGCGGGCGCGGGTTCGCCTGATCGCCGGCGAGGCCGAGCCGGAGATCGAATCGCTCGCCATCGAGGGCCGCATCGACTGGCAGCGCCGGGACTTCGCGGCGAGCGATCTCGAGGATGCGACGCTCGTCGTCGCGGCGAGCGGCGAGAGCGCGCTCGACGAGCGCGTCGCCGACGCGGCGAAGGCGATCGGCGTTCCGGTCAATGTCGTCGATCGTGCCGAGCTTTCCGATTTCATCGTGCCCGCGATCGTCGATCGCGATCCCGTCATCATCGGCATCTCGACCGCCGGCACGGCGCCGATCCTCGCGCGCCGGATCCGCGAGCGCATCGAGGCGATGCTGCCGGCGCGTCTCGGCGCCCTCGCGCGCTTCGCCCAGCGCTTCCGCGGTGCCATCGCCGCGCGCTTCGCCGACCGGCGCGAGCGGTTGCGGCTCTGGGAAAAGTTCTTCGACGGCCCGGCGGCCGATGCGGTGCTCGCGGGCCGCGAGCCGGAGGCGGCCGAACGGCTGCTCTCCCACATCAACCGCCGTGCCGACGCCGAGGCCGAGCGCGTCGCCATCGTCGGCGCCGGCCCCGGCGATCCGGAGCTCCTCACCTTGAAGGCGCTCCGCCATCTCGAGACTGCGGACGTGGTGCTGTACGACCGGCTGGTCGATCCCGCGATCCTCGACCGCATCCGGCGCGATGCGCGCCGCATCTTCGTCGGCAAGGCCCCCGGCCGGCAGGCCATGTCGCAGGCGGCGATCAACGCGCTGCTCGTCGCGGAAGCGCGCGCCGGCCATCGCGTGGTCAGGCTCAAGGGCGGCGATCCCTTCATCTTCGGCCGCGGCGGCGAGGAGCTCGACGCGCTGCGGGCCGCTGGCGTTCCGGCCGAGGTCGTCCCGGGGATCACGGCGGCGCTCGGTTGCGCCGCGGCGGCCGGCATCCCGCTCACCCATCGCGATCATGCCCAGGCGCTCGTCATCGCGACCGCCGAAGGCAAGGCGGGCGAGCCCGCGCTCGACTGGGCCGCGCTCGCGCAGCCGCGCCAGACCCTCGCGATCTATATGGGCGTCGGCGCCGCCCAGCGCGTCATGGAGAATCTGCTGGCGCACGGCCTCGCGCCGGCGACGCCGGTAGCACTCATCGAGAACGGCACGCGCCCCGATCAACGCATTCTCGCCGGCCGGCTCGCCGAGCTCGGCAGCCTGGTCGCCCGCAATCTCGTGCGCGGTCCGGCACTCATCCTCATCGGCGAGGTCGCATCCCGGGCGGATGCGGCCGCGACCCTCGCCGCCGAACTACCCGAAAGGCTCACGGCATGACCCAGGAAATCGTCACGGCCAACCGCTTGCGCGACGGCGCCGTCGTCTATCTCGCCCCCGAGGGCTACTGGTCCGAGCGCCTCGCGGACGCGGTCGTCGTCGAAGGCGAAGCCGCGGCGGCCGAGCTGCTCGGCACCGCCGATGCCGCCGTGAAGGCGCAGATCGTCGTGGCGCCCTATCGCGCGGACGTGACCGTCGAAGCGGGCCTCCTCGTGCCGCGCACCACCAAGGAGCGCATCCGCTCGCGCGGCCCCAGCATCCATCCCGAGCTCGGCAAGCAGGCGGAAGGGCGCCCCGCCTGATGTATCGCTACGACGAATACGATCACCGTATCCTCGCCGAGCGGGTCGAGCAGTTCCGCGACCAGGTCGGCCGGCGCATCGCCGGCGACATCAGCGAGGACGAATTCAAGCCGCTGCGGCTGATGAACGGCCTCTATCTGCAGCTCCATGCCTACATGCTGCGGGTCGCGATCCCCTACGGCATGCTCTCCTCGACGCAGCTCCGCAAGCTCGCCTACATCGCCCGGCGCTTCGACAAGGGCTACGGCCATTTCACCACGCGCCAGAACATCCAGTATCACTGGATCAAGCTCGAGCAGGCGCCGGACATCCTGGGCGAGCTCGCCGAGGTCGAGATGCATGCCATCCAGACCTCCGGGAACTGCGTGCGCAACACCACGGCCGACCAGTTCGCCGGCGTCGCCTTCGACGAGATCGAAGACCCGCGGGTGTGGTGCGAGATCATCCGTCAATGGTCGACCTTCCATCCCGAATTCTCGTTCCTGCCGCGCAAGTTCAAGATCGCCATCACCGGTTCGCCGCACGACCGCGCCGCGCTCTGCGTGCACGATATCGGCCTGCGGATGCATCGCGACGCGGCCGGGGAGATCGGCTTCGAGGTGATGGTGGGCGGCGGCCAGGGCCGCACGCCGATGCTGGCGGAGACGATCCGGCCCTTCCTGCCGAAGCAGTATCTGCTCTCCTATCTGGAGGCGATCCTCCGCGTCTATAACCAGCTCGGCCGGCGCGACAACATCCACAAGGCGCGCATCAAGATCCTGGTGGGCGCGGTCGGCGCCGCGGAATTCGCGCGGCTGGTCGAGGCGGAGTGGCAGGCGAGCCGCAACGAGGACCTCGAGCTGCCGGCCGCGGAGTTCGAGCGCATCCACGCCCATTTCGCTCTGCCGCCTTACGAGACCCTGCCCGCCGAGACGCCGGCCTTCCACGCCAAGCGTTTCGAGAACCGGGACTTCGCGCGCTGGGTCCGCACCAACGTCTCGCGGCACAAGCAGCCGGGCTACGCCATCGTGACCGTCTCGCTGAAGCCCGAGGGCGGCGTGCCGGGCGACGCGTCCGACCGGCAGATGGAAGCGATGGCGGATATCGCCGAGCGCTTCAGCTTCGGCGAGGTCCGCGTCACGCACGAGCAGAATCTCGTGCTCGCGCATGTGAAGGAGGCCGATCTCTACGAGCTCTGGCGCAATCTCGGCTTCTTCGATCTGGCCGCCGCCAATGCCGGCCTCATCACCGACATCATCGCCTGCCCGGGGCTCGACTATTGCAGCCTCGCCAACGCCCGCTCGATCCCGGTGTCGCAGGCGATCGGCCGCCGCTTCGCCGATCCCGAGCGTCAGGCGAAGATCGGCGAGCTCAAGATCAAGATCTCGGGCTGCATCAACGCCTGCGGCCATCATCATGTCGGTCATATCGGCATCCTCGGCGTCGACAAGAAGGGTGAGGAGTTCTACCAGATCACGCTCGGCGGCAGCGCCGACGAGACGGCGGCGCTCGGCGACATCGTCGGGCCCGCCTTCGCCTATGACCGCGTCGTCGATGCGGTCGACACCATCGTCGACACCTATCTCGGCATCCGCATCGAGGGCGAGCGCTTCCTCGACACCTACCGCCGCGTCGGGCTGCAGCCCTTCAAGGAGCGTCTCTATGGCGCTCGTTAGGAACGGCCTGCTCGTCGCCGACGACGCGTGGCGCTTCGTCGCCGAGGCGGACGAGATTCCGGCCGAGGGCGCGGTCGTCGTCACCGCCAAGCGCTGGCTCAAGGAACGCGAGCGGTTCGCCGGGCGCAACGCGCCGACCGGGATCAAGATCGAGGCGGGCGACGATATCAAAGCGCTCGCCGCCGACATCGACCGCTTCGCCCTCGTGGCGGTGGATTTCCCCAAGTTCAACGACGGACGCGGCTATTCGACGGCGCATCTGCTGCGCACGCGCTATGGCTACAAGGGCGAGATCCGCGCCGTGGGCCGCGTGCTGCGCGATTCGCTTCTCTACATGCATCGCTGCGGCTTCGATGCCTTCGATATCGTGGACAAGGATCCGCTCGGCGCCTGGCGGCAGAAGCTCGGCGAGATGAGCGTCTTCTATCAGCCGGCGACGGACGACCGGACGCCGGCGCGGGATCTGCGCCATCCGCACCGGCCGCTCGCGAGGGCCTCATGAACGCCGAAAGCAACAGCCGCGAAACCGCGGTCGCCGCGCGCGCCGCGGCGCTCGATGCCGCCTATGGCGCGACCGGCGGCGTGGCGCTTCTCGACGCCATGATCCGCCGGGAGTTTCCCGGATCGATCGCGCTCGTCTCTTCCTTCGGGACCGAGGCGGCGGTGCTGCTGCATATGGTCGCGGCGGTCGATCCGAAGACGCCCGTCGTGTTCCTCGATACCGGGAAGCTCTTCGGCGAGACCCGGCGCTATCGCGACGCGCTCATCGAGCGGCTGCGCCTCAAGGACGTGCGCATCGTGACGCCCGATCCGGTGGAGCTCGCGAAGCGCGACGGCGACGGCACGCTCTGGTACACCAATCCCGACGCCTGCTGCGCCTTGCGGAAAGTGGAGCCGCTCGCCCGCGCGCTCGAAGGCTTCGACGCCTGGATCAACGGCCGCAAGCGCTATCAGGGCAATCTGCGTAGCGCGATCGCGACCGTCGAATCCGCCGAAGGCCGCATCAAGGTCAACCCGCTGGCGCAGTGGAGCCGCGAGGACATCGCCGCCTATTTCGACCGGCACGAGCTGCCGCATCACCCGCTGCAGGCCGACGGCTTCCAGTCGGTCGGCTGCATTCCCTGCTCGGAGCGGAGCCGTCCCGACGAGGATGCGCGCGCCGGCCGCTGGCGCGGCCTCGACAAGACGGAATGCGGCATTCACCTGCCGGCGCCCGGCCGGAAGACAGAAGCGGCCTGAAACCATTCCCAGGGCCGGGCGGGCAGCGCCCGCGCGGGGCCGCGGCCCCGCGGAAAGCCTGCAACCCACTTCGATAATTCCCGTTGATCCTGCGGGCGGCGCCGTGGCACAACCCGCGCCTTCCGGGGCAGGCCCGCGAGATGGCCTCGAAACCACTCCCCGCCACCGTAGATTTCATGCTACGGTCATCGCAACAGGGACGGAGCCGAAAAGCGATGCCAACCCGCGCCCGACGCGATATCGCCCTGCGCGCTCTTCCCAAGGAAGCCCCCCGCAGCGTCACGATCCTGGGTTCGACCGGATCGGTCGGCTGCAACACCATCGACCTCATCCGCCGCCAGCCCGAAGCCTTCCTGCTCGAGGCGCTGACCGGGTTCGACAATGTCGAGCTGCTGGCGAAGCAGGCGATCGAGCTTCGCCCGAAGATCGCCGTGGTCGCCAATCCCGATCGCTATGGCGCGTTGAAATCGGCGCTCGCCGGCAGCGGCATCGAGGTCGCAGCCGGGGCCGAAGCGGTGGTCGAGGCGGCGGAGCGGCCTGCCGACCGGGTGATGGCCTCGATCGTGGGCGCGGCCGGCCTCCGGCCGACCCTCGCGGCGGTACGCCGCGGCGCCATCGTCGGGCTCGCGAACAAGGAGACGCTGGTCTGCGCCGGTCATCTCATGATGAGCGAGGTGCGCCGTCACGAGGCAACGCTGCTGCCGGTCGATTCCGAGCATAGCGCCATCTTCCAGGTGTTCGAGTTCGAGCGGCGCGACGCGGTCGATCGCATCATCCTCACCGCCTCGGGCGGCCCCTTCCGCAAGGCGACCGCGGAGACGATGGGGCGCGCCACGCCCGCGGAAGCGGTCAAGCATCCGAACTGGAGCATGGGCGCCAAGATCTCGATCGATTCCGCGACCATGATGAACAAGGGCCTCGAGGTGATCGAGGCGCATCACCTCTTCGGCCTGCCGGAGGACCGCATCGAGGTGCTGGTGCATCCGGAATCGGTGGTGCACAGCCTCGTCGCCTATGTCGACGGCTCGGTGCTGGCGCAGCTCGGCAGCCCCGACATGCGCACCCCCATCGCCTATGCGCTCGCCTGGCCGAAGCGCATGGCCGCTCCCGCCGAACGTCTCGACCTCGTGCGCATCGCGGCCCTCCATTTCGAGGCGCCGGACGAGATCCGCTTTCCGGCGCTGCGGCTCGCGCGCGCCGCGCTGAAGGCGGGGCAGGGCGCCCCTTGCATCCTCAATGCCGCGAACGAGGTGGCGGTGCAGGCCTTCCTCGACGGGCGCATCGGCTTCCTCGATATCGCGCGCGTGGTCGAGGCCTGCCTCGATCGGGTGAACGGCGCCGCCGCCGGCAGCCTCGAGGACATCCACGCGCTCGATCGGTCCTCGCGGAACGAGGCGGCCCGCCAGGTCCAGTCCCGCGCCTGATTCTCCGCCGTTTCGGCGATCTCGGAAGGGCACCCCGCGGCGTTCCGCGGTTTGACGCCTCGCGCCCGTCCGGCTATTAGCTTTGCGCACCGCCTGTTGGCTTTGCGCACCGTCCTAGGGTCCTTCGCATGGCATCGATCCTTCCGAACCGGCGCCCGCTGCTCGGCGCATGCCTGGCTCTCGCCCTGGCCATCGGATCGCTGTTCGCCGGACCTGCCGAGGCCCATGCCATCGTCGTCGATTCGGTGCCGGCGCCCGGTGCTGCGATCGCCGGGCCGACCGCCGATCTGACGATCCGCTTCAACAGCCGGATCGATTCCGCCCGCTCGGAGCTGGTTCTCCAGCGTCCGGACGGCACGGCCTCGCCGCTCGCGATCCTGCCGCAGGAAAGCGACGACCGGCTCGATGCGAAGGCCGACGGGCTGACGCCGGGCGCCTACAGCCTGCAATGGCAGGTGCTGTCGGTCGACGGCCATATCACGCGCGGCACCTTGCCCTTCAGCGTCTCCGCCCCTTAAGCCTTCCCGGCCGATGAGCCTGCTCGCCGATATCTTCGGCTATCTCACGGTCCTGCTGCACGGCTTCTCGCTCGTTGCGGAAACCCTGACGCTCGGCGGCATCGCCTTCCTGCTGCTTCTGGCCCTGCCCTTCGCGGCGGCCCTGGGCGAGGGCGGCGTGGCGCTGCGCCGCCGCAGCTTCGCGCTGCTCGCCTGGAGCGCATTCGCCGCCGCACTCCTCGAAGCCGCCGAGCTCGCCCTCAACGCGACGGTCCTCGCAAGCAGCCTCGATTTCGCGCGCATCCTCGGCGCCGGGTTCTTCGAGGCCGGCCTCGCCAAGATCCTCTTCGGCCTCGCGCTTTTCGCAGTCGCGCGCCGGGCGAAGCCCGGTGCGCCATGGTTTCTGCTGCTGGCGCTCGGCGCCGGCATGATGGCGGCGAGCCTGGCGTCGAGCCATGCCGCCGCGCGCCTCGAGGACCGGGCGCTGCTGCTCGGGCTGACGCTGCTCCATCGCGTCGCGGCGGGCCTCTGGATCGGCGGCATCCCCTATCTCCTGATCGGCCTCCGTCTCTGCCCGAGCCCGCAGGATCGCCTGCGCATCGGCCGGCGCTTCTCGGCCATGGCGATGGGCGCGGTGGCCGCGCTTCTCGTCGGCGGGCTCGGCCTCGCTTTCATCCTGATCGGCTCCTTTCCGGCGCTTTACGGCACCGCCTACGGGATGATGGTGCTGACCAAGTCGATGCTCTTCCTCGGCCTTCTCTTCCTCGGTTTCCTCAACAACCGCCTGATCGGGCGGCTGGCGCGCGATCCGGCCACGCCGACGCTCCGGCTCCTGCGCTTCTGCGAGGTGGAGATCGGCATCGGCGTCGCCGTGCTGCTGGCCGCCGCCTCGATCACCTCGCTGCCGCCCGCGATCGATCTGGTGCAGGACCGCGTCACGCTCGAGGACTACGCCGCGCGCTTCGCCCCGCGCTGGCCGAGCCTCGAAAGCCCGGCTTATTCGAGCCTCGCCATCGCGCAACGCCAGGCGGAGATCGACCGCAGCGCCGCCGCGACGCAAGCGCCGCATCACGAGGCCTTCGTGCCGGGCGGCACCGCGCCGCTGCCGCGCAATGCCGCGGACATCGCCTGGTCGGAATATAACCACCATTGGGCCGGGATCTTCGTGCTGGCGATCGGGCTGCTGGCGCTGGCGGAACGCGCCGGCATCGCGCCCTGGGCCCGGCATTGGCCGCTGCTGCTGCTGGGTCTCGCCTTCTTCCTGTTCTTCCGCTCCGAAGCCGAGAGCTGGCCGATCGGCGAGCTCGGCTTCTTCGAGAGCCTGCGCAATCCCGAGTTCGTGCAGCACAAGTTCTTCATGCTGCTCATCGTGCTGTTCGGCCTCTTCGAATGGGCCGTGCGCACCGGACGCCTCCGGCCCAAGGGCTATGCCCTGGTGTTTCCGATCCTGGTGGCGGGCGGTGCGGCCTTCCTGCTCAGCCACGCGCATATGCTGACCAATGTGAAGGAGCTGCTGCTCGCCGAGGTCACGCATCTGCCGATCGCGCTTCTCGGCGTCGCCATCGCCGCCGCGCGCTGGCTCGAGCTCAGGCTCGAGCCGCCGGCCTCCCGCTTCGCCGCCTGGGTCTGGCCGCCCTGCTTCGTCCTCGTCGGCGTCATCCTGCTGCTCTATCGGGAGAGCTGATCCGGCATGGCGGGCGACGGCACGACCTTGCAGATCGCGCTCGAGGCCGTGGCGGCGCTCGCGCTGCTCGCCTGGCTCTATCTGCTGCTGCTGCATGGCGGCTTCTGGCGCGCCCGCGAGCGGCTGCCGCAGGGCCTGCCCGCGCCGGCGCACTGGCCCTCGGTTACCGCCATCGTGCCGGCACGCGACGAGGCGGCGACGATCGCGGCCACGCTCGAAGGGCTGCTCGGCCAGCGTTATGACGGCCCGTTCCGGATCGTCCTGGTGGATGACGGCAGCGACGACGGCACCGGCGAGATCGCGCGGGCGCTGGCCGCACGCGACGGCAGCGGACGCCTCTCGGTGCTGGCCGGAAAGCCGCTCGCCCCCGGCTGGACCGGCAAGCTCTGGGCGGTCGCGCAGGGCATCGAGGCGGCGAAGGCCGGCGGTGCGGCGGACTGGCTTTTCCTCACCGACGCCGACATCCGCCACGGGCCCGATACGCTCGATCGCCTGATGCGGCAGGCGGAAGCCGGCCGCTACGACCTCGTCTCGCTGATGGCGCGGCTCCATTGCGGGACCGTCTGGGAGCGGCTCCTGATCCCGGCCTTCGTCTATTTCTTCCAGAAGCTCTACCCCTTCGCCTGGGCGGCCGATCCGAAGCGCGGCACCGCCGCCGCCGCCGGCGGTTGCGTGCTGGTGCGCGCGCGGCCCCTCGCCGCGCTCGGCGGCATCGCCGCCATTCGCGGGCGTCTGATCGACGATTGCGCGCTCGCCCGTGCGGTGAAGCGGAGCGGCGGGCGCCTGTGGATCGGCCTTGCCGCCGAGACGTTGAGCCTTCGCGTCTATGACCGGCTCGCGCCGATCTGGATGATGGTGGCGCGCTCCGCTTTCACCCAGCTTCGTCATTCCGTCCTGCTGCTGATCGGCACGATACTGGGCATGGCGCTGCTTTATCTGGCACCGCCCCTGATCCTCGTCGCGCTGCCCTGGCATGGCGATCGGCTGGCGGGCCTGCTCGCCGGCGTCGCCTATCTCGCCATGGCTGCCTCCTATCTGCCGATGCTCGCCTATTACGGCCGCCGTTCGTGGGAAGCCGTCCTGCTGCCGCTCTCGGCATCGCTCTACACGCTGATGACCCTCGATTCCGCGCGCCGCTACTGGTTCGTCGGCGGCAATCGCTGGAAAGGGCGCGACTATGCGCGGAGCGGCGCCCGCGAGCGCGAGAGCGCCGGCCGTCCGGCGGCCGAATGACGCGGCTGGCATCCTCCGGCCGGTCGCGCTAGGACATCAGGGCGATGCAGGCCACAGTCGAAACCCCGTCCGGCAAAGGCGCCGGCGACGAGAATTTTCCGGTCGGGTCCTGGCTGCTGCCGGCGCGTCTGCGGCCCCATGTCGCGCGCTTCTACGCCTTCGCCCGCGCGATCGACGACATCGCCGACAATCCGGGCCTGGCGCCCGCCGACAAGGTCGCGCGGCTCGAAGGCTTCGCCCGCGCGCTCGCCGAAGGGGCCGGCGATCCCGCCGCCTTCGCCAAGGCGCATCGCCTGCGCGAGAGCCTCGCCGAAACCGGCGTGCCGGCGCGCCATGGGCTCGATCTCATCGATGCCTTCAAGCAGGATGCGGTCAAGGGGCGCTATCGCGACTGGGAGGATCTGATGGGCTATTGCATCCGCTCGGCGGCGCCGGTCGGACGCTATCTCGTCGATCTCCATGGCGAGGATCGCCGCTGCTATGCCGCGTCCGACGCGCTCTGCAATGCGCTCCAGGTGCTGAACCACCTGCAGGACTGCCAGGCGGACTATCGCAATCTCGACCGTGTCTATCTGCCGGAACCGTGGCTCGCCGCGGAAGGAAGCGGGATCGAGGATCTCGACCGGCCGCGCGCGACGCCCGGGCTCCGGCGCGTGCTCGACCGGCTGCTCGACGAAACGGCCCTGCTGGTTCGCGACGCCCGCCCGCTCGCCTCCCAGTTCCGCGATCGCCGCTTCGCCATGGAAGCCGCCTTCATCTGGCGTATCTCCCGGCGCCTCGCGGAGGAGCTGCGTCGCCGCGATCCGCTGGCCGAGCGCGTCGTTCTCTCCAGGCCCGCCTTTCTCTCGGCCGGGCTCTGGGGCGTCGGCCATGCCCTGTTCGGTCCCCGCGCCCTCTTCGGCCCCCGCACATGACGATCGGCCCTGCATGACCGGGATTGCGCTGGTCACCGGCGGCGGCGGCTTCATCGGCAGCCATCTCGCCCGCCTGCTGCACGGGCGCGGCACGAAGGTGCGCGTGCTCGATATCGCCGGCGCGCCCGAGCTTCCGGACGGGGTCGAGGTCCGCAAGGGTTCGATCCTCGATGCCGCCGCCCTGGCGAGCGCGCTCGAGGGCGTCGGGTGCCTCTATCATCTGGCGGCCAATCCCGATCTCTGGGCGGCGCGGCCGCAGAGCTTCCTCGAGCTCAACTATCACGGCACGCTCGCGGTTCTGGAGGCGGCGCGGACGGCGAAGACGCCGCGCGTCGTCTATACCTCGACCGAATCGATCCTGAAGGGCGTGCGGCGGACGAACGGATCGGTGATCGACGAAAACTCGGCGCCCGCGCGCCTCGAGGACATGCCCGGCCCGTACTGTCGATCCAAGTTCCTCGCCGAGCGCGCCGCCTTCGCCGCCGCGGCGTCCGGCATGCCGATCGTCATCGTCAACCCGACCATGCCGATCGGGCCGGGCGATCGCCATCTGACGCCGCCCTCGCGCATGCTGCTCGACTATCTGAACGGCCGCTCGCCCGCCTATCTCGACTGGGAATGCAATCTGGTGGATGCGCGCGATGCCGCACTCGGCCATATCCTCGCGGCCGAGCGCGGCCAGACGGGCGAGAACTACATCCTCGGCGGCCACAATCTGCGCTTTTCCGCCCTGCTGGCGGAGCTCGAGCGGCTGACCGGCCTCGTGATGCCGAAGCGGCGCGTGCCCTATGCCCTCGCCTATCTGTCGGCGGTCCTGTTCGAGACGCTCGCCTGGGCGACCAAGCGTCGGCCTGTGGCACCCCTGACCGGCGTGCGGCTCGCCGGCAGCCCGATGATCTTCGACCATCGCAAGGCGTCGGCCGAGCTCGGCTTCGAGCCGCGCCCGATCGCCGAGACGCTGCGCGACGCGATCGTCGATTTCGCCCGGCGCAATCTGCTCACGCGCCCGGTCGCCTCTAATAAGTCTATATAATACAATGCAATTTTGCCATTGCCTCCCGATCATGCTCGGCTATCCTCCGAGGTTAACGGGCGCTAGGGCGAGCGCCGTCACGGGATGAGATCGGCAAAATGAGCACGGGCGCGATGCAAGCCGGGATGACGGCGGCCGGCGACCGGGCGGAAATCGCCGCGCGCGTGCTCAAGGCGCGCACCTCCTTCTATTGGGCGATGCGGTTGCTGCCGCGCGCGAAGCGCGACGCGATGTTCGCGGTCTATGCCTTCTGCCGCGTCGTGGACGATATCGCCGACGGCGATCTTCCGAACGAGCGCAAGCGTGTGGCGCTCGCCGAATGGCGCGGCGAGATCGACCGGCTCTATGAGGGCCGGCCCGCCGATCCGATCGCCCGCGCGCTGCTCCAGCCGGTGCGCGATTTCGCTCTCCGCCGCGAGGATTTCCAGGCCGTGATCGACGGCGTCGAGATGGATGCGAACGGGCCGATCCAGGCGCCGCCGATGGCCGAGCTCGAGCTCTATTGCGCGCGCGTCGCGGGCGCGGTGGGGCGGCTTTCGGTGCGGGTTTTCGGCGCGCCGCAGCCGGCCGGCGACCGGCTCGCCACGGAGCTCGGCGAAGCGGTGCAGCTCACCAACCTGCTGCGCGACCTGCGCGAGGATGCCGAGGTCGATCGGCTCTATCTCCCGCGCGAGCTGCTGGATCGCTTCGCGGTGCCGGCGAAGCCCGCCTTGGCCCTGGACCATCCCGGTCTTGCCGGCGTCTGCGCGGCGGTCGCCGAGCGCGCCGAGCGCCGGTTCGCCGAAGCGACCGCGACGCTCGCCCATTTGCCGCGGCGCGAGCTCAAGCCTGCCCGTATCATTCATGCGATCTACCACCGCCTGCTGGAGCGGTTGCGGGACGAAGGCTTCGCCACGGCGCAGCCGGTGCGGCTCGGCAAATGGGAAAAGCTGCGGATCGCCCTCGGGAACCTCCGGTGATGCGGAGCTCCGGCGTCTGCCACATCGTCGGGGCCGGGCTCGCCGGCCTCAGCGCCGCGCTTTCGCTGAGCGAGGCGGGCCGGGTGCGGCTCTACGAGGCGGCCGGCCATGCCGGCGGCCGCTGCCGTTCCTATGACGACCGCGAGATCGGGCGGCGCATCGACAACGGCAATCACATGCTGTTCAGCGCCAACGGCGCGTCGCTCGCCTATCTCGATCTGGTCGGCGCCCGCGGCAGCATGATCGAGCTCGACGAGGCGCGCTTCCCCTTCCTCGACCTCGCGACCGGCGAGCGCTGGTGCGTGCGGCCCAATGCCGGCCGGCTGCCCTGGTGGATCCTCGCCCGCGACCGTCGCGTGCCGGGGACCGGCCTTGCCGACTATCTTGCGATCCCGCGCCTCCTCTTCGCCGGGCGCGAGCGGACCGTCGCCGAGATCGTCGATCCCGCCTCCCCGATCGCGCGCCGGATGATCGAGCCGCTCACCGTCGCCGTGCTCAATACCGCGATGAAGGACGGTGCTGCCTGGCTGCTCGGCCGGATGCTCCGCCTCAGCTTCGCGCGGGGCGGCGAGGCCTGCCGCGCGCTCATCGCCCGCGATGGCCTCTCGGAGAGCTTCGTGCTGCCGGCGATTCGGCGCCTCGAGGCGGCGGGCGTCGAGCTCCGCTTCAACCAGCGGCTCCGCGCCCTCGAGGCCGACGATCGTCGCGTGCGCCGGCTCGTCTTCGGCGCCGAGACGGTCGAGCTCGGCCCGGAGGACCGGCTGATCCTGGCGGTGCCGCCGCAGATCGCGGCCGAGCTGCTGCCGGGGCTGGCGGTCCCGGAGGGCACGCGCGCCATCCTCAATGCGCATTTCCGTCTCGCCCGGCCGTTCGAACCGGAGAACGGGATCCCCTTCCTCGCCCTCGTCGGCGGCGTGGCGCAATGGGTCTTCTTCCGGGGCGACGTGGCGAGCGTGACGGTGAGCGCCGCCGACGCCCTCGTCGACGAACCGGCCGAGCGGCTGGCGTCAATGTTGTGGCAGGACGTGGCGAAGGCCGTTAACCAACCGGGGGCCGCCCTGCCGCCCTACCGGATCATCAAGGAGAAGCTTGCGACCTTTGCTCAGGTGCCGGCCGCCCTTTCTCGCCGTCCCGAGGCCCAGACCGGGCTCGAAAACCTGTTTTTGGCCGGGGATTGGACGGAAACGGGCTTGCCTGCGACCATCGAAGGGGCTATCCGGTCGGGCTTCCATGCCGCAACCTTGATCCGTGCCGCCGCCGGACAGCGTCCGGCGCGCTCGTTTATGGGCCGGGAAGCGGCGGGAACGCTCGACAGACAGGCCATTTGACGCGAAGACCGATGGACGACAGCAGCAGCATCGCCACCTACCCGGACCTCGGCAGGCTCGACCGCACGGTCGAGGAGGTCAAGGCTACGCTCGAATCGAAGCGCGGCTCCGCGGGCGAATGGTGCTACGAGCTCGAGGCCGACGCGACCATCCCGGCCGAATACATCCTGCTCGAGCATTTTCTGGACGAGATCGACCAGCCGCTCCAGGAGGACCTCGCGCGCTATCTCAGGCGCATCCAGGGCAAGCATGGCGGCTGGCCGCTCTTCCATGCGGGCGATTTCAACATCAGCGCGTCGGTCAAGGCCTATTACGCGCTGAAGCTCGCCGGCGACGATCCCGACGCGCCGCATATGCAGCGCGCGCGCAAGGCGATCCTCGATTTCGGCGGCGCCGCGCGGGCCAACGTCTTCACACGCATCCAGCTCGCGCTCTTCGGCCAGGTGCCGTGGCGGGCGGTGCCGGTGATGCCGGTCGAGATCATGCTGCTGCCGAAATGGGCGCCGTTCCATATCGACAAGGTCGCCTACTGGTCGCGCACGGTGATCGTGCCGCTGCTGATCCTGATGGCGAAGAAGCCGCAGGCCCGCAATCCGAAGCGGATCGGCGTGTCGGAGCTCTTCGTGACGCCGCCCTTCGAGGAGAAGCGCTACCTCATCAACCCGACCGGCAGCCGCTGGGGCGACATGTTCCTGCTGCTCGACAAGGTCCTGCGGCCGATCGAGCCGCTCTTCGAGCGCACCCGCCGCCATCGGTCGATCCAGAAGGCGCTCGAGTTCATCCTGCCGCGGCTCAATGGCGATGACGGGCTGGGCGCGATCTATCCCGCCATGGCGAACGCGGTCATGGCCTTCGACACGCTCGGCTACGCCAAGGACCATCCGCATCGCGCGATCGCGATGGCGGCGGTGCGCAAGCTCATCACCCGCAAGGAAGGCGAAACCTACTGCCAGCCCTGCCTGTCGCCGATCTGGGACACCGGCCTTGCGCTCCATGCCGTGATGGAGGCGGGGTCCGACGGCGCCGATCCGAAGTTCGACAGCACCACCGAGTGGCTGCTGGAGCGGCAGATCCTCGACCTCGAGGGCGACTGGACCAACCGGCGCGCCGGGGTGCGGCCGGGCGGCTGGGCGTTCCAGTTCCGCAACGCCCATTATCCCGACGTGGACGACACCGCCGTCGTCGGCATGGCGCTCGCCCGCAGCCGGCGCGCCGAGACCGACCCCCGCGTGAAGCGGTCGATCGATCGCGCGGCGGAATGGATCATCGGCATGCAGAGCAAGAACGGCGGCTGGGGCGCCTTCGATGCCGACAACACGCATTACTACCTGAACCACATTCCCTTCGCCGACCATGGCGCGCTGCTCGACCCGCCGACCATCGATGTGACGGCGCGCTGCATCGGCTTCCTCGCCCAGATCGGCCAAGGCGGCGGCGAGGGCGGTGCGCTTCGGCGCGCGGTCGACTATCTGAAGCGCGAGCAGGAGCCGGACGGCTCCTGGTTCGGCCGTTGGGGCACCAATTACATCTACGGCACCTGGTCGGCGCTGACCGCGCTCAACGCGGCCGGCGAGGATATGGAAGCGCCCCATATCCGCAAGGCGGTGGACTGGATGCTCGCCCGTCAGCGGCCGGACGGCGGCTGGGGCGAGGACGGCGCCACCTACTGGAAGGATCGCAAGGGCGAAGCCAAGGCCAGCACGCCGTCGCAGACCGCCTGGGCGGTGATGGGGCTGATGGCGGCGGGCGAGGTCGACAGCCCGGCCGTGCGCCGCGGCATCGCCTTCCTCGAACAGGCCCCGCGCGAGGGTGAGAAATGGGAAGAGCCCTGGTACACGGCGGTGGGCTTCCCGCGCGTCTTCTATCTCCGCTATCACGGCTACAGCGCCTATTTCCCGCTCTGGGCCATGGCGCGCTATCGCAATCTCCAGCGCAGCAACGAGCGCAAGGTCGCGTGGGGAATGTGAGGCGGCTCGGCGTTCTGGTCGGACTGCCTTTCGAAGCCGCGATCCTCGCGCCGTATCGTTTCGGCAATATGACGGTACGCACCGCCGCCGCCGAGCCGGCGCGCGCGCGCCGCGAGGCGGCGGCGCTCCTCGGGGCGGGCGCGGAGCTGCTGGTGAGCTTCGGGGTCGCGGGCGGGCTCGATCCGGCGCTCCTCCCCGGCGATCTTCTGCTGGCCGATAAAATCGTCGATGCGGAGGGCCGCAGCTACGCGGCCGATATCGGGGCGCGCGCCGAGCTGCTCTCGGTCCTGAAGGATGAGCGCGCTCGCGGCGGCGCGCTCCTCGGCACGGCCGAGGTGGTCGCGACGCCGGATGCCAAGGCCCGTCTCTTTGCGGAGAGCGGGGCCGCGGCGCTCGACATGGAGAGCCTGCCGCTCGCCGAAGCGGCCGCCGAGGCGGGCCGTCCCTTCATCGCCGTCAGGGCTGTCGCCGATCCCGCCGGGCGTGCCATTCCCGGCGCGGCGCTGGCCGCGCTGGGGAAGGAGGGCAGGGTGGATTTCCTGCGGCTGCTGGCCGCGCTCGCGCGCCGTCCGGGCGACCTGGCGGGATTTCCGGCGCTGGCGCGGGACAGCGCCCGCGCGAAGGCCGCCCTAGGCCGCGCTGCTCTTGGCCTCGCCCGCGCCTTCGGCTGAGAGCGTCTTGATCTGGTGGGCGAGCTGGCGCTCGAACACGAACTCGGCCGGCCGTGCATTGTCGAGCGCGATCTCGGGCGCCATCGGACCCGTGGTCTTCGGCCCCTTGAGCGCGACCTTCAGCGCCTTCAGCGGATGGGAGAGCGTGTCGTTGACGGCGGTCGCCTCGTAGCCGCAATGCACCATGCAGTCGGCGCATTTTTCGTAGTTGCCGGTGCCGTAGCTGTCCCAGGCCGTGGTCTCCATCAGCTCCTTGAAGCTCTTCACATAGCCTTCGCCCAAGAGGTAGCAAGGCTTCTGCCAGCCGAACACGTTGCGCGTCGGGTTGCCCCAGGGCGTGCAGTGATAGGTCTGGTTGCCGGCAAGGAAGTCGAGGAACAGGCCGGACTGGTTGAACGCCCACTTCTTGCCCTGGCCGAGCTTGAAGATGTCGCGGAAGAGCTGCTTCGTCTCGCTGCGCTTCAGGAAATGCTGCTGGTCGGGCGCGCGCTCATAGGCGTAGCCCGGCGAGATCGTGATGCCGCTCACGCCCATCGCGGTGGCGGTGTCGAGGAAATGCGCCACATGCTCCGGCGCTTCGCCGTCGAAGAGCGTGCAGTTCACGTTCACGCGGAAGCCCTTGGCGCGCGCCGCCTTGATCGCCTGCACCGCCCGGTCGTAGACGCCTTCCTGGCAGACCACCTTGTCGTGCCGTTCCTTGTCGCCGTCGAGGTGGATCGAGAAGCAGAAATAGGGGCTCGGCTCGAAGAGATGCATCTTCTTCTCGAGCAGCAGCGCATTGGTGCAGAGATAGACGAACTTGCGCCGCTCGATGATGCCCTGGACGACGGTGTGGATTTCCTTGTGCAGCAGCGGCTCGCCGCCGGCGATCGAGACGATCGGCGCGCCGCACTCGTCCACCGCACCGAGGCAGTCCTCGACCGACAGGCGTTTGTTCAGGATGTCGTCCGGATAGTCGATCTTGCCGCAGCCGGCGCAGGCGAGGTTGCAGCGGAACAGGGGCTCCAGCATCAGCACGAGCGGATAACGCGCGTTGCCCTTGAGGCGCTGGCGAATCAGGTAGGAGCCGACATGCAGCTTCTGAATCAGCGGTACCGACAAAACGAAGACTCCTGACCGACGGTGAGGTTACTCGGCGGCGGGCGCATCCGCATCGCGATGCGGCTTGCCCATGCGGCCGTAAGGGGAGCCCGCCACGTCCCACAGCATGTCGGGCAGCTTGAAGCGGACGTTCTCCTCGACCCCCTCGAGATTGGTGATCTCGACGGGGCGGATGCGGTCGAGCCGCGCCAGCACTTCCTGGACCAGCTCTTCCGGCGCCGAGGCGCCCGCGGTGAGGCCGATGGTATCGATTCCGTGGAACCAGCGCGGATCGATGTCCTCGGCGGTGTCGATGAGATAACTCGGAATGCCGATTTCGGTTGCGATCTCCCGCAGCCGGTTCGAATTGGAGCTGTTGGGGGAGCCGACCACGAGGATCGCGCCCACATGGGCGGCGAGGATGCGCACCGCCTGCTGGCGGTTCTGCGTCGCATAGCAGATGTCGCGGACGTCCGGCCCTTGCACCTTCGGGAAGCGGAGCTTGAGCGCGTCGATGATGACGCGGGTATCGTCGACCGAGAGCGTGGTCTGGGTGATGTAGGCGACCTTGGCCGGATCGCGCACCTTGAGCTTGCCGACGTCGGCGATCGACTGCACCAGATGCACGCCGCCGGGGATGCGCCCGCGGGTGCCCTCGACCTCGGGATGGCCCTCATGGCCGATCAGGATGATGTCGAAGCCCTTCTCGGCGTAGCGCTGGCCTTCGCGATGCACCTTGGCGACGAGCGGGCAGGTGGCGTCGATCACCGGCAGGTCGCGGAGTGCGGCGTCGTCGGCGATCTTCTGCGACACGCCATGCGCGCTGAACACGGTGATGGCGCCTTCCGGCACCTCGTCCAGCTCGTCGACGAAGCGCGCGCCGATGCTGCGCAGCTTCTCCACCACGCGCTTGTTATGGACGATCTCGTGCCGGACATAGACCGGCGGCCCGTATTTCTGCAGCGCGAGCTCGACGATCTCGACGGCGCGTTCGACGCCCGCGCAGAAGCCTCGCGGCTGCGCGAGAATCACGCGCATCTTGGCGGCATTCTCCGTCACCATCCGTCGCTTCCTGGGTAATTCCCCGGCCGCAAGCCCCGAAACGGGCCCCGGCAGTGCAGAATCGGGCTCATTTAGCCCCCATAGGGACCATAGGGCGGCAGGCGGGTCAACCCATCTTGCTCGTGGCAAGGGCGCGGCAGGAGGCCGTTAAGCTCCGGAAAACCCTGTTCGGAACAGGGCTTTAGCCGCTCCGCCCGCTACGCCCGATCCGGCGGCGCTGCCGGAGCTCGAACAACGCCGGAAGCAGCAAAAGCGTCGCGCCAAGGGTCCAAAGTATGGCCACAGCGAGCATAATACCCATGCTCCGGATGCCTTCATGCGTGGAAACCGCGAGGCTGGCGAAGGAGAAGATCGTGGTGAGGGTGCTGAACACGCTCGCCCGCGGCGTCGAGGTGCGGAACAGGTCGGTGCCCGGCACCTCCTCCCGCGCCCGCATGACGAAGTGGGTCCCGCTCGCGACGCCGAGCCCGAAGAGCAGGGGCAGCGCGATGACATTCGCGAAATTGAGCGGCTCGCCGAGAAGCGTGGTGCTGGCGATGGTGAGGAGCCCCGCCAGCAGCACGGGCAGCAGCACATAGAGCATGTCCGGGATGCTGCGCAGCACCGCGGCGAGGAGCAGCACGAGCCCCACCATCGCGATGATCCCGGCCTGCATCATCGCCTTGGTCACCGCGCGCCCGCCTTCGACGAGGCCGATCGCAGCACCCGTGGCGTCGGGCGCGATGGTGCGGATATGGTCGGCGAAGCGCTCCAGCGCCTTCGAATCATGCACCACGTCGGCGGTCGGGATCACCTGGATCCGGGCCTTGCCGTCCGGGGCGAGCCAGCGTTCCTCGAGCCCCGCGGGGAGATCCTCGAGGGTGATGGGCTCGGCGCCGATCGCCGTCCCGATGCGCTGGAGCAAGGCCGGGAAATAGCGGAAAAGGTCGGCCTGGAAGCGGTCCTGCGCCGCCTGGTCCGCCCCGGCGAGACGCCCGAGCGATGCGCGAAGCTTGCCATAGGCGTCGCGCGCCCCGGCATCGAGCGTGTCGGGCAGGGATCCGAGCTTCGCCGCGAGCGCGGTCGCCGCCCCGGCCATCCGCGCGTCGCTCGCCGGCGGCACCGGATCGGCCTCGAGCGCCGGCAGCAGCAGGAATTGCAGGTCGGCCAGCATGGCGAGCTTTGCGTCCTGATCGGCCGGCAGGAACGTCGAAAGCGTCACCACGCGGTGGATGTCCGGCAGCGCGCGGAGCTTCGTCGCGAGCGCGTCCGCCTCGGCGAGGTTCGGCTCCAGGATCTCGGCGGGATAGGAAAGCCCGGTCCCGCCCTGCGCCAGATGATGGAAGGCGATGACGGAAGGCGCCTCCGGATCCTTGAGATTGAGCGGGTTCTCGTCGAAGGTGAGCTGCGGCAGGGTGAAAAGCGCCCCGATCGCCGCCAGCGCCAGCAGCGTCACCACCGTGCGCGCATGACGGCGGAGGAACCCCTCGACCGGCAGGCCGAGGCCGCCGATCGGCAATGGCTTCAGCCGCGGCATCTTGAGCGCGAGGAGCGCCGGCATCACGGTGACGGTGGCGAAGAAGGCGATCAGCATCCCGCCGCCCGCAATGATGCCGAGCTCGGAAAGCCCGATATAGGCGGTGGGCACGAACGCGCAGAAGCCGAAGGCGGCGCCCACGGTGCAGAGCAGCAGCGCCGGTCCGGCGCCGGCCACCGCCTCGCTCAGCACGGCGACCTTGCTGTGCCCTGCATCCAGCGCCTCGCGGATGCGCAGCGCGAAATGGATGCTGAAATCCTCGCCGAGCCCGACGAACAGCACCGCGAAGGTCATCGAGATGAGATTGAGCTGGCCGACGAAGACGGCCGCGAAGGCCGCGGTCCAGAGCAGCCCGACATTGAGCGTGATCAGCGCCGCCACCGCGAGCCAGACCGAGCGCACGCTCCAGAACAGCAGGGAGCCGACGGTGACGACCGAAATCACGAAGGCGATCCCCACGCCCTGCGAGGCGGATTCCAGCTCCTCCGCGGCGAGCGCGGCGGGGCCGGTCACATAGACCTTCGCCGCGCCGGAAAGCGCCTCGGGCATGGCCGCGACCGTCGCGCGGATCGAGCCGATGGCGACCCCCGCGGGGGCCATCGAGCCGAAATCGAGATCGGGCTGGACCGAGAGATACTGCCGACCGGGATCGGCATCCTCGCCGCCCGCCTGCATCAGGCCCTGCCAGGAGAAGGGGCGGCTTTCCCCGGCGAGGGCACGGTCGATCGCCGGCGCCAGCGCCTCCGTCACCGGGCGCAGCGACGAAAGGTCGCGGGCGAGATCGGTCGAGTTGTCGATCGTGTCGCCGAGCAGATCGAAGAGCGTCGAGGCGCGCGGATCCCGCGCGAGTTCCGCCAGCAGGGGCTGCGCGTCGACGAGGGCGTCGGTGAATTCCGCGAGGCTCGCCTCCGGCAGCAGCAGGAGGCCGTCCCGGTCGAAGAAGGCGCCGCCGTTCTGCCGGAACACCGCTTCGATGCCGGCCTTGCCTTCGAGCCCGTGCGCGAGCCAGTCGGCCGCCGCTTCGGCTGCCTCGGGAATGTCGCTTTCCACGGCGATGACGATGCTGTCCCGGTCGGGCGGGAAGGCGGCTGTGAATTGCTGCGACGCGACCCTATATGGCAGACGCGGGTCGATCATCGCCGAGGTGTCGGTGTTGATGGTGAGCGTTTCGACCGTATAAATTAGGCCGAGGATCGTAGCCGCCGCCGACAGAAGCAGAACGAGGCGCGGATACTGCGCGATACGCCTTACCCACCAGGTGAGCAGGTTCGCGACCATGCCCGCCTATTCCGTCAACGATCGGAAGCTTCGTTCGGCGTCGCCGGCAATTGCGCCCGGGAGACCGTGAAGCGGCAAGGATGAAGAAGAAGATGGCAGGCGCGTTTCATCGTCCCGTCGGAAGAGGGTTCCTCGGCGCAATCTTGGGGGCGCTCTGGCTTTTGACCACCGCCCAAAGCGTCGCAGCCGGCCCCGCAAGCGATGTCGTCGGCAAGCTCAATGCGGCCTTCCTGCAGGTCATGAAGGACGGGCCCGCCCTCGGTTATGGAGGCCGCTACGAGCAACTCGAGCCTGTGGTATCGGAGGCTTTCGATTTCGCGATCATGGCGCGGGTGGCGGCGGGGAGCCATTGGCGCAATCTGACCGAAGCGCAACGCGCAACGCTGGCCGACAGCTTTCGTCGCTATTCTCTAGCCGTGTATGCCGCGCGCTTCAAGGAGTATTCGGGCCAGAAATTCGAGATCCTGGGCGAGCAACCGAAGGACAAGGGCGCGGTCCTGGTGCAGAACCAGATCGTCCGCTCCGACGGCGATCCGGTCCGCATCGACTATCTGCTGCGTCCCGAAGAAGGCGGGCAGTTGCGCATCATCGACGTGTTCCTGAAATCCTCGATCAGCGAGCTCGCCGTGCGCCGGTCGGAGTTCACCGAGGTGATCGGCAGCCAGGGCTTCGACGCGCTCATCGCCACGCTGGAGAAGCGCATTACGGAATTCGCGGCCGGCAAGGACGCGGAAGTGGAGTAGGCATCAACCGCGCCCGGCTCGCCGGGCCGTCAGGGGGCAGGAATGATCACCGCAGATCTCACGGGAAAGAAGGCGCTCGTCACCGGCGCCGCATCGGGCATCGGGCTCGCGACGGCGGAACTGCTCGCGCGCATGGGGGCCAAGGTCGCGATCAACGATCTCGCGCGGAGCGAGCGCCTGCCGAAGGAAGTCGAGCGGCTGAAATCGAAGCGCTTCGACGTGATCGCGGCGCCCGGCGACGTCGGCGACGCCAAGGATGCCGCCCGCATGGTCGAGACGGCCGCCGCCGCGATGGGCGGCCTCGACTATCTGGTGAACAATGCCGGCACGCCCGGCACCGACCGGCCGATCCCGCCCTCCGACCTCGAGCGGCAGGACGAGGCCTTCTGGCAGAAGCTGCTTTCGGTCAACCTCATCGGTCCCTTCCGCTGCGTCCGCGCGGCCGCACCGCACCTGAAGAAGAGCCGCGGCGCCATCGTCAACACAGCGTCGATCTCCGCCTTCGGACGCGGCGGCTCCAGCAGCGTCTATTGCATGACCAAGGCCGGCCTCGTGAGCATGACCAAGGAACTCGCCCGCGGCCTCGCGCCGGAGGTGCGCGTCAATGCGATCGCGCCCGGCCTCGTGCAGGGATCCAACTGGCAATGCCGCTGGACCGAGGACGAGGTCGATAGCGATGTCGAGAACATCCCGCTGAAGCGGCCCGGGAAGATCGAGGACTATGCCGAGGCGATCTTCTATCTCTGTGCCGGCGCGCCCTACATCACCGGCGTGACGCTGATGGTGGATGGCGGGCTTTCGATCTGAGCCGAGCGTCCTTCGTCGGAGCCGACGCTGGAGCATTTTCCCGCGAAGTGGGCACCGGTTCGCGGCAGAAAATGCGACCAGACCAATGAATCTGGAGCGCGTTCCGATTCAACTTCGAGGAAACGCGCTCTAGAACCGCGTCGCCAGCACGGCGCCGTCCGATTCGACCACGTCGGCCGATTCCCAGAGCGCGACCCAGTCGTCGCCCGCCGCCCCCAGCATCAGCGGGCGCCGCGGCAGGCGCAGGGTCGAACCCTGGAAGTAGCTGACCACCACGCCCCTCGGATGCTGCGCGGACCAGCCCAGCACCGCACCCGCATCGACCAGCGGCACGAGCGGGGCCACCAGCCGCCCCGGCAGGTCGTATTCGCCGCGATATGCGCCGAAGACCGCGACCGGCCGGCCGGCCTCCTCGAGCGACTGGATGCGCGCGGCGACCGGGCGGGGATCGAAGAAGTCGCGGAGCGAGGTCACGAACTCGATGTTGATGGCGGTCGCGATCAGCGCCGGGAACAGGGCGAGCTGCACCAGCCGCGCCACGAAGGCGCGCGGCGCCGCCTGGCCCAGGAGATAGCCGCCGCCGATGGCGACGAGGCCGGAGAGCAGGCCCGTGCCGCCGAGCCAGATCGGCAGGCCGGTCGGGCTCATGAATTCGCGCCAGACGGCGTCGAGATGCGCGAAGGGGACGATGTTGAGCAGGAAGAAGAGCAGCCCCGCCAGCAGCACCGGCAGCGCCGGCAAGGCGGCGTGATAGTCCTTCGGCTTGTTCTCCTGCACGGTCAGCATCCGCGCGACGAAGAGCGCCAGCATCGGCAGCGCCGGGAGCAGCGCGTGCGCGGCCCGCGGCGCGGTCAGGAGACAGGCGAGCAGGCTCACGGCGAACTGCATCCCGGCGAAGCGCAGCCCGTCGTCGATCGGCATCCGCCGCTGCCGCTGCCAGGCGCGCCAGACCGGCTTCCACCAGAACCACGGGAAGAGCAGCAGCGGCGCCAGCAGCGGGAGCCAGTACCAGGGCCGCGGATCGATCCGGCTGAGCGCGATTTCGCTGAAGCTGCCGAGCCGGGCCGTCCAGTCGCCCCCCGGCGCCGTCAGCCAGGGCAAAGTGATGAGGAAGGCGAGCAGCAGCGACGCCGCGAGCGCGCCGTAATAGCGCCCGAACGCGATCGGCCGCGAGCGCCAGAGCCACGGCACGAGCAGCGCCACCGGCAGCATGTGGAGAAGGGCGACCGAGCCCTTGCTCAGGATGCCGAGCGCCAGCGCCGCCCCGAAGCTGAGCCAGCCCAGCATCGGTTGCGCCCGGAGCGCGAAGAGCAGGCAGGCATTGCCGCCGAGCACGAAGAAGGCGAGCAGCAGATCGGGCACCGTCAGGCTCGCCATGCTGGCGAAGGCGCCGAACCCCACCAGCACGATCGGCGCGATGATCAGGGTCTGCGGGCGCTTCGGCCAGAGCATGCGGGCCATCGGCCCGGCGATGACGAGCGTGAGCAAGCCGAAAAGCGGCGCCACGAGCCGCGCCCAAAACTCGTTCACGCCGAAGATCTGCCAGCCGAGCGCCACCAACCAGTGCAGCAGCGGCGGCTCGTTCGCAAAGGCGGCGCCGGCGCCGTCCGGCTCCGACCAGAGCCACCAGCTCGCGGAAAGATAGAGGCTGTCCACGCCGAAGACCGGCGGTCGCGCGATGACGGCGCCCCCCACCACCACGAGCCAGATCGCGGTCGGCCAGATCGGCAGGGGCTGCAGCCGGAGCGCAGAACGCAGCGTCCACCAGCCGGCGATGCTCGTCATCGCGCGATCGACCATCGCGGGTCGGCGCGCCTCAGGCAGGTTGTCTGAAGACCTCGTAGGTCAGCTCCCAGGGTTCCTGCCGCGCAGCGGCGATCCATTCGCGCATCGCGGGGTGTGCGGCAACGGCCTCGATATACCGCATCGATTCCGGATCGAGCCTCACCCCATAGGTGGTGAAGCGGGTGGTGACCGGCGCATACATCGCATCGGCGATCGAGAAGCCGCCGAAAAGAAAATCGCCTTTGCCATGCGCGCCCGCCTTGCCGAAACGTTCGCGGCAGTCGCGCCAGATCGCCGTCACACGCCGGATGTCCGGCTGGCAGTGGGCGGAACGGTCGCGCTGCGGCCAGGAATGCGACAGATCCATCGGCATGTTCCGGCGCAGCTCGGGAAAGCCGCCATGCATCTCCGTGCTGACGGCGCGGGCATGGGCGCGGGCGGCCGGATCGGCCGGCCAGAGCTTCGCTGCGGGGAAACGGTCGGCGAGATACTCGCAGATCGCGAGCGACTCCCAGACCCGCACCTCGCCATGAATCAGCAGCGGCACCTTGCCGGTCGGCGAATATTCGCGGATCCGCGACCTGGTATCGGGCTGGTCGAGCGGCACCAGCACCTCCTCGAACGGCTCGCCGGTCGCCTTGAGCGCGAGCCACGGTCTGAGCGACCAGGAGGAATAGGTCTTGTTGCCGATGACGAGCGTGGTCGCCATGTCGACTGCCGTCCCTTGCCGGAAAACATTGTCCGCCCGCCTGATTAGCCCGAGCCGTGCGGCCGGCGCAAGGCGGGTGGAGGAAGCGGGGGCCGGGGCGGCGGCGGACCCTCGCGGGTTTCGCTGCTGGATCCCCGTCGGCGCCCTTCGCGCCCCCGTATTCCCCGCACGGGCTTTTCAGCGCGCCGCTTCCGGTCCATGCTCGCCATCGCGATCCTATCGAACCAGACAGGTGATGTTCCCCGTGACCGATTCGCTGATCGACCGGGCCGGCGGCAAGGCCGTACCGGTCACGCCGCTGACCGCCGCCGAGCTCAGGAGCTGGCTCAAGAAACAGCCTGCGACGATGCGGCGCTGGGTCGAGGAGAACCGCTTCAAGGCGGAGGCCGCCGCTCATCTGCGGTTGCCGGCACGGGCCGGCGGGATCGGCGGCGTGCTGCTCGGCGTCGAGCCCGGGGTCGATATCTGGTCCTACGGCGCGCTGCCGCAGTCGCTGCCGGAGGGGCGCTACCGCATCGAGGGGCGGCTGTCGGCGGAAGCGGCCTCGGCGGCAGCACTCGGCTGGGCGCTCGGCGCCTATCGTTTCACCCGCTACAAGCGGGCGAAGCGCGCGGCGGCGAAGCTGGTCTGGCCCGAGGGCGCCGATCGCGCCCAGGTGAAGCGCTTCGCCGAGGCGATCCACTGGGTGCGCGACATGATCAACACGCCGGCCGACGATATGGGGCCGGCCGAGCTCGCGGCCGAGGCCGAGAAGCTCGCCAAGGAATTCGGCGCAAGCTGCAAGGTCATCGTCGGCGACCAGCTCCTGAAGCAGAACTACCCGACGATCCACGCCGTCGGCCGCGCCGCATCGCGCGCGCCGCGGCTCATCGACCTGCGTTGGGGCCGGAAGGGTCCGCGGATCACGCTGGTCGGCAAGGGCGTCTGCTTCGATTCCGGCGGGCTCGACCTCAAGCCCGCCTCCGGCATGCTGCAGATGAAGAAGGATATGGGCGGGGCCGCGAACCTGCTCGGGCTCGCCCGCGTCATCATGGGGGCGAAGCTCGATATCCAGCTCCGCCTGCTGATCCCGGCGGTCGAGAACGCGGTCGCGGGCAACGCCTTCCATCCGCTCGACATCATCAGGACGCGCAAGGGGATCACGGTCGAGGTCGGCAACACCGACGCGGAAGGCCGGCTCATCCTCTGCGACGCGCTCGCCGAGGCGGACAGCGAAGACCCGGCGCTGATCGTCGATTGCGCGACCCTGACGGGGGCCGCGCGCGTGGCGCTCGGCACCGACCTGCCGGCGCTCTTCTCGAACGACGACGCGACCGCCGAAGCGCTGCTGCGCCATGGGCTCGCGCAACAGGATGCGCTCTGGCGGCTGCCGCTGCACAAGCCCTATCGGCGCATGCTCGACAGCCCGATCGCCGACATCAACAATGTGAGCCAGGGCGGCTTCGCGGGCTCGATCACCGCGGCGCTCTTCCTCAACGAGTTCGTGCGCCGGCGCACGCCCTGGATCCATATCGACATGATGGCCGCCAATCCGGGCTCGCGCCCCGGGCGGCCGGAGGGCGGCGAGGCCATGTGCATCCGCGCGCTCTATGCCCATATCGAGACGCTGGCGGCGAAAGGGTGAAGCCGGCGCGCTTGCGGCGGCAGCGAGGAGGCGGCGATGCGGCGTGAAGTGATCCTCGGGCCCGATCAGGGCCGGCATTACGACATGGGACCCATCCGCGCGGTCTTCAAAGCCGATGGCGCGGAGACCGCGAGCCGCTATTCGGTCTCGGAATGGTGGCTCGAGCCGCATCGCGAAGGGCCGGGCGCGCACCAGCATGAGGAAAGCGACGAGCTTTTCTACGTGCTGGAGGGCAGCCCCTCGTTCCTCGTCGGCGAGGTCTGGCGGGTCATGACGCAGGGCTCGTTCCTGATGATCCCGCACGGGATCGTCCACGATTTCCGCAACGAGAGCGATGCCCGCGCCGGCATCCTCAATATCTACACGCCGGGCAGCTTCGAGCCCGACATGCCGGCGATCGTGGACTGGTTCCGCGCCAACCCCGCGAAGCGGATCTGACCGGGACGTCGTCCCGGCGACGGACGCGCCTGCCTCAATCTTCCCGAGCCGGCCGTCAAAGGCTTACTTTGTGTCACTGTTTTCGAAAGCAAAGGACGACTTCAGTTGCTCCCGACGGGCGTTGATATACGCGCGAATGTGGATTGATGCCGGACATCGAACGACGCAAGCGGAACTGCTCCCTCCGAATCATATTGAGGCCCGCGTTCGTGGCCATTTCAGAAACGATCTTGGGTAGATCATTGTGTATCTCCTTGTAGTACGAATCCTGGACCACAAGGACTGCAACTCCTTCATCCTTTAAGCCGCCGACAAGCTGAGAAAGTGCCCGCGACATTTTCTCAAAGTAATCTAGGTGCGTCTTATAATAGTACCCGCCAGACGCTTTGGAGGAGTGCCCCTGCAGCAAACTGAGAAATCCGTTGCAGGTCGTCCCCCAACCAGGATGTGGCACAATCTCGTGATCAGGTACGCGGATCGAGCCCATCATCTGCCGAGCTAGATCATTGGTCGAAACGTTTAGCAGGGGTGTGAGGACTGCGAGCTCAATCCGAGTCGCTGCGGTGTAGTCGATGCGAGTGCAATAGGGCGGCGAGGTCAAAATGAAGTCTATGCTTTGAGAATCGATCGCTGCAGTCGTTACGTCTGCCAATTTGATTACGTGCTCTATGTGGTTAGAGCGCAATTGGCCCTTCGGCTCTCCCTTTGCCGCAAGTGCGGCCGCCATAGAACTCAGATTCGCAGTCAGACGCTTTACAATCGCGTCGCGCGATGCTCGAACTCTTCTCTCCTCGCCTTTTGGGCGTCGTAGCCATGTTGGATTCGAAGACTGGAATCGGCTTGCGAGTTCGCGGCACACGGAGAAAAGCGCGACGTAGAATGTTGCGGCGATGCCAGAGATTCGATCGAGATGCGTGCCATTGGGCGCAATTGTCATCGAGCCAATCAAGAGCCGGCGAATGCTCCGCTCTATGCCACGAATGTGACCAGCGGCGCTTGGTGTAAACCATCCACAGAGTGGATCATCCTCATTGGGCACCCTCGCAGCACGCGCACGCTTCGTTACCTCTGAGGTGAGCGGCTCGATGCTGTCGGCTTCACTTTTGGCGAGCATACGAGCACGGGCGATGACGACCATTACTGGATTGAGGTCGAAGCCGCATGATGTAAGTCCAAGATGCGAAGCGGCGTAGGTAGTCGTCCCGCTCCCATTCCAGGGATCAAGCACGACTGCTTCGCCCGGTAGCTGCGCGCTTTCCAGGAGTGTAAGTGCGAAGGTTTCGGGGAAGCCGGCGTAGTAGGGAAAAAAACCCTCCCAGCCAGTTTGGGCACGGCTGTTTCGCTTTGGGGACGTTATTTTTAGTTCCGCTATCAAGATCGCTGGCGCACGATAGCTATGATTGCTTCTTGACACTACGAATCAGATTGGCGGCACACAGGCCGCCAACGATTGTCCATTCACCAATCGTATCGCAATGTTCTGGTGGAGGAAACCTTGGAGACAGGAGTCGGCCGGTTGCGTGCCGGCCGCTCCCTCATTCTCCATCTGCGTAGGCGCGATACTATCTGCCTTAGGCAGCTGCGGGCTGGCCGCCATCGGTCTCCTCGAAACTCTGAGAAGCTTGCAAAGCTGTCTGCAAAGCGTCCCAGGTTCCAAGATACTCATGAATCTTCCGGCGCAGAGCTTGGCGACTCTCGTAGCCCCCTCCGACGAAGGTCGTAACCGTCTTTCCTCGAACCTCCTTTTCTCGCATTACGTCGGACCAGAACGGGGCGGTGCGTTGCCAGTCTATCTCGCCGAGTTTACGGCCCATCGCCTCGAGGTCTTCGACGCGGAGAATGGCATCGAGGTCATAGAAAACAACGCCGACTGCCCCCCAACCCGGACCACTGAGGTGTACGGCGTTCTTGGTGTCGGAGAACTGTGCGCTCCCCAACTCCGCGGCCATGCCGCCGAGAAACCGATTAACCGTGCTTACGAACTCGTCGAGATTCTTCTCGGTCAGGCGATTCCCCTCGATCTTTTCGACATTTGGCTTCGCCTCCGTGAAGCGGTCACCCTCGGCAGCTCCACGGACAAAGCGCAACAGATTCTGTTGCACGACGAGCGCGGTTGACTTGGACCCAAGGGACGCGCGGCCAACCTCCATTCCGCCATGCTCTTTGACGACGGGGCCGGCACCAAGTCGGCGAGTAGCCTCGATGTAGATGTCGCTGGAGTCATGTGCGATGGCCATGCTCGGGCTGATCGAGGTTTGCTTGAAATTGAAGTCGGCAAACAGTTGCTTCATCTCACGCATATCGAGCGGCTTGCCTTCCTCCCGCGGTGCGAAAATGACCATCGGCAATGAGAATTGGCTTAGAAGGTCATTCATTGAGTTTCGCTCATCCGTAGTCAAATTCTCATGATTTGCCAGCTCGACGAGTTCGATGACGCCTGACACACGAGCCAAACCGTCAAGAACCAGGCGACCGTTTGATTTCGACAGATCGAGGTGAAGGGTACCTGCGCCGGCCAAATCGTTGTCTTGGCTGAACTCTTCGAAGCGGAGGTATTGTTTAACAGCGACCGAGATCGCTGGAAAGGCACCGCAAACCACCGCCTGCTGTGTGAACCGCTTGCGGATATAGGCTTGGATGGATCTCAGACGCTCGGTCGTGGTCACTCGTTGGAGCTGGGAATAAATTTGCTGAAGCTCAGGATCGAGCTTCTTCCACAGACGCGAACGGGGGTCGTGCCCCAAAAAAGCCTCAAGATCACGAGGGCGAACCTGCGTCGAATAGGTGGAGAGCCGATGGCCATAGGCCCCTTGAACGGCAGCGATGCGGATCGTAAGCTGGGTCGTAGTCAGCATGACCAAATACCTCTGTGTTGTGTATGACACGATTAACGCCGGCGAGGACCAACCCTCGCCGGCGTTTACTTTTTATTAACCTCGAACCCGTGTCAACAGAAAATTGTTACAGGGTGACCTCGAGGTCAAACATGATCAGAAATTGTTACGGGGACGATATGTCCCCGTATGACTGTCCTACGGGGAGGCATCGGAATCTTAGAAATCTCTATTATCCGCAGCGGGGTGCTTTGCCCCTTTGAAGCGCAAAATGGTCCGGTGACGCCATCCAGGCGCCCTCAATAGCCGCGCTTGCGATCGACCTCGTTCAGCAGCGGCTTCCCCGCCTTGTGCCGGCGCATGTTCTCGAGGATGACCGGCGCCGCCGTTTCCGGCTGGGTCATGCTCGCCACATGCGGCGTCAGCGTGACCTTGGGATGGCTCCAGAAGGGATGATCGGCCGCCAGCGGCTCGGCGTGGAACACGTCGAGGACGGCATGCTCGATATGGCCGCTGTCGAGCGCTGCGATCAGGTCCGCATCCACCACATGGGCGCCGCGGCCCGGATTGATCAAGGTCGCGCCCTTGGGGAGCTGCGCCAGCAGCTTCCGGTCGACGATGCCGGCGGTGTCCGGCGTCAGCGGCAGCAGGCAGACCAGGATCTCGGTGCGGGCGAGGAAGGCGCCGAGCTGCTCGGGCCCGTGATAGCTCTTCACCCCCTCGACATGCTTCGGCGTGCGGCTCCAGCCGGCCACGTCGAATCCGAGGTAGGAAAGCTTCTCCCCGGCGTCGCCGCCGAGCACGCCGAGGCCCAGCATCCCGATCCTGCGGTCCTTCGCGACCGGATAGATGAAGGGTTTCCAGAGCTTCTTGCGCTGCTGCTCGATGAGGCGCGGGCCCGAGCGATGCAGATAGAGCGCCTGCCAGACGACATATTCGGTCATGCCGGCGGTGAGGCCTTCATCGACCAGCCGGCAGACCGGCACGTCGGCGGGCAGCGTCTTGTCGGCCATGAGCCGGTCCACGCCCGCGCCCAGATTGAAGATCACCTTGAGGTTCGGATAGCGCTTGAGGTCGCCCGGCTTCGGCAGCCAGCAAAGGGTGTATTCGATATCCTCGAGCCGGCCCGTATCGGGCCAGACGCGAAGATCCATCGTCGGATCGAGCTTCAGCAGCGGCTTCCGCCACGCCTCGAACTCGCCCGTATCGTCATTGGGACTGTTGAGCAGAACCGCCATTGCCGGATGTCCTCGGGATTTGAGCCGTTTTTCGCAAGGCGCCTATCCAAGGGCAGGACGCGGCGTGCCGCAAGCGGATTTGCATGCGACCGGAATGCCTCATCCTTCGACAGGCTCAGGATGAGGCGGTCATTTTTCGGGTTTTCTCATCCAGACCCGGCACCTCATGCTGAGCCCGTCGAAGCATGAGCCCGTCGAAGCATGAGCCCGTCGAAGCATGAGCCCGTCGAAGCATGAGCCTGTCGAAGCTTGAGCCTGTCGAAGGAGAACCCGAAAGGAGCGGCTGGCAGAAAGGCGCGGTCAGCTCCGGACGATGCCGCCCTCGACCGCTTCGAGCGAGAAGGCGGCGGCCATGAGGGCGCGGGTATAGGGTTCCCGCGGGCTCTGCATCACCTGCTCGGCCGTGCCTTCCTCCACCACCTTGCCGTCCTTCAGCACCATGATGTCGTCGGCGAGCGCGCGGATCACGCGGAGGTCGTGGCTGATGAAGAGATAGGCGAGGTTGTGCCGCCGCTGCAGTTCGCGCAGCAGGTCCACGATCTGCGCCTGCACCGACATGTCGAGCGCCGAGGTCGGCTCGTCCAGCACCACGAAGCGCGGCTTCAGCACCATCGCCCGGGCGATCGAGACGCGCTGGCGCTGCCCGCCCGAGAACTCGTGCGGATAGCGATGCCGGCTTGCGGGCTCGAGCCCGACTTCCTCCAGCGCCGCGACGATCAGCCGCTCGCGCTCGACCTCGTCGGCGCCGAGCCCATGCACCTTCAGGCCCTCGGCGACGATCTCGCCGACCGACATGCGCGGCGAGAGCGAGCCATAGGGGTCCTGGAACACGATCTGCATGCCCTTGCGCAAGGGGCGGAGCGCGCCCTGGTCGAGCCCGTCGATGCGTTGCCCGGCGAGCGAGACCTTCCCCTCGGCGCGAATGAGCCGCAGCAGGGCGAGGCCGAGCGTGGTCTTGCCGGAGCCGCTTTCGCCGACCACGCCCACCGTGCGCCCCTCGCGGACCTTGAGGGAGACGCCGTCGACCGCCTTCACATGATCGACGACGCGCCGGAGCAGCCCCGCCTTGATCGGGAACCAGACCTTGACCGCCTCGCCCTCCATCACGACCGCGCCGTCCGCCGGCGCGCCGACCGACTTGCCGCGCGGTTCGGCCGCCAGCAGCTTCTTCGTGTAGGCGTGCTGCGGCGCCTCGAAGATCCGCGCGACCGGGCCCTGCTCGACGATCTCGCCCCGGGTCATGACGCAGACCTCGTCCGCCACCTTGCGGACGATGTTGAGGTCGTGGGTGATGAGCAGGATCGCCATGCCGAGCTTCGCCTGCAGCTCCTTCAGCAGCTTCAGGATCTGCGCCTGGATGGTGACGTCGAGGGCGGTGGTGGGCTCGTCCGCGATCAGGAGGTCGGGCTCGTTCGCGAGCGCCATCGCGATCATCACGCGCTGGCGCTGCCCGCCCGAAAGCTCGTGCGGATAGGCGTCGAGCCGCTTCTCCGGATCGGGGATCTGCACGAGCTTCAGCAGCTCGATGGTGCGCGCCCGCGCCGCCGCATTCGACAGGCGCTTGTGCAGCAGCAGGACCTCGTTCACCTGCTTCTCGACCGTATGGAGCGGGTTGAGCGAGGTCATCGGCTCCTGGAAGATCATCGAGATGTCGTTGCCGCGGATGGCGCGGAGCGCCGGCTCCGGCGCGCCGACGAGCTCGGTGCCGCGGAAGCGGATGCTGCCCGAGGGATGATGGGCGAGCGGGTAGGGCAGGAGCTGGAGGATCGAAAGCGCGGTCACGGATTTTCCGGAGCCGCTCTCGCCGACGAGCGCCAGGGTCCGGCCGCGCTCGATGGCGAAGCTCGCATGGCGCACCGCCTCGACCGCCTTCGCGCCGCGCCCGAACGTGACCGACAGGTCGGCGACGGCGAGCAGCGGCGCCGCGCCCGCCTTGCCGTCGGGTTTCGTCCTCGGCGCGTCGGTCATCGGAGCGTCTTTCGCGGGTCGAAGGCGTCGCGTACCGCTTCGCCGATGAAGATGAGGAGCGTCAGCAGCAGGGCCAGCACCGCGAAGCCGCTGATGCCGAGCCAGGGCGCCTGGAGGTTGACCTTGCCCTGCGAGAGAAGCTCGCCGAGCGAGGGCGAGCCCGGCGGCAGGCCGAAGCCGAGGAAGTCGAGGGCGGTCAGGGTGGTGACCGCGCCGCCGAGGGTGAAGGGCAGGAAGGTCAGCATCGCCACCATCGCGTTCGGCAGCAGGTGGCGGAACATGATCTTGATGTCGCGCACCCCGAGCGCGCGGGCGGCCCGCACATATTCGAAGTTGCGCGCCCGCAGGAATTCGGCGCGCACCACGCCCACCGGCCAGGTCCAGGCGAACAGCAGCATCAGCCCGAGCAGCCACCAGAAGCTCGGCGTCACCACGCTCGCGAGGATGATGAGGATGAAGAGCGTCGGGAGGCCCGACCACATCTCGAGGAAGCGCTGGAAGGTGATGTCCAGGAGGCCGCCGAAATAGCCCTGCACCGCGCCCGCCGCGACGCCGAGGATCGTGCTGAAGAAGGTGAGCACGAGGCCGAAGGCGACCGAGATGCGGAAGCCGTAGATCACCCGCGCCACCACGTCGCGCGCCTGATCGTCGGTACCGAGCCAGTTGCGCGCCGAAGGGGCCGACGGGGCGGGGCCCGGCAGGTCGAGGATCACCGTGTTGTAGGAAAAGGGAATGAGCGGCCAGATCGCCCAGCCGCGATCCTCGATCAATCGCTGCACGACGGGATCGGTATAGACCGCATCGGTCTCGAACACGCCGCCGAACGCCGTCTCCGGATAGTCGCGGAGGATCGGGAAATAGAATGCGCCCTCGTAGCGCACCAGGAGCGGCCGGTCGTTCGCGATGAATTCGGCGAAGAGGCTCGCCACGAAGAGCAGCAGGAAGATCCAGAGCGACCAGAAGCCGCGCCTGTTCGCGCGAAAGCTCCGCAGCCGGCGCCGCGTCAGCGGCGTGACGCGGAGGCCGAGGAAGCGGTCGGCGATGTCCGGGGCCGGGCCGCGCAGCGCGATCTCGGCCATCAGACGGCCCGGCTCTCGAAGTCGATCCGCGGATCGACCAGCGTGTAGGTGATGTCGCCCACCAGGTTCATCAGCAGCCCGAGCAGGGTGAAGAAGTAGGTGGTGGCGAACATGATCGGATAGTCGCGGTTGATGACGGCCTCGTAGCCGAGCTGGCCGAGCCCGTCGAGCGAGAAGATGATCTCGATGAGGAGCGAGCCGGTGAAGAGGATGCCGATGAAGGCGGCGGGAAATCCCGCGATCACGATCAGCATCGCGTTGCGGAACACGTGACCGTAGAGCACCCGGCGCTCGGTCAGGCCCTTGGCGCGCGCCGTCACCACATATTGCTGGTTGATCTGGTCGAGGAAGGAGTTCTTGGTCAGCATGGTGAGGCTCGCGAAGCTGCCCACCAAGAGCGCCGTCAGCGGCAGCGCCAGGTGCCAGAAATAATCGACGATCCGCGCCGGCCAGGAGAGCTCGCTCCAATCGTCCGAGACGAGGCCGCGGAGCGGGAACCAGTCGAGATAGCTGCCGCCGGCGAATAGCACGATCAGGAGGATCGCGAAGAGGAAGCTCGGGATCGCGTTGCCGACGATGATGACCGCCGAGGTCCAGACGTCGAAGCTCGAGCCGTCGCGCACCGCCTTGGCGATGCCGAGCGGGATGCAGATGAGATAGACGAGGAGCGTGGTCCAGAGCCCGAGCGAGATCGAGACCGGCATCTTCTCCAGCACGAGATCGACCACGCGCTGCCCTTTGAAGAAGCTCTCGCCGAAATCGAAGACGACGTAGCTCTTCATCATGAGGAGAAAGCGCTCGTAGGCCGGCTTGTCGAAGCCGTACATCTTCTCGAGCTCGGCGATGAAGGCGGGGTCGAGCCCGCGGGCGCCGCGATAGCTGCTGTCCTCGCCGCCGGCGCGCGGTGCGGGCGCCGCCGCCGCCGCGGTATCGCCGCCGGCGCCGGTGATCCGCGCGGTCGCCGAGACGGCGGTGCCTTCCAGCTCCGCGATGATCTGCTCGATCGGGCCGCCCGGCGCCACCTGGATGATGGCGAAATTGATGATCATGATCCCGAACAGGGTGGGAACGATCAGCAGCAGGCGGCGGACGATGTAAGCGAGCATCTCTCTCCCCTGCCGTCAGTCGGTCCGCCGGCCGCGGAGTGCGGCGACCTTCGCTTCGTCGATCCACCAGTTGCCGAGCCCGAGATCGTATTTCGGCGCCACGGCCGGATGGCCGAACATGTCCCAGTAGGCCACGCGCCAGGCCTGGATGTGATATTGCGGGATGACGTAGAAGCCCCAGAGCAGCACGCGATCGAGCGCCCGCGTGCGCGCGATCAGGCTCTCGCGCGACTTCGCGCTGATCACGAGATCGATGAGCGCGTCGATCACGGGATCCTCGATGCCGATGATGTTGCGGCCGCCCGGCGTTTCCGCCGAGGAGCTGCCCCAGAAATCGCGCTGCTCGTTGCCGGGCGAGAGCGACTGGCCGAAGCCGCCGATCACCATGTCGAAATCGAACTCGTCGAGCCGGTTGCGGTATTGCGCGCTGTCCACGGTGCGGATCCGCGCCTCGACGCCGAGCCGCTTCAGGTTCTGCACGAAGGCCTGGCAGAGCCGCTCGAACTGGGGGTTGTTGAGCAGGATCTCGAAGCGCAGGCGCCGGCCGGTCTCGCCATGGACGAGCTGGCCATCCGCCACCCGCCAGCCCGCCGCCTGCAGCAGCGCGCGCGCTTCGAGGAGATTGGCGCGGACATCGCCGCTGCCGTCGGTCGTCGGAAGGGTGAAGGGGGTGGTGAAAACTTCCGGCGGGATCCTGTCGCGATAGCGCTCCAGGATCTCGAGCTCCTCGCCCTCGGGCAGGCCGCGCGAGGCGAGCTCGGTGTTGGAGAAGTAGCTGAGGGTGCGGGTATACTGGCCGTAGAAGAGCGCCTTGTTCGACCATTCGAAGTCGAAGGCATAGCCCAGCGCCTTGCGCACCTGCTTGTCGGCGAAGATCGGCCGGCGGATGTTGTAGACGAAGCCCTGCATGCCGGTCGGCTGCTCGTTCGGGATCATCTCCTTGACGATCCGCCCGTCCGCCACCTGCGGCGCGTTGTAGCCGGTCGCCCAGACCTTGGCCGTGTTCTCCGACCGGAAGTCGTACTCGCCCGCCTTGAAGGCCTCGAGCGCCACCGTCTCGTCGCGATAATAGTCATAGCGGATGACGCCCCAGTTGTTGCTGCCGACATTCACGCCGAGCGTCTCGCCCCAATAGTCGGGCACGCGCTCATAGACGACATGGCGGCCGGATTCGAAATTGAGGATGCGGTAGGGGCCGCTGCCGAGCGGCGGCTCGAGGCCCGGTTTCTCGAAGTCGCGCGTCGCCCACCAATGCTTCGGCAATACCGGCATCTGCCCGACGATGAGCGGCAGCTCCTGGTTGTCGCCCGCGACGAAGCTGAACATCACCCGGCGGCCGTCGGTCTTCTCGGCCTTCTCCACGCTCTGATAATAATAGCGGAAGAAGGGTGCCCCCTTGGTCTTCAGAAGGTCGAAGGTGAAGACGACATCGTCGGCGGTGATCGGCGTGCCGTCCCACCAGCGGCCCTTCGGATTGACCGAATAGGCGACCCAGGACCGGTCCTCCGGCCATTCGATCGTCTCGGCGAGCAGTCCGTATTGCGTGAAGGCCTCGTCGGAGCTCGAAGTGGTCAGCGATTCATAGACGCCATTGAGGCCGGCCGCAGGGTCGCCCTTCAGGATCCAGGGATTGAAGCTGTCATAGGTGCCGGTGGTGGCGAAGCGCACCTGCCCACCCTTGGGGGCGTCGGGACGCACATAGTCGAAATGGGCGAAGCCCGGCCCGTATTTCGGCTCGCCATGCATGGCGATCGCGTGGGCCCTCCGGGCTTCCGCCTGCGCGCGGGCGGGCCGCAGCCGCAGGAGCGCCGCTGCCGCGCCGGCGCCCGCGAGGAAGCGGCGGCGGCCGAGAATGAAGGGCGAGGGAATCAAGGGCGGCTTCGGCGGAACAGAGGATTCTCCCGGGGCGGCGCTCTGGCGCGATCTTACGGGGTTTGCCGGGCGATGCCATCCCCGCCTGCCTAAATTCCCGGTAATCCGGCGGCCGGGTCGCCCAAGTTGCGGCCTTGGGCGCGGCCCGCTAAGGTCCCGCGCGTTCGAGGGGAGGCGGCATGGCGTCGCGCATCAAGGGCATCACGTTCGATCTCTGGGACACCATCGTCCATGACGATTCGGACGAGCCGAAGCGGAAGTCGCAGGGGCTGCGCAGCAAGAAGGAAGAGCGTCGCCACCTGCTCTGGGACGCGCTCGACCGGCAGGCGCCGATCCCGATCGGGAGCGTGAAGCTCGCCTATGACGTGGGCGACGCCGCCTTCAACCGCGTCTGGCACGACCAGCATGTCACCTGGACGATCCGCGAGCGGCTCGAGACGATCCTGAAGGGGCTCGGCCGGACCCTGCCCGCGGCGGAGCTGGACCGCGTGGTCATGGCGCATGAGGAGATGGAGTGCGAGATCCGTCCCGATCTCATCCCCGGTATCGCCGAGGCGCTGGCGGTGCTGCATGGCCGCTACAAGACCTGCATCGTGTCGGACGCCATCGTCTCGCCGGGGCGCTGCCTCAAGCGGCTGCTCGAGAGCTACGGCCTCGCCGGCCATTTCGACGGCTTCGCCTTCTCCGACGAGGTCGGCTATTCCAAGCCGCATCGCGGCATGTTCGAGTCCGCCGCGCAGCAGATGGGGCTGCCGCTCGACGAGATCGTCCATATCGGCGATCGCGACCATAACGACGTGAAAGGCCCGCAGGCCCTCGGCATGAAGGCGATCCTCTTCACCGCGACGCGGCCGGCCGACAAGGACCGCACTACTGCCGACGCGATCTGCGAGCGCCACGCCGACCTCGCCGCCATCGTGGACCGGCTGGCGGCGGGCTGAGCCATGGCCGCCCTTCTTCGATTGCGAGCCGCTCGCGGCCCCGATCTCGGTTCGGACCACTACCCGATCCTGGCCGATCTCTGTCTTTCCTGACGCGCCCCGGCCTGACGCCGCTGGCCTGACGCGCGCCGGGCTGATCGCATGCCGGGTGGGCGTCATGACGGACGCGCATCGAGGTTGTGCAGCCGGATCGGTTGCCGATCCGCGGGGCCGCAGTTAACCTCCCGCCCGCCTGTCGCTTCGCCTCGCGGCATCGCGCCCTAGGGAAACCCATCCAGATGCGCCTCAAGCCGGCCGCGGGCATCGCGGCGCTCCGCTATCGCGACTATGCCTGCTATCTCGGCGGCAATTTCCTCGCGACGCTGGCGATGCAGATCCAGGCGGTCGCGCTGAGCTGGCAGATCTACGACCTGACCGGCGATCCCTTCATGCTGGGTCTCGTCGGGCTCATGGAGTTTCTGCCGGCGATGGGCCTCGCGCTGGTCACCGGACCGCTCGCCGATCGGTTCGACCGCCGCCGCATCATGCTGCTGGGGTATCTCATCGAAGCGGCGGCGGCGGGCGCGCTGGTGCTGATGGTCGTCAGCGGCAGCACCTCGGTCCATGCGATCCTGATCATCGCCTTCATCTTCGGCGTGGTGCGGGCGCTGGTCGCGCCGGCGGCGCGCGCCATGCTGCCCAACCTCATTCCGCAGGAGGTATTCGCCTCGGCGGTCGCCTGGAACTCGACGGCCTGGCAGGTGGCGACGATCGGCGGGCCGGCCGCCGGCGGGTTCCTCTACGTGCTGGGGCCGGAGGCCGCCTATGGCGGTACGGTGGTGGCGCTGCTGGGCGCGCTCGTCTTCATCTTCTTCATGCGCATCCGTCGCGCGCAGACGCCGAACGCCGAACGCCCGAATCTCGCCATGGTGCTTGCCGGCTTTCCAGCGATCTTCCGCCGGCCGGTTCTCCTCGGCGCGCTCTCGCTCGATCTCTTCGCCGTGCTGTTCAGCGGCGCCGTGGCACTCCTGCCCGTCTTCGCCAAGGACGTGCTGATGGTGGGGCCCGAGGGTCTCGGCATCCTGCGCAGCGCACCCGCGATCGGGGCGGTAGCGACCGCGCTCGTCCTCACCCAATGGCCGCTTCGGCGTCATGTGGGGAAGCGGCTCTTCGCCGCGGTCGGGGTGTTCGGGATCGCCTGCATCGGTTTCGCGCTGTCGCGCGATTTCTGGCTGACCGTCGCGATTCTCGTGGTGCTCGGCATGGCGGACATGGTGAGCGTCTATGTGCGCGGCTCGATCGTGCCGCTCGCCACGCCGGATGCGCTGCGCGGCCGGGTGACCGCGGTCGAGATGGTGTTCATCGGCGCCTCGAACGAGCTCGGCTCCTTCGTGGCCGGCACGGGCGCCGCCCTGCTCGGCGCCGTCCCGGCCGTTCTCGCCGGCGGCAGCCTCACCATCCTGGTGACCCTGATCTGGGCCCGGCTCTTCCCGGCGCTCCGCGAGGTGGACCGGATGGAGTCGGTGGCGGTGGACTACCGGCCGGCCCTGGAGAGCGATAGGATCGCGGCGGGCTGAAGCGGAGGCGGCAGATGGCGGGCGACGTCCGGTTTCTGGTGATCGACGGCTACAACAAGGCGGCGCGCGACGAGCTCAAGGCGGGCGGCGCGTCTGCGGCCGGCGACCTCTATGTCGCGATGCTGAAGAAATGCCTGCCGGGCGCCGTGTGCGACGTGGTGCATCCGGCCGATCCCGGATCGAGCCTGCCGAAGGGCGCGGCGCTCGCGCACTATGACGGCATCGCCTGGACCGGCTGCAGCCTCACCGTCTACGAGGACGACCCGCGTGTCCATCCGCAGATCGAGCTCGCGCGCGAGGCCTTCCAGTCGCGCGTGCCGAGCTTCGGGAGCTGCTGGGCGGCGCAGATCGCGGTGACGGCGGCGGGCGGCATCGTGCGGGCGAACCCGCGCGGCCGCGAGATGGGCATCGCGCGCAAGATCGCGCTGACGCCCGAGGGCCGGGGCCATCCGCTCTATGCCGGCAAGGCGAACGTGTTCGACGCCTTCATCAGCCATGTGGACGAGATCACCCATCTGCCGGCAGGCGCGGTGCTGCTCGCCTCCAACGCCTTCACCCATATCCAGGCGGTCGCCGTCACCCACAAGGGCGGTCAGTTCTGGGGCCTGCAATATCACCCGGAATACGACCTGCATGAGCTGGCGCGGCTCACCTGGTGCCGGCTCGACAAGCTGCAGAAGCTCGGATTCTTCAAGGACCGCGAGGCCGGCGAGCGCTACGTCAACCTGCTGGAGACGCTGCACCAGGACCCGGGCCGCAAGGACGTCGCCTGGCTGCTCGGCATCGACGAGGACGTGACGAACGAGGATGTCCGTCTCGCCGAAGTGCGGAACTGGATCGACATGCTCGTGCTGCCGGCCAAGGCCAGGCGGCATTGAAGACGCGGAACCGCCCCGGCATTGTGCCCTGAGGGGCGGTCTCCTCCGAACCTCGCGGAGGAATTCGGGCGGGAGAGAAGCGCCCATGCCTCGACGGTGTCGGCATGGGCGCCTCCCGGCTGTGCCGCGGCGGGGCTTACGCCCTCACTGCGCCGCCCGCGGAAGAGCGACGCCGACGCGTTCGGCCACGCCCTGCCCATAGGCCGGGTCGGCGCGATGGAAGTGGACAAGCTGGCGCTGGACGATCTCCGCCGGCACGCCCGCCATCGCCGCGGCGATATTGTCCATCAGCGCCGCCTTCTGGGCCGGCGACATCAGCCGGAACAGATTGCCGGGTTGCGTGTAGTCGTCGTTGCCGGCGCGATGATCGTAGCGATCCGCATCGCCGGAGATTTTCAGCGGCGGCTCCTTGTAGCGCGGATCCTCCACCGGCCCGCCCCTCGAGTTCGGCTCGTAATTGACCGATCCCTTGCCGTTGTCGTCGAACCGCATCGCCCCGTCGCGGTGATAGCTGTGGACCGGGCAGCGCGCCCGGTTGACCGGCAGCGCATCCGCGTTCACCCCCACCCGGTAGCGATGGGCGTCGGCATAGGAGAAGATGCGGAACTGCAGCATCTTGTCCGGGCTGTGGCCGATGCCCGGCACCAGGTTGGCCGGCGAGAAGGCCGATTGCTCGACCTCGGCGTGATAGTTGTCCGGGTTGCGGTTCAGCTCCAGCACGCCGACCTCGATCAGCGGATAGTCCTTGTGCGGCCACACCTTGGTGAGGTCGAACGGGTTGTAGGCCTGCTTGTCGGCATCCGCCTCCGGCATGATCTGCACGGAGAACGTCCATTTCGGGAATTCGCGCCGCTCGATCGCCTCGAAAAGATCGCGCTGGTGGGTTTCCCGGTCCGCGCCGATGAGCTGGGCGGCCTCCGCGTTGGTGTAGTTGCGGATGCCCTGCTGGGTCTTGAAGTGGAACTTCACCCAGAAGCGCTCGTTCTTCGCGTTGAGGAAGCTGTAGGTGTGCGAGCCGAAGCCGTGCATGTGGCGGAAGCTCGTCGGGATGCCGCGATCCGAGAAGAGGATCGTGACCTGATGCAGGCTCTCGGGCGACAGCGACCAGAAATCCCACATCGCCGCGTTGTTGCGCAGGTTGCTGCGCGGGTCGCGCTTCTGCGTATGGATGAAGTCGGGGAACTTCAGCGGGTCGCGCACGAAGAAGACGGGCGTGTTGTTGCCGACCAGGTCCCAGTTGCCCTCATCGGTATAGAATTTCAGCGCCCAGCCGCGCACGTCGCGCTCGGCGTCGGCGGCGCCGCGCTCGCCTGCCACGGTGGAGAACCGCAGGAAGCATTCCGTCTTCTTGCCGACCTTCGCGAAGAGGCTCGCCTTCGTGTATTTCGTGATGTCCTTGGTCACGGTCAGGGCGCCGAAGGCGGCCGAGCCTTTCGCATGGACCACGCGCTCCGGAATGCGCTCGCGGTTGAAATGCGCGTGCTTCTCGAAGAGATGGAAGTCCTGCACCAGCAGCGGCCCGCGGGGCCCTGCCGTCAGGCTGTTCTGGTTGTCGGCGACGGGGATGCCGGCGCTGGTCGTCAGGGTCTTGGGTTTCTCGGCCATGGATAGCCCCTTCCTGCTTGTGATGATTAATATTAGAATAATTCTAATATACAAAGATCGTCAAGCCGGCAGCCCCGCTGCCACGAGCGCGGCGATCATGGGCGCGCGCTCGCAAAGCCGACCGCGTCCGCTGGCCGGTCGATGGCGCGCGCCATCGTCGCGGCGCTCCGAATCGGCGGTCCTGATCGGCGGCCGGGCGCCCGCACCCGACGATGCGGGCGCTCTCGACCGGTACTTGGTCGCACGTTGCCGGCGTTGCTAGGCGAGACGCAGAATTTCCATCGCCGCCTCGTGCATGCGGCGGTCGCCGGCGGCGAGCACCCGGTCGCCGGACTGGAGGGTGAGCGGGCGGCCCTGCCAGTCGGAGACGATCCCGCCGGCGCCTTCGATGACCGGCACGGCGGCCAGATAGTCGTAGATGCCCATGTTGGATTCGGTCGCGAGGTCGCCGAACCCGCTCGCGAGGATGCCGTAGTGATAGCAGTCGGAGCCGTAGAGCACCTGACGGCATTGCGCGCGGAGCCGCTCGAAGGCCGTGGCGGCCGCATCCCTGAACATGTGCGGCGAGCTTGCGAAGAGGCTGGCCTCGGCGAGCGCGGCGCAGGGGCGCACACGGACTTCTTTTCCGTTGAAGCGGGTCGGATGGCCATGGGCCCCGACCCAGCGCTCGCCGATGGCGGGATGGTCGATCACGCCCAGCACCGGGCGGCCACCGCGACAGAGCGCGATCAGCGTGCCGAAGAGCGGCCGGCCGCTGATGAAGCCCTTGGTGCCGTCGATCGGATCCAGCACCCACACCCACTCGGCTTCGGCCTGATGGCGCCCATGCTCCTCGCCGATCACGCCATGCGCGGGATAATGCGCGGCGATGCGCTCGCGGATCGCCGTCTCGGCCTCGCGGTCGGCGATGGTGACGGGGCTGAGATCGCTCTTGGTGACGATCTCGAGGCCGCGGCGGAAATAGCGCCCGATCACGGCACCGCTCGCCTCGGCCAGCGTCCCGGCGAAGGCGAGGAGCTCGGCCGGGATGGCGTCCTTCATTGCGGCAGGGATCGCGCGGTCGGCGAGCGCGGCGTGAGCGCTGCCCGCCTGCCGTCCATCAGGGCAGCGGCTGCGGATTGTCGGAGAGGGTGCGCAGATAGGCGATGATGTTCGCGCGGTCCTCGGGCTTCTTGAGGCCGGCGAAGGTCATCTTGGTGCCCGGCACCGTGGCGCGGGGATTCTCGAGATATTTGTCGAGCGCCGCATAGTCCCAGACGCCGCCCGAATCCTTCATCGCCGCCGAGTAGTTGTAGTCGGACTTGTGCGCATGCGGCCCGCCGACGACGTTCCAGAGATTGGGACCGACCTTGTTGGCGCCGCCATTGTCGAAGGTATGGCAGGTGGCGCATTTCTTCGCGACGTTCTGGCCGGCGGCCGGATCGGCGCTGGCGAGGCGCGTCGCGATGTCAGGAGCGCCGGCATCGGCTGCGGTGGCGGTCTCGGCCGTGCCCGCGTCGGTTGCCGTGCCGGTCTCGGTCGGCGCCGCGGCGGTTTCCTCCGCCGGCGCTTCGGCCGGGGCCTTGGCCTGCTCATAGGCCTGGTTGGCCGCGTCGATCGCCGCCTGGTCCGGCAGGGCGACCGGGTTGTCCGAAAGGGTGCGCAGATAGGCGATCACCTCGGCGCGCTCCGCGGGCTTCTTCAACCCGGCGAAGCCCATCTTGGTGCCGGGGATCGCGGCGCGGGGGTTGGCGAGGAAATGGTTGAGCGCCTCGTAGTCCCACACCTTGTCCGTGAGCGCGGCCATGGCAGGGGAGTAGGAGAAGCTTTCCAGATGGGCGTGATGGTTGCCGACCACGCCCCAGAGATTGGGACCGACCTTGTTGGCGCCGCCGTTCTCGAAGGTGTGGCAGGTTGCGCATTTCTTCGCGACCGCAGCGCCCGCCGCCGGGTCGGCGCTGGCGAGGAGCGGGCTGACAGGCTCGATCGCTTCCGGCGCCGCCGGCGTCTGCCCGCCCTCGTGGCCGGCGGGGATCGCCGCATGGACCTCGCCGTGCTTCGGTTGCACGAGGAAGTCGGCGATGGTGCCGGAGACATGGGCGACGAGCCCTGCCAAAAGAAGCGCGCCGACGATCTTGTTGAGTTCCAGCGACGACGACATCCGCGAACGACCTCGTGACTTCCCGTGAGCGATGGCAGCGGGACTCGGGAGGTGAGAGAGGACCGCTGCGCCGCGCGCCCTTCCCGGCGCGGGCGGGCGCAATCTAACCTCTCGTCCGCAGCCAGGCAATGCTCGAAGGGGCGCAGAAATGCCGGTTCCGCCGCGGCTTTCGACCCTTTAAGGTCGCACTCGTCGCCATGCCCCGCGCGCGACCGTCCCGACGCGTAGCGGCATTATGTCGCAGAAATCCGGGGCCGCGAACCGAGAGCGTCCACGCGCGATGAAGCCTTCCGAAAACCGACCCGGGAATCCGATCATCGTGATTCCGGCGCGCATGGCCTCGACGCGCCTGCCGGGCAAGCCGCTCGCCGACATCGCGGGCGAGCCGATGATCGTCCATGTCTGGCGCCGTGCGTCGGAAGCCGCGATCGGCCCCGTGCTGGTGGCGGCGGCGGAGCCGGCGATCGTCGCGGCGATCGAGAAGGTCGGCGGCCGTGCGGTTTTGACGCGGCCCGACCATGCCTCGGGCTCGGATCGCATCCACGAGGCGCTGACGCGCGAGGACGCGGCGCGGCGTCATGGCGTGGTGATCAACATGCAGGGCGACCTGCCGACGCTCGATCCCGCGATGCTGCGCGCCGTGCTGGCGCCGCTTGCCGAGCCCGCCGTCGAGATCGCGACGCTCGCGACCGAGATCCGCGATGCGCGCGAGCGCGAGGACCCGAACGTGGTGAAGGCGGTCGCGGCCTTTCCGGAGCAGGGCGATCCGCCGGTCGCGCGCGCGCTCTATTTCAGCCGCGCGGGCGTGCCCGCGGGGGCGGGACCGCTCTATCACCATATCGGCCTCTACGCCTATCGACGCGCCGCGCTCGAGCGCTTCGTGGCGCTTCCCCCCGGCCGTCTCGAACGGCGCGAGCGGCTGGAGCAGCTTCGCGCGCTCGAAGCCGGCATGCGGATCGACCTGGCGCTCGTTGACACGGTTCCGCTCGGTGTCGATACTCCGGCCGACCTCGACAGGGCCCGTCGCAGGCTTCAACCGCAAGGCAGCAGCCGCCCATGACCGCGCAAGACGGCGCCGCGGGCGCCGCATCCGTCATCGCTTTCCAGGGCGCGCCCGGCGCCTACTCCGATCTCGCCTGCCGCACCGCCTATCCGAAGATGACGACGCTGCCCTCGGCCAGCTTCGAGGACGCGTTCGCCGCGGTGCGCGACGGCCAGGCGCGCTTCGGCATGATCCCGATCGAGAACTCCGTGGCCGGCCGGGTGGCCGACATCCATCATCTGATGCCGGACTCGGGCCTGCATATCGTCGCCGAGCATTTCCAGCGGGTGCGGCACTATCTGCTGGCGCCGAAGGGGGCGAACCTCAAGTCGCTGAAACGAGTCCACAGCCACGTCCAGGCGCTGTCGCAATGCCGGAAGGTGATCCGCGAGCTCGGTCTCATGCCGATGGTGCATGCCGATACGGCGGGCGCCGCCGCGGATGTGGCGGCGAGGGGCGATCCGGCCGATGCGGCGATCGCCTCTTCGCTCGCGGGCGAGATCTACGGCCTCGAGGCGATCAAGGCCGGCATCGAGGATGCCGACCACAACACCACGCGCTTCGTCGTGATGGCGAAGGAGCCGAGCGATCCCGATCCCGCCGCGGGGCCGGTGGTGACCAGTTTCGTGTTTCGCGTGCGGTCGGTGCCGGCGGCGCTCTACAAGGCGCTCGGCGGGTTCGCCACCAACGGCGTCAACATCACCAAGCTCGAGAGCTACATCATCGACGGCGCCTTCACCGTCGCGCAGTTCTATGCCGATATCGAAGGCCATCCCGACCAGCGCCCGGTCCGGCTCGCTCTCGAGGAGCTCGGCTTCTTCTCGCGCGAGGTGAAGATCCTCGGCGTCTATCCGGCCTCGCCTTTCCGCGGGACGCCGAGCGGCGGATAACCTGCCGCGGGCGCGGCGCTCCAGCCGCCTCGCGTTCGCGTGACACGCCGCTCCGTCGCCCGATTTTTTCTGCTGTCATGCCCGCGAAGGCGGGCATCCATGGTCGGTCGGGACCGGGTCATCGGCACGATGGATTCCTACTTTCGCGGGAATGACGAGCGGTAGAATCGCGATCGGCGACGGCGCGAAACAGGACGGCTGCCGGCAGGTTCGCCGTTCACAGGCCCTCGGCGATCCAGTCCTCGATGAGCTGGCGGGAGATCGAATCGCGGCGCGGCATGCGGAAGCGCTCGTCCTCGGGCGACGCGCGAAGCTCGGCGCGGGTGAACCAGTGCGCATCGTCGATCTCGCTCCGGTCGAGGCGGAGCTCGGTGCGGGTCGCGCGCGCGTTGAATCCCAGCATGATGGAGGAAGGGAAGGGCCAGGGCTGGGAGGAGTGGTAGCTGACGTCGGTCACCGGGATGCCGACCTCTTCCATCACCTCGCGCGCCACCGCCTCCTCCAGCGTCTCGCCCGGCTCGACGAAGCCCGCCAGCACCGAATACATGCCCGGCGGCCAGCTCGCCTGCCGTCCGAGCAGCAGCCGGTCGCCCGCCGTCACCGCCATGATCACCGCCGGGTCGGTGCGGGGAAAATGATCGGTCGCGCAATCGGGGTTCGTGCAGCGCCGCACATGGCCCGCATCGACGCTGGCGGTCGGGCTGCCGCAGACGCCGCAGAAGCGGTGCCGGCGATGCCAGTGGGTGACGCCCCGCGCATAGGCGAGGAGCGCCCCCTCGGGCCCGGAAAGCAGCGGCCCGACGCTCCTGAGGTCGGCGAAGCGTCCCGCCTCGGCGAGGGGCGGCAGCGCCTCCGGGGCCTCGATATGCGAAAGCTCGATCGCGAAGCAGGCCGTTTCGCCGTCGAGCCCGAGCAGCACCACCTCGCGGGCGAGCGCGACGAGCCCGGCCGCGCTCGCGACGGTGAGCCGCGCCGCGGCCGGCACCTCGCCGCTCCGGACCAGGTTCTGCGCGCGCCAGACCGGCAGCAGGACGCTCGCCGGGTCGGCGAGCCGCGCCGCGATCCAGCCGCTATCGCGCCGCAGCAGGCTCACCCGGTCGAGGCCGAGCCCTGCGTAGAAATGCCGATAGGGTCCGCGTCCGGTCGCCATCGCGCCTCAGGGCTGGCCTTCCTCGCCGCTGTAGGACTGGCGGAGCTGCACCGGATTCCGGCGTCGCCGCGCCAGGAGGTTGAGGGCCTCGACCATGATCGAGAAGCCCATCGCCGCGTAGATATAGCCCTTCGGGATATGGAAGCCGAGACCGTCCGCGATGAGCGCGGTGCCGATCAGGAGCAGGAAGCTCAAGGCCAGCATCTTGACGGTCGGATGGCGCATCACGAAGTCGCTGACCGGGCCGGCCGCGATCAGCATCACGATCATCGACAGCACGACGGCGGTCACCATGATCGAGAGATGATCGGCCATGCCGACCGCGGTGATGACGGAATCGAGCGAGAACACGATGTCGAGCACGGCGATCTGCGCGATCACCGAGAGCATGCGCGAGGAAACGCGCACGCTCGATTCGCCTTCCGTGCGTTCGAGGCTGCCATGGATCTCGTGCGTCGATTTGTAGAGCAGGAAGAACCCGCCCAGGATCAGCACGAGGTCGCGCCAGGAGATCGGATGCCCGAAGGCCTCGAAGAGCGGCTGCGTCAGCCCGGCGATCCAGGCGATGCTCGCCAGCAGCGCGAGACGGGTCAGCAGCGCGAAGCCGATGCCGAGGCGGCGGGCCAGCGGGCGCTGATGCGGGGGCAGCTTGTCGACCAGCACCGCGATGAACACGATATTGTCGATCCCGAGCACGATCTCGAGCAGCGTGAGCGTGGCGAGACTGAGCCAGGTTTGCGGATCGGCAAGAATTTCCATAAGGAGGGGGGTCCGTGGGTTGTACTGCGGGCGCCCGGAAAATGCCGCAATCCGCGATTTATAACAACTGGCGGCGGTGCCAGGGCCTCGGCTTAAATGGCCGGCGCCCCGCTGCAGATCAAGGACCGACCGTCGCCATGCGCTGGATCCGCTTTATCGTCTTGGCATTGCTGCTGGCGGCGCCGCAGGGCGCGGCCCGCGCGGGCGTGACCGTGCCGGAAGGCTTCCCGCCCTCGGGCACGCTCGTCTATGACGTGATCCGCGACAATGCCGTGGTCGGCAGCAATCGGGTCGTGTTCGAGAACGCCGACGGCCGGATCACCGTGCGCACCGCGATCGACATCGTGGTGTCGGTGGTGTTCGTGCCGGTCTATCGCTTCACCCATCGCTCCGAGGAAGTCTGGCTCGGCGGCGTGCTGCAGAGCTTCAAGGCGCAGACCGACGATGACGGGCGGCCGCGCGACATCGTGCTCGCGCGCGACGGCGACAAGCTTTCCGGCTTCTATAACGGCAAGCCGGTGGAGCTGCCCGGCACCCTGATGCCCGGCAGCCTCTGGCACCCGGCCACCATCGAACAGTCCGCGCTGCTGGAGACCACCAAGGGGCGGATGCGCGAGGTCGCCATCGAAGACATCGGCATGGAGACGGTGACGCTGCCCTCCGGCGCCGAGACCGCGCATCATTATTCCATCACCGGCGAGATGAAGCGCGAAGTCTGGTACGGCGCCGACGGCCAGGTGGTGCAGGCGAACTTCCCGGCGAAGGACGGCAGCATCGTCTGGCTGAAACTGCGGCGCTGATTCGCCGCCGATTCGCCCCCGATTCGCGGCGAATCTCGGCCCTTGCCTCGCCGCCGCCGCCGCCTGATATAGTGGCTTCGGGAGATCGGCGGTGGACGGACGTCTCGCCAACCCGGTCAGGTCCGGAAGGAAGCAGCCGTAACGAGTTTGCGTCCGGGTCGCTTAGCCGGTCTCCCACCCGGCCGCGCCCACCCGGCTTCGCATCGGGGCGCCTCGGCTGCCGGTTCCCGAAGACCGCCCCAGACCCTCCAGGTGGCATGGCCAAGAAGTCCGACAAATCCCCCGGCGCGAACGACGGCACCGCGAACGACGGCGCTTCGAAAAAGGCGCCGGCCGCCAGCCCCGAGCCGGCCGCGGCGGTGCGCGCGGGCGATGGTGCCGGGCCGCAGCAATATCGCGTCCTCGCCCGGAAATACCGGCCCCGGAATTTCGCCGAGCTGATCGGCCAGGACGCGATGGTTCGCACGCTCGCGAACGCGATCGCGCAAGGCCGCCTCGCCCACGCCTTCGTTCTCACCGGCGTGCGCGGCGTCGGCAAGACGACCACGGCGCGCATCCTCGCCCGCGCCTTCAATTGCGTCGGCCCCGACGGCAAGGGCGGCCCGACGGCGGAACCCTGCGGCGTCTGCGCGCAATGCGTCGCCATCGCCGAGGACCGCCATGTCGACGTGATCGAGATGGACGCGGCGAGCCGCACCGGCGTCGCCGACATCCGCGAGCTGATCGAAGGCGTGCGCTACCGCCCGGTCGAGGCGCGCTACAAGATCTACATCATCGACGAAGTCCACATGCTCTCGAACAACGCCTTCAACGCGCTGCTGAAGACGCTGGAGGAGCCGCCCGGGCATGTGAAGTTCATCTTCGCCACCACCGAGATCCGCAAGGTGCCGGTGACGGTGCTGTCGCGC
>CAZMUZ010000002.1:0-95432 GCA_964569315.1 uncultured Rhodospirillaceae bacterium | reverse complement strand
CGTATCGGCCGTCGCGGCGCCGGCGAGAATCGCGAACGCGGCAGCCAGCGCGACCGCGAGGCTCCGAAAAGCGCGAAACCTTGTGCCACGACCCGGGGCTTTCGGGCGCAGAGCGGCGACAGCCTCGATGCAGCAGGCCTCGATATCCGGCATGGCGATCTTTCGATTGTCACAGCTTGGGTGGGCGGCGCCGCCGCTGCCGGGTGCTATCTTATCGGGCGGGGGCCAGCGCTCTTGAGGCATTAAAATGTCAGGCAATCGGCTGCTTCTTGCCTGCGCGGCCCTGCTGATCGGCGGCGCCGCAATGAAGGACATCACCTTCATCGGCGGCGGTTTCTATTTGCGCGAAATCTCGCAGGCGATCTGCCTGATGGTCGGCCTCTATTTCCTGCCGATCGCGGCACCCCGGGCCGCTCTGCGTGTCATGCTGCCGATGCTGGGCTATCTGCTGGCCCTCGCGATGGGCGCAACGAACTCGATCAACTGGGATTTCGTGTCGTTGCAGGTCCTGTCGCTCGCGGCGGTGCTGTTCTTCGCACTCGCCCTCTGGAACGGCGATCCCGCCAACGCCGAAAAGAACTACGCGTTCCTGTTCCGCGCGACCTTCTACATCCTGCTCGGCGTCTGCATCGCGAGCCTCGCGGCCGCGGTGCTTGCGCCGGGTGCGGCCTACGAAGTCATCTATGGCGGCGAGATCAGGTTTCGCGGCGTGCTGTCGAAGGCAGGATGGATGGGTGCCAGCGCCGGCATGCTGGCGGGGCTGGCGCTGTTCGGCCGCGCGCGACCGGTCTGGCTGCGCGGCGTCGCCTTCGTCGCCGGTGCGGCCTGTCTGATGCTCGCCGGTGCGCGCACCTTCTGGATCGCCTTCGCGATCGCCTCCCTCGCCTGCTGCATCCTCTATTTCCCGCGCGAATGGCGGCGCTTTCGCCTGGTGGGCGCGGCCGTGGGTCTTCTCGTGGTGCTGCCGATCTGGATCGTCACCACGGTCAACGTCGGCAAGCTCGAAGAGCTGGTGCGCTTCGGCACCGTCTCGAACCTCTCCGGCCGTACGACCCTCTGGGAGGAGTCGATCGACGCCTTCGGACAGCGACCCTGGCTCGGCTTCGGTCTCAGCCAGGGCGCCGTCGCCATCACCGGCGGCGCGGACGAATCGCTTTTCGCCTCGCAGCGCACCGATCCTCGCGCCATCAGCCGCGTCACCGTCCATAGCGGCTATCTGCAGTCTGTTCTCGATGCCGGCATTCTCGGCACGGCCTTCTATGGCCTGCTTGTGCTCGGCGCGATGCTGCGGATCGCCTGGGCGGACCGCGTGCGCGCCTATCCGGCGGCCTTCTTCTTCCTTCTCTTCATGATGGTCGGAAACTTCTCGGAGAACGTGATTTACGCGGCCAGCACCTTCCCCGCGATGCTGTTCTGGCTGCTTTGCATCTTCGCGCTCTCCGTGCCGATGCTACGACGCGTCCCGGCCGCCGCGGCGACAGCCGATACGGAACCTGCCCCGCCGCCGCCCGCACCCAAGCCGCGCCATCGGCCGCGCCCGCTTCATGTCCGCATCGCCGAGGCGCGAAGCGCCTTCAGCCGGCGCTAGGGAGCCTTCCGCCGGCCGGCAGGAAGCGATCGGCCCGCACCGCGATCGCCGCATCGTAGATGGCCATGAGATCCTCATAGCCGCGCGCCGAGGTATAGCGTTCGCGGAAGCGGCGCGCGGCGGCATCGCCCAGCCGTTCGAGCGTCTCGGGCGCCTGCCACAGCGAGGACGCCGCGGATTGCAGCGCTTCTGCGTCGCCCGCGGGAAAAAGCCGTCCCGTCTCGCCGTCCGTGACGATGTCGCCGAGGGAGCCCAACGCCGAGGCGAGCACCGGCACCCCGAAGGCAAAGGCTTCGCGCACCACCATCGGAAAGCCCTCGTAGCAAAGCGACGGCACGATCGCGAGCCGGGCGCGGGCGAGCCGCTCCTGCGCCTCTGGAAACGGGAGCTGACCGAGAAACCTCACACGCTCGCGGGCCGGCGAGGCGGCAATCGCCGCCTCGAGCCGGGGGCGCTGCGGGCCATCGCCCATGATCTCGAGCCGCGGCGCTTCCGCACCCCATCGCTGCCAGGCCTCGATCAGTATCTGTGCGCCCTTTTCGGCGGTAAGCCTGCCGACGAACACGACCTTCCCCTCGCGCGCCGCCCAAGGGAGCGGATCGGCGGCGGGATCGTAGAAATTCGGCTTCAGCGTCACCCGTTCCGCCGGCAGGCCGTAGCGGAGCAGGAGATCGCGCTGGAAAGCGGAGAGGCTGATGAACCCATCGACATGGCGCGCCCAGGTCCCGAGCCGGCGATGGAGCGCGATCATCGCCGCGACCGGCAGGGTGGCGGCCCGGCTTTCGCGATAGCAGCCATAGCGGATCGCCGGGAGGCTGCTGCGTTTCTCGAGGCACCGGATGCAGGGCGCGCTGTCGCGAAGGGCGAGGCCGTTGCTGCAGAAGAGGCGGAAGTTGTGGAGGGTGAGAACGACGGCCGTGCCGAGGCCTGCCGCTGCCGAGAACACGCTCGGCGACAGCAAGGGGAAGCTGTTATGCACATGCATCACGTCGGGCCGCTCTTCGACCAGCAGCCGGCGCAGCTTCCGGCGAGCCAACGGATTCCACGGCGTGGCGAGCCCGCCCCGCAGCAATCCGACCGCGCCGCGACCACGAATCTCGTCGCTATGGCGGAAGAACTCGACGAGGCGGTGCCCGCGCCCGCGCAGCAACGCGGCTTCGGCTTCGACCACGGCATTCTCGCCGCTCGGCGCCGCGCTGCCGTAAAAATTATGGACGAGGACGACTTTCATCGGGGCGGGAGACCATTCGGGACAGTTTCTCCCGCAGCACAAGCTCCAGGAACTGCGGCGCCGACAGGAAGGTGCGCCGCCACATCCGGCGCGGCTGCTTCACGAGCCGGTGCAGCCATTCGACGCCGGCCCGCTGTGCCCAGACGGGCGCGCGCGGCGCGGTGCCGGCGAAGAAATCGAAGACCGCGCCGATCGAGCCGATCACCGGCACATCGAGCCGGTCGCGATTGCGCTCGACCCAGCGTTCCTGCCGCGGCGCCGTCATGCCCACCCAGAGCAGATCGGGACGCGCGCGGTTGATCGCCTCCGCAAGATCGAGATCGACCGCATTCGGCCAGTCGCCGAAAGGCGGCGACAGCGTGCCGCAAAGCGCGAGGCTCGGATAATCCGTCGCCACGCGCGCGGCGATCTTCTGGAGCGTCGCCGGGGTCGAGCCGAGGAAAAAGACGCGGGCGCCGCCGCGCCGATCGAGCGCGCGCATCAGCCCATCGAAGAAATCCCACCCGGCGATGCGACGTGCGATCGGGGTTGCCGAGAGCTTCGAGGCTTTCACGACCCCGACACCGTCGGGCAGCAAATGCGTCGCGCGAAGCAGGGCGGCCCGAAACTCCGCGTCCCGTTGCGCGAGCACGAGCGAATGCGGGTTCGCGCAGGCGACGACGCTACGCGGCGCGCGCCCGTCGATCGAGGCGATGGCATCCTCGAGGATTTCCTCGAGCGGATGGCGGCTGACCGGGATCCCGAGGATCGTCGTGGCGGCGCGGCGGCGCAACGGCGCCTGACGGCTTGCCTCTCCGGACGGGCGGGCCATGCCGTTCATCGGACCGCCACCGTCTGCCGGCGCCCGTCGCGCTCCCCCATCATATCGGCGAGCCCGGTCGCGAGATCGGTCCGCGGGCGCCAACCGAGCAGGTCCGCGGCACGCGAGATGTCGGCGCAGGAGCGCCGGATATCGCCGGAACGCGCCAAAGCGTGCTTCGGCGTGGCGGTGGCGCCGGTCAGGGTGGCGATCTCTCGCCATAGGTCGCGGATGGAGGTGGCCTTGCCGCTGCCGATATTGACGGCGCCGAGCTCGGGCATCCATGGCACGGAAACCGCCGCAACGAGCGCGTCAGCGACGTCGGTCACATGGACGAAATCGCGCGTCTGCTCCCCGTCGCCATAGATCGTCGGCGCCGCATTCCGCGCGGCGTGATCGAAGAAGATCGAGACCACGCCGGAGTAGTCGGAGGCCGGATCCTGGCGCGGGCCGAACACGTTGAAGAAACGCAGCGCCGCGCAGCGGACGCCATGCATATCGCGGTAGAAGTCGCAGATCGCCTCGGAGGCAAGCTTGTCAACCGCATAGGGCGACAGGGGATGGGTTTCGTCGGTTTCGCGGCGGAGGGGCGCATCCGCATCGCCGTAGACGGCGGCCGAGCTCGCGATCACGGTGCGCGACACCTTCCCTCGCCGAGCCGCCTCCAGCACCGCGACCGTGCCGCCATGGTTCACCCGGTGCGTGCCGCGCGGATCGGCGATCGAACGCCCGACCGAGGCGATCGCCGCCAGATGAAAGATCATCGTGGCGCCGGCCGCGGCGCGCCCTACCGCGTCGAGATCGGCGACCGAGCCCTCCTGAATCTCCAGGCGTGGGTCGTCCGGGAGGTTGGCGCGTCGTCCGGTCGAGAAATCGTCCAGCACCCGCACCCGGCAATCCAGCCGCAGCAGCGTCTCGACCAGATGCGAGCCGATGAAGCCGGCGCCGCCGGTGACCAGCGCATGCCGGGCCGGGCCGGGCGCATTCATTGCCGCGCCTCCCGGCCGAGATCGGGGATCATGGCTAGACCAGCCATGCCACCCAGCGGCGGCGTTTCGAGGGACGTTGCGGCATCGCCGCATCGTCGCGCAGCGGACGGAGATCGCGCGGCGGGGGCTGATCCGAGAGGGACACGACGGTGGGTCGCTCCGCCGTCGGCGCCACCATGTCGGCCGGCCGAGGCGTCACGGTGCGTGGCCGATAGATCACGGCGGCGGGTTCGGGCGGCGGCGCCGGAGCCCGCTCTCGCCGACGATCATATTCCGGAAAACCACCCGATGCCGCGGCGTGAGCCGGCGGCACCGAGGGTTGCCGCGGCGGCATGACGGTATCAGGGGCGCGCATCGCAGCCGGCGGATCGGTCCGCGGCGGCAGCGCGACCGGCGCCGGCAACGGGCTTGCCGGATGGTCCTGGCGCCGCGCCGACGGCGCGACCGATTCGACGAGACGCGCCACCACGGTAGCCCGGTCGAGAGGCTGGTGGGTGACGAGAGCTTCGGGGGCAGGCGTGGCGGCCGGCCGCGTCGCCGCAGTGCGGTCGTCGCCCTGTGGCGCCAGGATCGGCTCCCGGCGTTCCGCACCGGCGCGGAGCGCTGCAGGCGCCGCCGCCTCGGGCCGCGCCGGTTCGGATCCGCCCGGTACCAGCGAGCGGAGCAGCGCCTCCGCCCGGCGGCGCATCGCCTGGCGGTCCGGCACGATCCCTTCCGGCAGCACGCCGAGCCCTGCCCCGTCCTTGTGCTCGACGACCAGCATGACGGTGTCGAAATCGATCTCGCGCAGATTCTCGGCATAGCCATAGACCAGCGCCATGTCGCAGACCTGGTTGATCAGGCGCGGTATGCCGCCGGTGCAGCAATGCACCGCGGCCATCGCGATCTCGGTGAAGAGCGCCGGGTTTCCGCCCGCCACCTGCAGGCGGTGGCGGATGTAAGCGCGGGTCTCCGGGTAGTCGAGCGGCGCCAGATGGTAATTGACCGCGATGCGCTGGGCGAACTGGCGAAGGTCGGCGCGACGCAGCTTCTCCAGGAGTTCCGGCTGCCCCACCAGGATGATCTGCAGCAGCAGATCCTTGTCCGCATTGAGGTTCGAGAGCAGGCGCAGTTCCTCGAGCACCTCGGACGACATGTTCTGCGCTTCGTCCACGACGAGGATGGTGCGTCGTCCGGCGGCATACTCCTCGAGCAGATAGTCGATCAGCGCGCGATAGAGCGAGGATTTATCGTCGGTCTCGGGCCGGATGTCGAAAGCGACGAGAATCCAGTGCAGCAGGTCGCCGAAGGAATTGTGCGTGTTGGAGATGAGCCCTACCGTGGTGTCGCGATCGACGAGCTTGAGGAAGCGGCGGATCAGGATGGTCTTGCCGCAGCCGACCTCACCGGTGATGACGACGAAGCCCGCCTGGTCCGAGAGCGCGTACTCGAGCATGCTGAGCGCCGCTGCATGCTTTGCGCTCAGATAGAGGAACGCGGGATCCGGCAGCAACGCGAAAGGCTTGTCGCGCAATCCGTAGAAGGCCTCATACATTCCTGAAACTCCTGGGCCGATCGCCGCAACGGCGATTGCGACACGTCGCTTTCTCCGGCCGCTCCCCGCCGGCCAGACCGCAAGGCACGCAAAACTGCATGGTCAATGCACGGCGTTCAGCACGGTGCCGATAAGCTCGTGGCCGGCGAGCAGCTCGACGGCCCGCCGCAGATCGCCGGCATGCGTCTTCCCGTCGCGCAACACCAGAAGGGTGGCGTCGACGTTCGGCAGGAATCCGATCGTATCGCCGACCGTGAGCAGCGGCGGCAGATCGTAGATGATGATGCGATCGACGTAGCGTTGCTTGAGCTCACGCGCGAGCGAGGTCATCTGCGGCGAGGACAGGAGCTCTGCCGAATTGCCGAGGCTGCCGACGGCCGGCAGCAGCACCAGCCGGTCGATCCCGGGATTGACCATGCATTCCGGCAGGGTCGCGCGCCCTTGCAGGTAGTCGTTGATTCCGAGCTTCGGCTCGATCCCGAAGTAACGCGCCACCGCCGGCTCGCGCAGGTCGAGGTCCGCAAGCAGAACCGTCTGATTTTCATCGAGCGCCAGCGAAAGCGCGAGATTGACCGCCGTCCAGCTCTTACCCTCGCCTTCGCCCGGGCTGGTGATGCCGAGCGAACGGCGGTTGTCGCGCGACAGGCGTTGCTGCACGCGCGCGCGCAGCGAGCGGTATATGTCCGCCACCGGATGATCGGGCCGGTTCGCGACCACCTTGTTGGCCTCGAACGCCGCAGGACGAAACGGCACCACCGGTGTCTCGCGATAGACCGGCGGCGTGGCGCGCGCGAAGACGGTGCCGTTCTCGCCTGGGGAGCGCCGTTCGCCCGGCTGCGCGATACGGCGTTGCGCCCGCGCCTTGGCGACGGCTTTCTCGAGTTGTTCCATAATTCTGTCCTTACGCCACCAGGCGACCGACCGATGCCGGGCGCGAACCCGCCGAACGACACTCAGAACCGCAGTTTGAAGCGCTCCGCCAGCATGGCGAAGGCCACATCGAGCGGCATCACCATGAGATGCACATAGGCAAGCATCGCCGCGATACCAGCGACAACCGCGAGGACGCCGAGAATCCAGAACGCCCAGACGCGATTCCGTTCGCCGGCATTCCGCACGCGCGGGATCACCACCAGCGGCGGCTGCCCCGAGAGCCCGGCGAGCTGGCGCTGCCCATAGACCCGATCGTCGATCGAATCGGCGAGCGCGCCGCTGCCCACACCTGCCGCCATGGCGAGCGCGAATCCCACCAGCAAGATCAGCTTGCGGTTCGGCCGCACCGGCTCTTCCGGCAGCGCCGGCGGCTCGATCACGGAAAATTTCTCGCCCTTGCTTTCCGCCTCGAGATTCTCGGCAAGTCGGGCTTCGCCCTCCTTCTGCCGGACTTCCTGATACTTCTGAACCGTCTGGTCGTAGTCGCGCTTGATCTCCAGATAGGCGCGCTCGACCTCCGGCGTCTGCATGACGCGCTGCTCGAGCGCCGTCAGCTTCGCCTCGACCACAATCGACTGGCCCTTGAGGGCGGCGATGTCCGCCTGGGCCGCGTTGACCTGCGCCTGGAGTTGGATATAGGCCGGATTGTTCGGCCGTTCCTGCGACGCCGCGGCGACGGTCGGGCTGTTCGCACCCTCGGCAATGGCGGCCTCGAGGTTGGAAAGCTCGCGCTGCAGCCGCTTCACGTCGGGATGCTCGGCCCCGTATTTCTCGCGTGCCTGGGCAAGCTCGGCCGAGACCGCCTGGCGCTGCTCCTGCAACGCCACGATGTCCGAACCGCCGCCGGTCGCACCCTTCAGCCCATCGATTTCGCGCTTCAGTTTCTTCACGTCCGGATGGTCGGGACCATAGGTCGCGCTGATGCTGAGATATTGCATCTCGAGAGCTCGGAGCTGATCGGCCGGGCTCAGCAACGGCTTGCCGTCGACGGTAATGGAAGTCGTGCTGTAGGGATCGACCTGCGCAAGCTGCGCCTGCAGGAAGATCTGGCGCTCCTGCGCGGCCTGAAGTTGCCGACGGATCTCCAGCATGTCCGATTGCGTGCGATCGAGGATCTGCGTGTTGATGGTAAGCTGCTCCGGGAGGCTCCCCGCATATTTCGCCTTGAAGGCGGCGAGCTGCGTCTCGAGCTCCTCGATCCGGCTGGCAAGCCGGTTCGATTCCTCCTGCAGGAAGCCCGTGGTGCCGGCCGCCTGTTCCTGCCGGGTCCGCAGATTCTCGGAGAGATAGAGCGTCACCAGCTCGTTCGCCACCTGCTGGGCGGTTCTGGGCGTGTTGCTGTCGAAGGAAACCGTGAAGGCGATGGTGGCGCGCGAGGTGCGGCCGCTGCGCGGATCGTTGACGTCGGCGCTGACCACGCCGAGGTCTATCATGCCGCGCATATCCTCGACCACGACCGCCATCGGCTCCGTCTTCCGCTCGCTCTCGTAGAGCCCGAACTTGTCGATGATGCCGATCAGGTTCTGCGTGGTCATCACGCGCTGCTCGATCATCTGCAGCCGCTCGTCCGCAAAGGTCGAAACCGTCGAACGCACCAGATCGCTCGGCACGTCCGGCTCCTCGATCAGGATCGTCGCGGAAGAGCGGTAGATCGGCGGCCAGAAGGTCGCCACCAGCAGGGCAAGCGAGGCGAGCGAGAGCGTGACCAGAAGCACGAGCCATTTCCGGCGGCCGAACGCCGCCAGATAGTCGCTCGGTCGTTCGAGCTCCATTACCGCCATGGGTATCCTCGCCTGCCTCGTTCAGCGATCAGTCCGTCCATGACCAGCGCGGCAACCGGTAGGTCACGGTCAGGAACACGGCATGCGAATCGGCCGTGTTCCGGTCGTCGAAATCCTGCGAGCGGAAGCGGTAGGACGCGTTCAAGTCCCAGTCGCGATCGAGCCGCCAGATGGCGGATGGTTGCAGTTGGTAGTAGAGGCGATTGAGATTGCCGGTGCTGGTCGAGTCGTTCTGCAGCACCGCGCCGTCGAACCGCAGGCTGAAGAGCTCGGTGATCTGCCGGGTAAGCGCCACGGCGACCCGGTCGCGTGTCACCGTATCGCCGCTGCCGCTGGGCTCCGTCTTGCGCGAGCCGGTAACCTCGAGCCGCGTCAGCTCGTCCATCAGGTAGGTAATGCCGAGATCGAGCCGATAGCCGAGATCCGTCTCGGTATCCCTGCCGCCCGAGAAATCGTCGGCCTTGGTCACGACATATTCCGGACCGGCCGCCGCCTGGACGCTGAACTGCTCGGAGAACTGATGGGTCGCGCCGATGGTCATGCCGTAGATGTCCGCGCGCGTATCCACTGAGTCGTCGGCCACATAGTGACCGTAATAGCCGACGGTTTGCAGGCTGGTGATCTCGGAGAGCTCGTGAGTCCACCCCGCCTGACCGGTATAGAACTGATAGTCGGTCAGCGAATCGGTGTGGTACTCGTTCTGCAGAAAGCCGGCACCGAGATCGAGCGTATCGCGCTCGGTCAACTCGTAGGACCAGCTCGGCAGCACGTCTACCCGCTCGACCCGAGCGGCTTCCGTCAGATCGCCGGTGTCGGTGACTTCGCTGACCAGCGTCGTGTCGCGGACATAGTCCGCCGTGAGGCCGAACTTGCCGAGCTGCGTCAGATAGCTCGCATCGATGGCGACCTTCTGGTCGACAGAGCTCAGCGAGGTGTCGTTCGTGTAGCCGTTGAAATCGGTTCGGCTGAAGAGGCTGAGATCCAGCGCTTCGGTCCGCCGGCCGAATCTCAGCTCCGGCGACAACGCGCCGCCGAAGGTGGAGATCTCGTCGTCCGGCGAGAGTCGGAGGTTGGAATCGTAGCTGAGCTGGGTTTGCAGGCGTGATTCCACGTACCATTCGGCCGCAAATGCGGTCGATGGAAGCGCCGCGATCGCAACCAGCAGAATCGCGGCAGCTACCCGGGCGGACCTTTTCCGGGGCGGCATCATCGGCACCGGCTTGCTTCGCGTGCCGGCGGCTATTCGGGAACGACGACGACATCGCCGCTGCGTAACTCGATATTCGTCTCGAGCGAGTCGCCGTCCTCCACGTCGGCGTAGTCGAACGGCAGCGATACCTGCTTGCCGTTGTCGTTGCGCAGAATGACGATGCTGTGGCGGCTCGCGAAGGGCGTAAGCCCGCCCGCGAGGCTGAGCGCCTGCATCACGTCCACCATGCCGCCCACCGGGAAGGCGCCCGGCTGGCGTACCTGGCCGAGCACATAGACGAAATTGCCGCTCGCCTGCTTCACCGCGACGGTCACGACCGCGTCGGGGATATAGGGTTGCAGCCGGTCGGTGATGACGGCCTGGACCGCCTCCGGCGTCTCGCCCGCCGCCTTGACGTGACCGGCGAGCGGAAAGGCGATCATGCCGTCCGGAAGCACGACGACCTCGCGATCGAGACCCTCTTCCTTCCAGACCGAGACGTTCAGCACATCGCCGGGATTGAGCCGATACTCCACTTCGGCGGCGGCGGCGCGCGCTGCCGTCAGGTCAAGGGCCGCGGAAATCGCCATGATCGTGGAAATCGCCATAATCAATGTCGGATACCTGAACTTCGCGCTCATCGAGTTCCCCATTTTCCTGCACGGTTCCGTCGGCGGTTTTCGCCTTGTGCCCAAGGCCGAGCCGCTCCCCCGACGATCGAAAATCCGCGGCTGCCCGGGTTTGTTGTGCCGGGTTTGTTGTGATCGCTGCCTCACGCCAAACACGCGCTGACGGTCAAACGTTCCTGCAATGTCGGGGACTGGTGCCGATCTCCGGCGACAGGTTCCGACTGCGAGCCGGACCATCCATATCAGACTGCAACCACCATCCGGGCGTGGCAAAAGCGCGGACGGACGCCGCTTCGTTTTCACGGGGATGACGGCGCGGAATCAGGCGTTTGCAGCCTCCTTTTTACCACATCCAAGTCATGTGCCCCGGGGGCCAGTCGAAGTTGCCGGTCGGGGCAATGCTGCAGCGAGACAAGCGGCCGGCCCGGCGTCCGATCTCCGCGGCAAGGGTCCGGTTCGTCTGGTTCCTTCTAGTCGGGAAGGCGGACACTACAGGAAAGGGCGAAGGCGATTTCTTGAGATCCTGTCGGGCGCTCAGTATTTGTCCTGATAATATATTACGTGTTTTGCTATGAATATTTTCATATTAACCAATGTGATCTTCGTGTGACTGAAAGTGGACATGAAAACCCATGTATAGCCCTTGAATCCTCTCGGTGCTTCACCGATCCATAGGGTGGGTGAGGAAGAGGGCCTGTCGAATCCCCGACGGTGCCTTCGATGTTTGGTGAACCAGGGAGAGACTCATGACGAGAGTCCTGAACGCGCTCTGCGCGCTCGCGACGGTCGTCCTGCTTGCCGGCGCCTCGTCCGCTGTATCTGCGGCGACGCTCTTGGGAGCGGGAACTTACAATTTGGACGAAAAATCGCAGCCTTTCAGCGGCGAGTTGCAGCAGGTCGTTACTTTCCAAACTGACGCACAACACAGCCTCGGCATCAATCTGCATGCCGATCTGACCGGTCCGGAGGATATCCCGCATCAGTTCCTCCAGATCGTCGTTCAGCGGATCGACGCGGCGACTTCGGCCGCAACGAACCTGTTCCAACAGACGCTCAGCCTGGTGGGGAGCGTCGATCTCGATATTCCGACCGCGTTGGCGGATCTGGGTCCCTCGCCGGCCGGCACCTTCTATCTGCTGAAGGTGGTAGCGGGCCTGGGCGCCAATGGGGGCGGGTTCGGTGGAACCTTCACCCTGTCGGCGGTACCGATTCCGCCGGCAGCCATCCTGTTCGGAACCGCGCTGGTGGCGCTGGTCGGGTTCGCCCGGCGGCGGCAGCAGCAGGCTGCGTGATTGCGTGACTTCGTGAAGGCATTGCCTTCATAGCCTGGACCCCTCACGCCGCATCCGGTGTTTCCATGGATGCGGCGTGAGACGGTCTTCTTTCGGGAGGAACGTGACGTGACGACGCTTCTGGGTGCGCTGCGTGCGGGAATTGTCGCAGCGTTTGCTCTATGCGTGGCTTACCCGGCCTCGGCAGCTCCCGTCCTCGGCGCTGGAACCTACGTGGTCGGTCCCGTTTTCAATTTTCTGAATATCGTCAGTTTCGCCAAGGCCGAGTTCGAGACGACCGAGCCGTTCCGGCTGGGGATGAACTTGCAGGCGGCGACGACGAATGCGGGTTTCGGTCCGAATCCCTTCCTTCACATCGCCCTGTTCAGCGACGGCCCCGGAGCGCACGACAAATCCGCGCTGTTCCGCCAGACCGTCCAGTTCGAGGGCAATCTCGATTTCGACCTGCCGACGGTGCTGGCCGACCTGCCGCCGGCCCCTGACGGCACGTCCTATGTGCTGAAGGTCTTCGCCTTTCTCGGTTTCGGGGGCGGCGAATTGAACGGCAGCTTCACGCTATCGGCAGTTCCGATCCCGCCCGCGCTGGTTCTTTTCGGAACGGCGCTGGTCGGATTCGTCGGGTTCGCCCGGCGGCGCTGGCAGGCCGCCTAGTCTGCCGTCACTCGTCCGGCAACGGACGTTCGTAGGCTCGAGGCCGCGTGTCGGCTCGATTGTGGGATCGAGCCGGTGCCCGGCTTCTTTTTTGGGAGGACAAAGACGTGTCTAGAGCGCTCAAGGCGCTGCTCGGCATCGCCGTAGCAGTCTTTACCGCGAGCGCGTCGTCCGCCGTTTTCGCGGCGACGCTTCTGGGCCCGGGAACCTATGCGATCGGGCCTTTCGATCTCCAAGGCAATATCTACAAAGCGGAGAACGAATTCACGACGAACCAACCGATGAACCTCTCCTTGCATCTGGAGGCTTCGACAAATCCGTCGACGATTCCCACACATCCGTTCATCCACGTCGCCCTTTTCCAGACGGGCGGTGGCGGTCTTCTCTATCACGAGGAAATCAAGTTCGACGGGAACATCGCGATCGATCTCCCGACGGTGTTGGCCAATCTGCCCGCATCGCCGTCAGGTACGTCCTATCTGCTGAAAGTGATGGCTTTCCTCGGCGTGGAGGGAGGCGACATCGCCGGAACCTTCACGCTCTCCGCGGTGCCGATCCCGCCTGCCCTGCTTCTCTTCGGCAGCGCCCTGGTGGGACTCGGACTCTTCTCCCGGCGGCGGCGCGAGCCGATGCCGGCATAACGACAAGCCTTCTCTAGCGGCGGCAATTGGGTAGCCGTCGCAACTCGAAGCGGGTTTCTCCGGAAAGGAGCAGCCCGCTTTTCTTTGCCTATGAAGCGCTGCGTTGCGAGGGCCGCAGCGGCCATGCGCCGATACAGACGCCCCTTGCGAGGCCGCGCATGGCTAGAGCGCGCTCAAGGTCTTCTTCGCGTCGTCGATGCCGCGATAGTCGGGCGTGCCGGCGACAGCCTTGGCGAGCTCGTCCTTGGCGCGCTTCGTATCGCCCTGGGCCCGATAGGCCATTCCGAGGTGATAGCGGATCTGCTGATGCTCGGGCAGCGCCTTGGCGGCCCGTTCGAGGAGTTGCGCCGCATCGGCGAGGTTGCCGAGGCGAAGCTGGATCCAGCCGAGCGTGTCGATCAGCAGCGGGTCGTTGCTGTTGCGGAACTGCTCGGCAAGCCGGCGGGCCCGGTCCATCAGCGGCGCGTCGTCCGGCCAGACGTCCGCGACGAGGGCGGCAAAGTTGTTCGCCGCCACCATCGACTTCGGGTTCTTCTGCAAGATCGCCTCATAGGAGGCGCGGGCCGCCTCGTAGCTTCCCACCGCCTCCTCGGTGAGGGCCCGCGAGACCAGCAGGCCCTCATGGCCGGGGTTCTGGGCGAGGCCGGCTTCGAGGGTCTTCAACGCCTCGTCGGCGCGCCCGTCGCTCGAATAGAGGCTGCCGAGCTTGAGATAGGGCACCACCCAGGCCGGCTGGGCGACGATCGCCTGCTGCAGCGCCGCTTCGGCTTCCTTCGGCCGCTCGAGCGCATAGTTGGCGTCGGCCAGCGCGATCCGGACATTGGCGTTCTTCGGATCCAGCTTCGCCACGCGGTCGAGATGCCGGAGGGCTTCATCCGGCTTGCCGGCACCGTTATAGGCCTGCACGAGCAGCGAAAGCGCCTCCGCGGAGGTCGGCGCCGCCTCCACCGCACCGCTGAGCTCGGCAATGGCACGCTCATAGTCCTGTTTGCCGAGCGCGGCGGCGCCCACGATGATCTTGCCGTCGACCGTACCTTGGGCCGCGTCGCCGATCGCCTTGCCGATGGCCTCGGCGATCGCGAAATTGCCTTGTCGGATCATCAGGATGGCCTTGCCCTTGAGGGCCGGCAGGTAGTTGGGATCGAGCTGCAGCACCCGCTCGAACTCGGTCAGCGCCTCCTCCTCGCGGCCCAGATGACGAAGCTGCTCGGCGAGCGCGACGCGCGCCGCGCCGTCGGTCGGGTTGGCGCGCACCAGGTTGCGCAACGCCTCGGTCGCGAGCTCGGGCTCGCCATTTCCCTGATAGGCCTTGCCCAGCATGGTCAGGGCGGGAATCGAATTGGGGTTGCTCCGGAGAATGGTCCGCAGATCGACGATGGCGTCCTGAAAGTTGCCGCGATCGGCGGCGAGGCCGCTGCGGATCAGCAGGGCGTCGTTATTCGCCGCATCGATCTTCAGAACCTCGGTGGCCCGCGCCTCGGCTTCGGCGAGATCGCCTTTCAGGACCGCGAGCCTGGCGAGCCCGGCTTCGGCGCGAAGCCCGACGGGATTGGTCTTCTCCCGATCGGCGATCGCCTGCAGGGTGTCGCGGGCCTGCGGCAGCCGATCGTTCGCCGCATAGAGATCCGCAAGCGCGAAGGAATATTGCAGGTCGTCGGGCGATGCCTTGGCGAAGCCGATGAGGGTCTGCTCGGCCGCCTCCCAGCCGCGCTTCTGCTCGAGGAACCGGACGAGATCGAGTTTCAGATTCTCGTCCGCCGGCGCCGCGTCGATCGCCTGACGATAGATGGCCTCGGCCTCGTCGAGCTGGCCTTTGTCGGCCAGGATCGCGGCGAACTCCGCCTTGTAGCCCTGGTTGCCCGGCACCGCCGCGATCAGCGCCCGATAGGCGTCGGCGAGGGCCTCCTTGCGGTCGGCGCTCCGCAGCATCTCGAGCTTGAGACGATGCAGGCTCTCCTGCGAGGGATCCTTCGCGAGTGCCGTATCGACGAGCGCGAGGCCGTCGTCGATCTTGCCTTGCCGGCTCCGGATGCCGGCAAGGACGGCAATGGCCGAGACGTTGCCGGGCTCGGCGGTCTGCGCCTTCTGCGCCTCGGTCTCGGCCTGGGTCAGCATGTTCTGGCGCAGCAATACCGCCGCCTTCAGCGCATGGGCATCGGCGTTGTCGGGATCGACCGCCAGGATCTGATCGGCGCGCGAGCGCGCTTCGTCGAGATTCTGCGTCAGCAGCGCGTACTGGCTGATTTTGAGGAGGGCGGGAACGTTCTTCGGATCCTGTTCGACGACTTTGGTGAAGGCGCCGAGCGCGTTGGACAGGTCGCCCTGCGATTCCGCGATGCGTCCGAGATAGAACATCGCCTGGATGCTGGTCGGGTTGATCTGCAGCGCGTTACGGAATTCGAGCGAGGCTTTCACATAGTCGCCCTGGTCGAACAGCTCCTGGCCCCGCTCGAGATAGCGGGCCTCGCGATCCTGCGCGCCGTCGCAGGCGGCAAGCGCCAGCCCGAAAGACAGGCACAGGGCCAGCCAGAACGGCTTCGCCACTCTGGAACGCACTCGATCTCGTCTATCCATTGCCGTCATCCTTCGCTTAGGGTCCCCGACCACGCCTCGTCATTCCCCCGACCTTTGTCCGTCTGTTCCTTCCCACCCCACCGGACGCCGCCGCCCGTTCTCCTCTGCCGAAACCGGCAGGCGACCGGATACGCGACAGGCGCCGGCTTCGGCGCATGCCGTTTCCGCAAGCGGTAATGATGTTCTCGCCTCGCGACGCGCTGGCGGGCCTTCGAATCGTCCGGCGCTCCCTGTTGTGCCCGCGCACCGAAGCCAGCGGTTGGGGCAATTGCCGGAACAACGTTCGGAAGCCGAAGCGCGCCATAAGCGCCACAGCTTTGCTACGAGGACGCGAGTTTTCGCGCGGAGGACGAGGGCTTTCGCGTGGCGGGGCGAGCGGCCTTCGCGAGGGGGCCCGGCGAGGAGATCGGCAAGCACCTGAGACTTCTCCGCCAGCCGCTCGGGCGAAGCTTCGCGACAACGCCGCGGCGACACGCCGCGTCAGGCCCCGGAACCCCGGAATTCAGCGATTTCCGGCGGTTCCCGGCGCGACCTGCAACAGCCGCATGGCTGAGGAATGGGAAAAGCGGAAGTCATATACATAGCTTATGATAAGCAACACCATCCTTTCAGGACGCTTCCCATGACCGGCTACAACCCGCAACGCAGCTTCGGCTTCTGCCTGCATGATGTGTCGCGCCTGCTCCGCAAACGCTTCGACAGGCGTGCTCGCGAGATCGGGCTCACCCGCACGCAATGGAGCGTGCTCGCACACCTCAATCGCAACGAGGGAATCAATCAGGCGGCGCTTGCCGAGATCCTCGACATCGAGCCCATCACGCTGCTGCGGCAGATCGATCGACTGGAGGCCGCGGGCTGGGTAGAACGACGGCACGATCCGAGCGACCGCCGGGTCCGCTTGCTGTTCCTGACGCCGAAGGCGAAGCCGACTCTGGACCGTCTTGCCGAGCTCGCGGCGGACACGCGGGCCGAAGCCCTCACCGGAATCTCGCCCGCGGCGCAGGAAGCGCTGGTCGATACGCTCCTCGCCATCAAGGCCAACCTGATTCGGAGCGAGGCGACGAGCGAGGCGGCGGAACGCAGCCCGCCGGAGACCAAGGCCCGCGCGAAACCCGGCCGGAAACGCGCCTGAGCGACGACGCCACAGCATCTCTGGACCTCACCTCGGCCAAAACGGCCGACGCCCGCAACTCGACGGCAGGACCATGAACGCCAGCACCGAAACCGTTCGCGACCCCAGTCCGACGACCTCGGCGAGCCTTCCTCTACCGCGGCGGCGGCGGCGCACCCTGCGCATCGCCCTCTTCACGGCAGGACCGGCACTCCTTCTGCTGCTGGGTGTCTGGTATTTCGTCGCGACCGCACGCTACGCCTCGACCGACAACGCCTATGTGAAGGCCGACATCGCGGCGATCAGCGCGGAAGTTTCCGGCCGCGTCGAGAGCATGACGCTGATCGACAACCAGTCCGTCGTGGCGGGCGAGGCGCTCTTCAAGATCGACGACCGGCCGTTCAAGCTCGCGCTCGCGGCAGCCGAAGCGAGGCTCAGCACCACGCGCGACGAGATCCTCGCGCAGGAAGCCTCCTACAGGCAGAAGCTCGCCGAGATCGATCTCGCCAGGAAGAACGTCGATTTCTATACGCGCGAGCTCGCGATCTATGAGGACATGGCGAAGGGCCGGGTCGTGGCGCAGACGCAGCTCGACGAGGCGCATCACAACCTCACCGTCGCGACCGAGCAGCTTCCGGCCCTGCAGCAGGAACTGGCCGGCATCCTCGCCCAGCTCGGCGGCTCGCCCGACCTTCCGCCCGAGCAGCATCCGCGTTATCTGGCGGCCGAGGCGGCGCGCGACCAGGCGAAGCTCGATCTCGAGCACACCGTTGTGCGCGCGCCCGCGCCCGGCATCGTCTCGAACCTCACCCTCCGCCCCGGCGACTATGTGACGACGGGCACACCGATCTTCAGCCTCGTCGAAACCAACCGCGCCTGGGTCGAGGCCAATTTCAAGGAAACGGACCTCACCTATGTCCGCCCGGGCCAGACCGCGACGCTCACGGTCGATACCTATCCCGGCACGGTCTGGCAGGCGCGCGTCGAGAGCATCGGTGCCGCGACCGGCGCGGAGTTCGCCCTGCTGCCGCCGCAGAACTCGTCGGGCAACTGGGTCAAGGTGGTCCAGCGCATCCCCGTCCGTCTCGCGATCGAGGGCAACGAGAGCGATCCGCCACTCCGCGCCGGCATGAGCGTGGTGGTCGAGATCGATACCGAGCACCGGCTCGCGCTGCCCTCCTTCATCAGCAGCGCCTTCGCCTGGGTCGGAGCCGAGTAATGAGCCCCGCCGCCCTCGCGCGGCATCGCGGCCCGATCGTCGTCTCGGTGATGCTGGCGACGATCATGCAGGCGCTCGACACCACGATCGCGAATGTGGCGCTGCCGCATATGCAAGGCAGCCTGTCGGCGACCCAGGACCAGATTAGCTGGGTGCTCACCTCCTACATCGTGGCGGCCGCCATCATGACGCCGCCGACCGGCTTCCTCGCCGAGAAGTTCGGGCGCAAGCGGCTCTTCCTCTGCGCGGTCGCCGGCTTCACCGTCGCATCCATGCTCTGCGGCGTCGCCCAGAGTCTGCCGGAGATGGTCGCCTTCCGCCTGCTGCAGGGCGTGTTCGGCGCCTCGCTCGTGCCGCTGTCGCAGGCGGTGCTGCTCGACACCTATCCGCGCGAGGAGCATGGGCGCGCCATGGCGCTGTGGGGCGTGGGCGTGATGGTCGGACCGATCCTGGGCCCGACCCTCGGGGGCTATCTCACCGAATACTACAACTGGCGCTGGGTGTTCTTCATCAACCTGCCGTTCGGCATCATCGCGTTCCTCGGCATCCTCGCCTTCGTGCACGACAACCTGCCGCGCCCGCCGCGCCGTTTCGATCTTTTCGGCTTTGCCATGCTGAGCCTCGCGATCGGCGCGCTGCAGCTCATGCTCGACCGCGGCGAGCTCAAGAACTGGTTCGAATCGCCCGAGATCATGATCGAGGCGGCGGTCGCCGCGCTCGGCTTCTATCTCTTCCTCGTCCAGATGACGACGGCCGAGAATCCGTTCCTCGATGCGGCGCTCTTCAAGGATCGCAACTTCGTCACCAGCCTTTTCTTCATTTTCATCGTCGGCATCATCCTGCTCGCAACCCTGGCCCTGCTGCCGCCCTTCCTGCAGAACCTGATGGGCTATCCGGTGGTGACCACCGGCCTCGTGCTGGCGCCGCGCGGGATCGGCACCATGATCGCGATGCTGGTGATCGGCCGGCTGATCGGCAGGATCGACGCCCGGCTCGTGCTGGTCTTCGGCCTCTCGCTTGCCGCGATTTCTCTCTGGGAGATGGCCGGCTTCACCGAGGATGTGAGCGAATGGACCCTGATCCGCACCGGCGTCGTGCAGGGGCTCGGGCTCGGCTTCATCTTCGTGCCGCTCACCACGATCGCCTTCTCGACCCTGCCGCCCTTCCTGCGCACCGAGGCTGCCGGCATGTTCAGCCTGATGCGCAATATCGGCAGCAGCATCGGCGTCTCGATCGTGACGAGCCTCCTGATCCGCTACACCCAGGTGAACCACGAGAACCTCGCGCGCTTCACCTCGCACTACGCGCCGCAGATGCAGCCCGGCAATCTGCCCTCGATATGGGACCCGGCAACCGCGCAGGGCCTCGCCGCCCTCAATGCAGAGGTCACGCAACAGGCCTCGCTCATCGCCTATCTCAACGACTTCCGCCTCATGATGTATGTCACCCTGGCGGCGATCCCCATGGTGCTGCTGCTGCGCCGACGCGCCGACGCATTGCCGCCGCCGGACGCCGCCGCCGCGATGGAATGAGACGCCACGGCCTTGCCCCCGCGCCGGCGGCCCGGCCGGCTTACATCCCGGGCCACCCGCGACCTATGATGGCGTAACATTTCATCATGCGTTCCCCGACCTGATGCGCGAACTGGTTCCCCGTCACGCCCTTGTCCCGCTCATCGTCGCCAGCGCGCTCTTCATGGAAACGCTGGATTCGACGGTGCTGGCGACGGCGCTGCCGACGATCGCGCGGGCCTTCGGCGAGGAGCCGGTGCGGCTCAACCTCGCCATCACCTCCTATCTCTTCGCGCTCGCCGTCTTCATCCCGATCAGCGGCTGGGTCGCGGACCGCTTCGGCGCGCGGCGGATATTCCGCCTCGCCATCGTGGTCTTCACCGTCGGCTCGATCTGCTGCGGCCTCAGCCAGACTTTGACGGAGCTCGTGCTCGCCCGGATCCTCCAGGGCGTCGGCGGCGCGATGATGGTGCCGGTCGGCCGGCTCGTGCTGCTCCGGTCGGTCGAAAAGTCGGAGCTGGTCAGCGCCATGACCTATCTGACCGTCCCGGCCCTGATCGGGCCGATGATCGGGCCGCCGCTCGGCGGCTTCATCACCACCTATCTCTCCTGGCGCTGGGTGTTCTGGATCAACCTACCGATCGGCATCCTCGGCGTGTGGCTGGTGACCCGCTACATCGCCGACATCCGCGAGGAGCGCCCGCCGCCGCTGGATTTCTTCGGCTTCATTCTGAGCGGCGTCGGCCTCATGGGGCTGGTGATCGGGTTCGAGCTGATCGGCCGCGACATCCTGCCGACCGGGACGGTCCTGATCTTCTTTGCGGTCGGGACGATGACGCTGATCGCCTTCGCCTTTCATGCGCGCCGCCACGCCCATCCGGCGCTCGATCTGACCCTCCTCCGTATCCTGACCTTCCGGAGCGCCATCACCGGCGGTTTCCTGCTCCGCATCGGCATCGGCGCGGTGCCGTTCCTGCTGCCCTTGATGCTGCAGCTCGGCTTCGGTCTGAGCGCCTTTCATTCCGGCCTCCTGACCTTCGTCGCGGCCGCCGGCGCCCTCCTCATGAAGATGACGGCCGCGCCCATCCTGCGCCGCTTCGGCTTCCGCCGCGTATTGCTCGGCAATGCCATCCTTTGCGGCGCCATGCTCGCGAGCTACGGGTTCTTCCGCCCGGACACGCCCGCTTGGCTGCTCATGTCGGTGTTGCTCGTCAGCGGTTATTTCCGGTCGCTGCAGTTCACCGGCGTGAACACCATCTGCTATGCCGATATCCCGCGCGAACGGATGAGCATGGCGACGAGCTTCGCCAGCATGGCGCAGCAACTGTCGCTGAGCATCGGGGTCGGGGCTGGCGCGCTGCTACTGCACCTGACGGTGAGCGCCCGCGGCTCGACCGAGCCGCAAGCGACCGATTTCACCCCCGCCTTCGTGATCCTCGGCGCCATCTCGGCCTGCGCCTTCTTCGCGCATCTGCCGCTGACCCGGGATTCCGGCGCGGAAATGCTGGGGCCGCGGGCGACACCCTCCCGCGCGGCCGCCCTTGCCGTGGTACGCGACAACAAGTAGCCGGCCAGCCCCCCGCATCGCTTTACTCGTGACGGGGGTGGCGTAACCTTGCGCCTCTCCATGTTTCGCCGAATGCCGACGACAACGAGATCCTGAGGGAGTGGCGCGATGATCCCGAAGACCATGAAAGCCGTGCTGCTGACCGGCCATGGCGGGCCGGAGAAGCTCGTCTATCGCGAGGACGTGCCGGTGCCGAAGCCGGCCGCGGGCGAGGTGCTGGTCGAGGTCGCGGCCTGCGGCATGAACAACACCGACGTCTGGGTCCGGCAGGGCGCCTATGGCACGGACGACGATCCCGATGCCGTCGCCTCCTGGCGGCGCAGCAACGACGGCAACAGCTCCCTCGCCTTCCCCCGTATCCAGGGCACCGACATCGCGGGCCGCATCGCAGCCGTCGGAAGCGGCGTGCCGGAGGGCCGCGTCGGCGAGCGAGTGATGGTGGATTTCTCGATCTATAACGGCGATGGCGAGCATCTCGCCGATATCGACTATATCGGCCACGGGCGCGACGGCGGCTATGCGGAGTATGTCGCGGTGCCGGCGGAGAATGCCTGGAACGTCCGCACGCCCATGAGCGATGCCGAGCTCGGCACCTTCTGCTGCGCCTATCTGACGGCGGAGCATATGCTCGACCGCGCGCGCGTCGCGGCGGGCGAGCGGGTGCTGGTCACCGGCGCCTCCGGCGGCGTCGGCTCCGGGCTCATCCAGCTACTGCGCGCCCGCGGCGCCATCCCCTATGCGGTCGCCGGACCCGGCAAGGAAGCGCGCGCGAAGGCGGTCGGTGCCGAGGCGGTCGTCACCCGCGGCAAGGGCAAGCTCAAGGACGAGGTAGAGCGCGCGACCGGCGGTCGGCCGATCGACGTCGTCGCCGACGTGGTGGCGGGTCCGCTCTTTCCCGACCTGCTCGCGATCCTCCGACCCGAAGGCCGCTACACCACGGCGGGGGCGATCGGCGGCCCGGTGGTGCCGCTCGATCTGCGCACGGTCTATCTGAAGCATCTCGAGCTGCACGGGTCCTCGCAGGGAACCCGCACGGCCTTCAAGCGGCTGGTCGGCTATATCGAGGCGGGCAAGATCAGGGCGTTGCTCGACCGCACCTACCCGCTGTCGCGCTTCAACGAGGCGCAGCGCGATTTCATGGCGAAGAATTTCTTCGGTAAGCTGGTGGTGCAGCCGGACGCGAAATACAGGCCGGTCGGACGCTAGGAAGGGAGAGCGGCGCCAACGCCGTCGCCTCGCCGACAACCCCGATCCTGTCGCGAGGGGACAGCCCCGGCCCCTGCCGAAGGCGCGGCCGACGGGTGCCGGGTGGGGGCTGCCCGACGCCCGAAATGGCCGGATTCAGCGCAATCCGGCCGTTGTTTTCGCCCTGTCCAGCACGGATACTAGCGCCGCCGACCGACGCCGAACCGCGCCATAGCGCCCGCAAGGAAGCCCGCTTATGCAGTTCCAGCTCATCATCAACATGGTCCGCCTCTCGCCCGCGACCGACATGCGGGACGTCGTGAAGCACACGCTCGAGATGGTGCAGATGGCGGACGAAGGCGGTTTCGCGATCGCCTGGGTTCCCGAGCATCACGCCATCGAGATGACGATCTCGCCGGGCCCCTTCCAGCTTCTCACCCATTGGGCGAACCACACCAATCGGATCCGGCTCGGCACGGCGGTGATCGTCGCCCCCTACTGGCATCCCATCAAGCTCGCGGGCGAGGCGGCGCTCTTCGACGTGATCAGCAACGGGCGGCTCGAGTTCGGCATCGGTCGCGGCGCCTACCAGCGGGAGTTCGACCGGCTGGCGAACGGCATGGACCAGAATCTGGGCGTGCCCTACATGCAGGAGATGCTGCCGGTCTTGAAGAAGCTCTGGGCCGGCGACTACGCGCACAAGGGAGAGTACTGGTCGTTCCCGACCGCGACCTCCGTACCGAAGCCGATCCAGAGGCCGCACCCGCCCATCTGGGTCGCGGCGCGCGATCCCGGCACCTACGACTGGGCGATCAAGCACGGTTGCAACATCATGTCCTGGCCGCTCTCGCGGCCTTTCTCGGAGGCGGAATCCTACAAGGAGCGCTTCGAGAATGCGCTCAAGGCCAATCCGGGCATCGCGCGACCGATCTTCATGATGATGCGCAGCGTCATCATCGACGAGCGCCCCGACGGTATCGAGAACTCGATCAAGGCCGTGATCAAGCTCAGCGCGCAGTTCGAGAATCTGTTCAAGAACCTGGGCGGTGTCGCGAACGGCTTCGTCGAGGAGGTGGATATCACCAAGCTCGGCAATCGCGACGAGTACAATCCGGCCATGCTCCAGGAGAACCTCATCATCGGCTCGCCGGAATCGGCGATCGCCAAGCTGAAGCGCTATGAGGCGCTCGGCGTCGATCATTTCGGCTATCAGGCCAATGCCGCGCTTTCCTATGCGGACCAGAAGCGCTCGCTGAAGCTTTTCATCGACGAGGTGATGCCCGCCTTCGCGGAATCGAAAGTGCCGATGCGCGGCGCCGCCGAGTAGGCGGCCTTTCCCGCCACCGCCATCGCCTTCCCTCGCGGAAGGCCATCAAGAGGTCGTGCCATGGGCGAACTGAAGCGCTACCGTATGTTCATCGACGGCCGCTGGGCGGATGCCGAGGACGGCGGGACCTTCGAGAGCATAAACCCGTCAAACGGCAAGCCCTGGGCGGTGTTTCCGGCGGCGACCGCGGCCGATACCGACCGCGCCGTCAGGGCGGCGCATCGCGCCTTCACCGAAGGCCCATGGCCGCGCATGACGCCGACCGAGCGCGCCAAGGCCCTGCGGAAGCTCGCCGAGCTGCTGCCGACCCGGGCCGAAGAGCTCGGCCGCATCGAGAGCCTCGATACCGGCAAGCTCTTCAAGGAAACGCGCTGGCAGGCGAACCGGCTCGCCGAATCCTACCAGTTCTATGCGAGCCTCGCCGACAAGGTGCATGGCGACACCCTGCCGATCGACAAGCCCGACGTCTTCGTCTGCACCCGACGCGTGCCGATCGGCGTGGTCGCGGCGGTGGTGCCCTGGAACTCGCAGCTCTCGCTGACCGCGGTGAAGATGGGCCCGGCGCTCGCGGCCGGCAACACCATCGTCGTCAAGGCGTCGGAACATGCACCCGCGGCGGTGCTGGAGTTCGCGGCGCTCGTCGAGCAGGCCGGCCTGCCGCCGGGTGTGGTCAATATCCTGACCGGCTTCGGCGAGCCCTGCGGGCGGGCCCTTACCTCCCATCCGCTGGTGGCGCGGATCAGCTTCACCGGCGGCCTTCAGGCGGCGCGCCAGGTGGTGCATAACTCCGCCGAGAACCTGGCGCAGGTCTCGCTCGAGCTCGGCGGCAAATCGCCGGTGATGGTGTTCGAAGACGCCGACCTCGCGACCGCGACGGACGGCGTCGTCAGCGGCATCTTCGGCGCGAGCGGCCAGAGCTGCGTCGCCGGATCGCGGCTCTATGTGCAGGAGAAGATCGCCGATCGCCTGCTCGCCGAGCTCGTGGACCGCGCGAAATCGATCAAGATCGGCGATCCGCTCGCGGACGCAACCCAGATGGGCCCGCTCGCTACGCTGGGGCAGCTCAACCGCATCGAGGCCGCCGTGGGCATGGCGCAGAAGCAGGGCGCCCGTCTTCTGCATGGCGGCAAGCAGCCGGCGCGGTTCAACGAAGGCTGGTTCTACGAACCGACCATCCTCGAATGTCCCGACCAGAAGCTCAGCATCGTCGATACCGAGCTCTTCGGGCCCGTCCTGAGCGTGCTTCGCTTCAAGGACGAGGACGAAGTCGTGCGTCTCGCAAACGACACGCAATATGGCCTGGCCTCGGGCGTCTTCACGAAGGATGTCGGCCGCGCTTTGCGGGTCGCCGAGCGCACCCAGGCAGGCGCCGTATGGATCAATACCTACCGCATGGCCTCGACGCTGGCGCCGTTCGGCGGCTTCAAGAACAGCGGCTACGGACGCGAGGGCGGCATGCAGTCGATCTACGACTACACCCGCTCCAAGACGATCTGGATCAGCACCTCGAGCGAACCGGTCGCGAACCCCGTTCGTGATGCGCTGACGCCGGCTCTTTCGACTCCCGAGCTCATCGATCGATGGTGTGCTCGACCAGCCAGCTCGCGAGCTTGCTGACGCAAGGCTCGAGATGCGAGAACCGGCCCGGCCGGTAGCGGCCGGTCTCCATCCCGTCCTGCTGGCGCTCCAGCACGACGATGTCCTCGTCCATCGAAACCTTCCACCGCGTCCGGTAGGCTTCGAACCTGGCCTCGAAATCCGGCCGCGCGAGCGTCGAGGGCGGCACCAGCATGGTCATCACGACGTTGGTCTTCGAAGGTCCGTCCGGATAGATCTCGAAGAACCACATGCAGTCGATCGTGCAGGCGAAGGCGAAGGACGGGTAGAGCAGCACATAGCGCGTGCCGAGCTCGTTCGGCTTCAATCCCGCGATGGGCGGCAGCGCCTTGTGGCGCTCATCGGTCAGAAGCGCGCTCGTCCCCTCATGGGTGTCCCAGATGGTGACGAAGTCGCCATTCACCCCATCGGCCACCTCGGGCGCGTGCGAGGCATAGGTGCCGGCGATCGAGTTCTTGTGAACCGCGTTGAGGTGGTAGTCCTCCATGAAAACTTCGATGAAGAGCTTCCAGTTGCAGTTCACGGTGAATTCGCGGCTGCCGCCGATCCGCATGTTCGGCAGGTCGTAGCAGTCGAGCAGCGTGCCGAGCTCGCCGACCGTATCCTCGAAGGCGGGTCCGCCCGGCTCCAGCCGGACGAAGATGAAGCCTTGCCAGATCGCGATCTCGAACTCGGCGAGGCCGTATTCGCGCTTGTCGAAGCCCTCGGTACGATCCATGTTCGGCGCCCCGCGCAGGCTGCCGTCGAGGCCGTAGCCCCAGCTATGGAACGGGCAAAGGATGCCGTTGACCTGGCCGCTGCCCTTCAGCAGCACCATGCCGCGATGGCGGCAGACATTGTTGAGCGCGCGCAACCTGCCATCCTGGCCGCGGATCAGGATCACCTTGGTGCCGCCGAGCTCGACGGTGCGGTAATCGCCGGAGTCGGGCAGCGCGTTCTCCCGTCCGACGCAAACCCACGACCGCGAGAAGACGCGCTCGATCTCGCGCCGGTGGAACGTCGGATCGGTGTAGCACCAGCCGGGCAGCGGCTCCGCCTGCAGGGGCGGGCGCGTGACCTTCGCGTAGCTCTTGCGGTCGAAGATCGCCGCGTCGGGGTAGGCCATCGTCAGTCTCCGTTGTTCAATTCCGGGCGATTTCGGCCCGGGGTCGTCGATCACGTGGGGAACAGATGCAGGTCCGCCGCGCGCCAGGCGGCATAGGCCTCCTGGTCCGGCGCGAGCGGCGTCACCGGCGCCCGACCGAAGAACTCCCGGATGGAGAGCGCCTGCCCCCATTCCGTGGTGACGCTGTATTGCACGCTCTCGCCGAGAAAGGTGCATTCCCGGACCCGCACCTTGATCTGGCAATCCGTCTCCGGATGCCCCGGCCGTTCCAGCAGCCGCATCCGCTCGGGCCGGATCATCAGCGAGATCGGCTTGTCCGTCCCGGTCGCGACGGAGGTCCGGATCTCGCAGACGCTGAGGTCGGGAAGCCGGATGGCGCAGCTCTTGCCGTTCGCGGAAGCGACCGTGCCCGCAATGAAGTTGGAGTTGCCGATGAAGCCCGCGACAAACGGGGTCTTGGGGGCGCCGTAGAGCTCGGCGCCGGTTCCCACCTGCTCGATGCGGCCGTGGCTGAAGACGGCGATGCGGTCGCTGAGGCGGAGCGCCTCCTCCTGATCATGGGTGACATAGAGGACCGTGACCCCCGTCTCGCGGTGAATGCGCCGGATCTCCTCCTGGATCTCCTCGCGGAGGCGCTTGTCGAGCGCGGCCAGCGGCTCGTCCATCAGGAGGAAGCGCGGGCGATAGACGAGCGCGCGGGCGAGCGCCACGCGCTGCTGCTGTCCGCCCGAGAGCTGATGCGGCTTCCGAGCGGCGTAGTCCTCGAGCCGCACGAGCCTCAGCGTGTCGCGGACGCTCATTTCGATCTCCGCCTTCGGCCGCCGCCGCACCGACAGCGGAAAGGCCACGTTCTCGAACACCGTCAGATGCGGGAAGAGCGTGTAGCGCTGGAATACCATGCCGATATTGCGCTTGTGCGGCGGCACGGCGAGCACCGACTTGCCGTCCACCAGCACATCGCCGCTCGTCGGATCCTCGAAGCCGGCGACGATGAAGAGCGTCGTCGTCTTGCCCGAACCGGAGGAGCCGAGGAAAGTGACGAACTCGCCTTCCGATACCTCCAGCGACACGCCGTCCACGGCCGCAGTCGCACCGAAGCGCTTCACGAGGTTGCGCAGGCTGACGACGCCGGTTCCCGGCGGGGCGTCGGTCGAAGGCGATGGCGGGCGGATATCCGTCATTCTTCCGCGAGCCTCATCGCATCACGAAGGGATCGCCGACCGGCGCGGTCGAGCTGTTGATCCAGACCGTCTTCGTCCGGGTGTAGTCGAGCAGGCTTTCCTGCCCGGCCTCGCGGCCGAAGCCGCTGGATTTGTAGCCGCCGAAGGGTGCGATCGGCGAGACCGCGCGGTAGGTGTTGATCCAGACGATCCCGGCGCGAAGCTGGCGCATGACGCGGAGCGAACGGCTGCCGTCGCGCGTGAAAAGGCCCGCGGCGAGGCCGTATTCCGTGTCGTTGGCGGCGCGGATCGCGTCGGCCTCGTCGGTGAAGCGGAAGGCGCTCAGCACCGGGCCGAACAGCTCCTCCCGCGAGGCCGTCACGCCGCCCTGCGGGCAGGCGAGGATCGTCGGCTCGTAATACCAGCCATGGGAAAGGGCAGCGGGCCGACGGCCGCCATTGAGCAAGGTCGCCCCCTCGGTCAGCGAGGCGGCGACGGCACGCTCCACATGATCGAGCTGGCCCCGCGTCGCGAGCGGCCCCATTTCGCTCGCATCGTCGAGCGGATCGCCGATGCGGATCCGCTTCGCGCGCTCGGCGACGCGGCCCATCACCTCGTCGAAGATCCCCGACTGCACGAAGACGCGGGTGCCGGCGACGCAGCTCTGCCCGCTCGCGCCGAAGTTCCCCGCGACGATGCCGTTCGCGGCACTTTCCGGATCCGCGTCGTCGAACACCAGGATGGGCGACTTGCCGCCGAGCTCCAGCGTCACGACGGCGAAGTTCTCTGCGCTGTTGCGCACGATGTGCCGGGCCGTCGCCGCGCCGCCGGTGAAGGAGATGCGCGCTACCAGCGGATGGGTGGTGAGCGCCTTGCCGCAAGGGTCGCCGAGGCCGGTCACCACATTGACCACGCCCGGGGGAATGCCCGCCTCGAGGCAGAGCTTGCCGAATTCCAGGAGCGGCGTCGGCGCATGCTCGGACGCCTTCAGCACCACCGCGTTGCCGGCCGCGAGCGCCGGACCGATCTTGACGGCGGCCAACAGGAGCTGAGAGTTCCAGGGGATCACCGCCGCGACCACGCCGATCGGCTCGCGCACGGTCATGACGAAGAGATCCGGCTTGTCGATCGGCAGGGTCGCGCCCTCGAGCTTGTCGGCCGCGCCGGCGAAATAGCGGAAATAGTCGGCGACGTAGCGGATCTGGCTGCGCGTCTCGCGGATGAGCTTGCCGGTATCCCGCGTCTCGACCTTGGCGAGCTCGTCTGCCCGCGAGGCGAGAAGGTCGGCGAGACGGTAGAGCGCCTTGCCGCGTTCCGTCGCGGTGGTGCGCGCCCACGGCCCCTCGGTCATGGCCTGGTGCGCGGCGCGCACCGCGCGATCGACGTCGGCGGCCGAAGCGGCCGGGAAGCTCGCCCAGGCGGCGCCGGTGGCGGGATCGAGGCTTTCCAGCCGGCGACCGCCCTCGGCTTCGATCCACTCGCCGGCGATCAGCATGCGATAGGGGACGAGCGCGTTCATCGGGCGGCTGCCGCGACGCTGGGGCGGGCTTCCGCCAGGAAATCCTCGATCAGCATGGCAAGCTCCTTCGGAATTTCGAGCGGGGTCAGATGGCGCTGGCCCGGGATGAGATGACAGCGGCCCTTCGGCAGCGTCGCCGCCAACGCCTCGGCCATGGCCGCCGTCGAGCGCTGGTCCTCGACGCCGGTCGCGACCAGCACCGGCATGGCGAGACGATGGACGCGCTCCGCGAGCTCCCGGTCGGCCGTGCCGAACACCGCATAGGCCGCGGCATAGGCCGGCAGGTCGTTCGCCTGCATGCGCTCCCGCACCGCCGTCACCACCTCCGGCCGACGGCTGCGAAAGCCGGGCGTGAACCAGCGATCGATCGCGGCCTCGATGCTCGCGGCATAGCCACCCTTCAGCACGTTGCCGACCCGCGCCTCGATCGCGGCGCGCTCCGCCGGCGAGCGGTCGAACACGCCGTTCAGCAGCACGAGCCGGCGCACCCTCGCCGGAAAGGCGAGCGCGAAGCCCTGCGCAACCAGCGCCCCCATGGAGAAGCCCACGAGGTCGGTCGTTTCGACGCCGAAATCGTCGAGCAGCGTCTCGAGCTGCGTCACGAAGTCGGCCAGGGCATAGGGGCCTTTCGGCTTGGCGCTGCCGCCATGGCCCTGCATATCGTAGCGGATGACGCTGCGGCCCGGCGCGAGATGCGCGACCACGGGATCCCACATGGCGAGATCCATGCCGACGCCATGGATCAGCACCAGCGGCTCGCCCTCGCCCTCCCGGCGCAGGCGGGTGCCGCGGATCGTCCGCTCGAGGGCCCCGGGCATGGTCATGCCTTCGGCTGCCCCTCGGTCACGCCCATTTCCTTCATGTCCTGATAGCGGTCGCCGATGCGCGGATGCAGGCGCCCGCCGGTCGAGGCGCCGAGCGCGACGACGATCTCCTCCGGTCCGGGTGCGTCGTTGATGGTGAATTCGACCGTCAGATAGTGCGAGCGCATGCCCGCATCCTTCTTGTGCATCATCGGAACGGCGATCGCGCAGCCCGGTCCGCCGCGCTTGTTGGTGAAGCTCAGATAGGAATCGCCGCCGACGGCGCTGCGGAAGATGTTGCCGAAGCGGAGCGTATGGATGAGGGCCGAGGCATGCTCGATCTCGCCCGCGCTGCCGACCACGGCCGCCTTGCCATAGGCCTCGATGGCGGCAGCGCCGCCGCAGAGCTCGAGCAGGATCGGCACCATCTTCTCGGCGAGAGGCGGCGCCACGGCAAGGATCTCCGGCCGAAGGTTCTCGACGAAACCCCGCCCCGCCCAGGGGTTGCGAACCACCGCCGCCACCGCCGCCATGCGGATCGGGTGCGTGCCGGCCTTGCCGCCCTCGATGAAGCTGTCCTCGGCATAGCGAACGATCTTGCGAATCTCACCCGTCACGAACGACCCCTTTTTCCGCCTCGCGAACCCGGACCTCCTCGAGGCCGGGCGGCGCAGCGACATGAACTAGCGGACGGCGCCCACGCCGCCCCGCTTGATGACATCGAGCGCCGCCGCGCAGGCGCGATCGACATGATCCTTGCAGGCGAGCTCGGCGGCGTCGGGATCGCGCCGAACGATCGCCGCCACGATCCGCTGCATCTCGACCAGGCTGCCCGGGGCGCGGCCCGGCTGCGACATCGAGGTCGCGCGCAGGAAGACGACGCGGGCATTGAGCGAGCGGATCAGATCGCGGATCACCGCGTTGCCGCAGCCTTCGAGCAGGACCTCGTAGAGCCGGTTGGTTTCGGCGACGATCTCCCGGCGGTCCATGCCGGAAAACGCCTCGCCGAGGCGCGCCAGCGCCGCTTCCAGCGCCTTTACCTGCGGATCCGTCGCCCGCTCCGCGAAGAGCCTCCCGGCAAGACCTTCGAGCGCGCGACGCACCTCGTAAATCTGCAGCGCCTCCTCGGCCGTCACGGTCGCCACGATCGGGCCCTTGTTCGGCAAGTTGCGGACGAGCCCCTCCGATTCGAGGTGGCGCAGCGCCTCGCGGACGCTGGTGCGGCTGACGCCGGTAAGCTCGCAGATCTCCCGCTCGATCAGCCGGTCGCCCGGCTTGAACCGGAATTCCAGGATCGCATTGCGCAGGATATCGAGCACCTGCTGGCGGAGCGTGACCGAGGCGCGCGCTACGCGAAGCGACGGCAGCGCCCCGCCCTCCTCCATATCCGCCATGGTTCCACCTCTTCTATAATACGGTATTATACATCTAGCCGGTCGCGTGAAATCGCTCAAGCTCGGTTCGGCCATGGAGGCACCGGCGTTTCGCGCTGCGCGAGAAGATGGCGTCGGAAAAGCGGGCGGAGCCGGCATTTCGCGCCACCCCCGCCCCGGAATCAGCCCGTAATCAGGTCAGGCCGCGCTGCGCTTCCGCCGGGAATCGGCGCGGAAGGCCGGCATGACCTCGTCGATGAAGAGCTTCAGCGACTTCTTCTGCTCGGCCATGGGCAGGCCGTAGCTGGCGCAATAGAGGAAATTCTCGATGCCCAGCGCTGCATACTGGTCGAGCTTGGCGATTACCTCGTCCGGACTGCCGAACATGAGGTTGGTGCGCAGCATTTCGGGGTCGTATTCCGCACGATGCTGCAACGAAGCGAGGTCGATCTCCTCGGGGAACCCGTTATCGACGCTGCCGAGCTCGCGGAAGAGGTTCTCGAACTGCGCGCCCTGGCGTTGCACGGCGCGGATCGGGACCTCCCACTGGTCCGACTTCGCATAGACCGCCGTGTAGCGCATCGTCAGGAGCCGCGGCCGCTTGGTGCCGGCCGGCGCGCGCGAGACGGCTTCCTCGAAGCGCTGCTTGTAGAGCTCGACCTCCGACATCGGCCGCGACAGCGCCCAGGTCATGATGTTGCAGCCATTAGCCACGGCCCAGTCGAAGGAGACGGGGTTGCGCGCCGCGACCCAGACCGGCGGATGCGGCGATTGCAGGGGCTTCGGGCAGGCGGTCGATTTCGGGAAGGACCAGTAGGTCCCGTTATGCTCGTAGTCGCCGGCCCAGAGCTTCTTCAGCACCGGCAGCATCTCGAGCATGTAGGGCACGGCTTCCTGCGCCTTGACGCCACGGGCCATGCGATTGAACTCGCGCTGATAGGCACCGCAGCCGAGACCGAGCTCAAGGCGGCCCCCGGTGACGAGATCGAGCATGCCGGCTTCGCCTGCGAGCTTGATCGGGTGCCAGTAGGGTGCCACCGCCACCGCGGTGCCGAGCCGGATCTTGTCGGTGTGAGCGCCCCACCAGGCCAGCATCTGGAACGGACCGGGCGCGATGGTCATCTCGATCGCGTGGTGCTCCGCCGCCCAGGCGATCTCGAAGCCGGCCTCGTCGGCCATCTGCACCATCTCCAGCGTATGCCGCGCGACATCGCGCATGTCGATATCCGGGCTCATCCGCTCCATGTTGATCGCGAGGCTGAACTTCATGGCTCTCTCCCTGGGTCTCGTCCGGGCGTTCGCGCCCGCCCGGGAAAGCTAGGCGCAGCATAGTCGCCTGGCTTCCTCCTATTCAGAGCAGAACGGATGGTTTATTTACTCGAAACAGAGGAGCTCTGCTCGGTATCCGCCGCGAGGCCCCGGCGCATGCGGAGGGCCAGTTCCAGCGCGATCCGGCTATCGGCGTCCTCGAGCGCGATGCCGAAAAGCTCGGCAACCCGGCGCAGCCGGTAGCGCAACGTCGTCACATGGATGCCGAGCGCGTCGGCGGCGGCCTGATAGCGCCCGTGATGGGCGAAGAAGGCCTCCAAAGTCGGCAGCATCTCCCCGCCATGGCCGCGGTCATGGACCTCGAGCCGGCCGACCGTATCGGCAACGAAGCGTCGGAGCTCCTCCCGGTCCGCCGCCGCAATGAGCCGTGCAAAGGGCCCAAAATCGCCCTCCGCCACCACGCCGCTGCGGCCGAGGCGGCGCGCGAGATCGACGGTGCGCGCAACCGCCTGGCGCGCATCGCGATAGTCGTCGAGTGCCGCGCAAACACGGCTCAGCACGGCGATCGGGCGACGGCCCGTCTGGCGCTGCATCTCCTCGACGAGCCGCTGCATCAGGCGGCCGAACGCTTTCTCGTCGAGCGCCGCGGCCGGCAGATGGAGGAGTTCCGCGCCGCCGTCGGCGAAGGCGCTCGCCGCCGGCAGACTCCGCTGCGCGACAGCGAGCAGGGCACGCTGGAGGGAAGCGCGCGACGCGGCATCCTTGGGCTTATCCGCATCGTCCTGCAGCAGGGCGAAACGCGCCGCCTCGAGCGTCAAGCCCAGATGGCCCGCCCTCGCGAGCGTTTCCTCGCGGTCCCGCCAGTTGCCGCTGAAGAGCCGCTGGAAGAATTCGCCGTGGGTCTCCGCCTGGGTCGTGAAACGCACCTGCGCCCGCAGCAGTGCCACCGAGAGCGCGGAGCGCAGGCCCTGCGCTGCCAGCGCCTCGAAGCTGTCGATCGGCCGGCCGGCCGTGAAGAGGATGATGCCGCCGAGGATTGCGCCCTCCACGAGGCAGGGTTCGAGAATGGCCGACACAACGTTCTCGAAGCCGAGCGGCCGCAACGACAGGTCGCGCGCGCGCTCGAAGGCGCCGGCCGGCGCCGAAGCCAGTATCTCGGCGAAATGGGCGTAGCCGCGGCCCCGCACCGCAGCCTGCCATTCGGCGTCGGCGACCGTCGCCAGCGGGGACTTCTCGGCGATTGCGCGATGGCTGGTGAAATCGAGGATCACGAGCGGCAGCGGCAGGTCGGACGCCACCAGCTTCGCGAGCTCCGGAATCGGATGGCCGGCCAGCACTCGCTCCATGGCGGCTGCATGGAGCTCGAGTACTTGCCGTAAATGGGTCGTCTGCTGGCGCTCGAGCTGCAGCAGCTCCGCCTTCTCGACCGCCAGCGAAGCGAGCTCCGCGACGGCGGCGAGGAATGCGAGTTCGTCCTCGTCGATGTTGCGGACCTCATGCGCATGGACCGACATGACGAGCCCGCGGCCCTGCCCGTCCGCGGCGCGCAGCGGCAGCAGCACGACCGTCCGGTAGGCGCGCAGCCGCGCCTCCGCGCGATAGCCCGCATAATCGGCCGCTTCCTGCGCGTCGGGAATGACGAGGAGCGTGCCGGTCGCCAGCACCGTCCGGGTGGGGCTCGTCTCCAGCGGCCAGCGGTCGCGATCCCCGACCGGTTTCGCATAGAGCGGGTCGTAACGCGCCACGAGCTCGGAAAAGCCGCTGCGCTCGTCGAGCGCCATGAGCGCGCTGCTGGACCAGGGCGAGCGCTGGCAGACGGCAACCGTGATGCGCTCGAGGATCTCGGGCAGCGCAGTGCCGGAATTCACCAGGCTCGCGATCTGCGCGAGGCTTCGAAGCCGTTCCGCCAGGCTCTGCGTCATCGTCCGCGTTTCGCCCCGCAAAGCGCGCCGCAGGCCGGCGCGGGAATGCGATGCCCGCGAACCGCCCGCGGGCTCGACCGCAAGGATACTGCCGATCAGCGGGGCTGTCTGCGCCGCAGCAGGGCCACCGTGCCGAGCACGACGACGGTGAGCAGGATAAGCATGGTCGAGGCCGCCGCCATGACCGGCGAGAGATCGAGCCTGAGGGCCGACCACATGCGCACCGGCAGGGTCTGCATGGTCGGGCTCGCCATGAAGATCGCAACCACCACCTCGTCCCAGGAGGCAAGAAAAGAGAAGATCGCGCCGGCGAAGATGCCGAGCCGGATCGACGGGATGGTGATGCGCCAGATCGCCTGGAGCGGCGTCGCGCCGCAGACGATCGCCGCTTTCTCCATGGATTCGTCGAAGCCCTCGAGCGCGTTGGTGATGCAGATCATGGCGAAGGGCAACGCCAGGATCAGATGCGCCACGACGAAGCCGAGGAAGCTGCCATTGAGGCCGATGCGGAGCGACAGCGCGTAAAGAGCGATCGCGATGATGACCAGCGGCACGATCATCGGGCTGATGAAGAAGGCGCGCAGCAAGCCGCGGCCGCGGAACTGGCCGCGCACCAGCGCAAAGGACGCCGGGAGCGCCAGCGCCACCGAGAGGACTGTGACAGCGATGCCGATCTTGAAGCTCGTCCAGATCGCCTGGATCCAGCGTGGATCGGCGAAGAACTCGACGTACCACTTGATGGTCCAGTCCGGCGGCGGGAACTGGAGCCATTTGGAGGAACCGAAGGAGAGCGCGCCGATGAAGACGATCGGCAGCAGCAGGAAAGCGGCGACGGCAAGCCCGATGCCGTAGAGCACGAAGCGGCCGGGTCCCATCCGATGGAGCGAAAGCAGCATCGGCGCCTGCCTATTTCAGCCGGCCGAAGCCGATGCCGCGCACATAGACGGCATAGAGCGCGAGCGTGACCGCGAGGAGGATGAAGGCGCCGGCGCTGCCGAGCCCCCAATTGAGCTGGGTCTGCACATGCTGGGCAATGAGCTCGGCCAGCATCATGTTGCTGGCGCCGCCGAGCATGGCCGGCGTCACGTAATAGCCGAGCGCCATGACGAAGACCATGAGCGCACCGGTGCCGAGCCCGGGCAGGGAGAGCGGCAGCATCACCCGGAAAAAAACCTGCCGCGGGCGCGCGCCGGAGATGGACGCCACTTGCATCAGCGACGGATCGAGCCCCGATAGGCTCGCATGGAGCGGCAGGATGATGAAGGGCAGCATGATGTAGGTCATGCCGATGGTGACGCCGGTGAGGTTGTTGAGCAGCGGCAGCGGCGCATCGATGAGGCCGATGTTCATCAGCATACGGTTGATGACGCCGGTCTTCTGCAGCAGCACCACCCAGGCGAAGGTGCGCGCCAGAAGATTGGTCCACATCGAGAGCAGGATGATGGCGAAGAGCCAGCGCGCCACGCGCGAGGGCAGGATCACCAGGAGCCAGGCAACCGGATAGCCGAGCAAAAGCGTGACGATGGTGACGACTGTGGCGACCGCGAAGGTGTTGAACAGCACCCGCGCATAGGTCTCGTCGGTAAGCAGCCGGACGTAGTTCCCGATGCCGGGCTCGGGATCGGTCACGCTCCGCAGCAGCAGCGCGGAGAGCGGCACGACGAAGAACACGAAGAGGAAGACGAGCGCGCCGAGTGCCGGCCCGATGCCGCGCCCGCGGCGGGTGGCAGCCGGCGCCGCGGAGCGGCCGCCCGGCAGGGCTAGATCGACCATGACGGTCTCATGCGGCTCCGGCCTCGCGGGATCGGCCCGGGGCGGCGGGAGTTCCTGCCCGCCGCTCCGGCCGTCATGACGTTACTGGGCCTGCCAAGCGTACCAGCGCTCGCTGATCGCATCCATGTTCTTCACCCAGTAGTCCAGATCGATGACGACCTGGCTGTCGGGATAGTTCGAGGGCAGCGCCGGCTGCACCTCTTCCGGCACCATGGCCGTCGATTTGAGGTTGACCGGCCCATAGGCGGTCAGCGCCGAGTGATCGGCCTGGCCCTGGGCGCTCACGACCTGGGCGATCAGCTTCATCGCCGCGTCCTTGTTGGGCGTGCCCTTCGGTACCACCACATAGTCGGCGGTCAAAAGGTTCTGGTTCCACTGCACGCCGATATTCATGCCGTCGCGCTGCAGCATGTAGGTGCGGCCGTTCCAGAACATGCCCATGACGGCTTCGCCGGAGACCAGCGCCTGCTGCGATTCGGCGCCGCTGTTCCACCAGACGATATCCTTCTTGATCGTATCGAGCTTCTTGAAGGCGCGATCGACATCGAGCGGATAGAGCTTGTCGGGCGCAACGCCATCGGCGAGGAGTGCCACCTCGAGGATGCCGGGGGCGAACCACTTCACCACCGCGCGACCGCCCGGATAGGTCTCGGTGTCGAACATCGCCGCCCAGCCTTCCGGCACCTTGTCGCCGAGCGCATCCTTGCTGTAGCCGAGCACCCAGGACCAGGTGAGCGAACCGATGCCGTGATCGAACACGAAGCGCGGATCGACGTCCTTGGTATCGATGACGGAGAAGTCGAGCGGCTCGAGGAGGCCCTCGCCGGCCGCCTTGTAGGCGAAGCTGCCTTCGACGTCGACCACGTCCCAGCTCACATTGCCGCTCTCGACCATGGCCTTGAACTTGCCGTAGTCGGTCGGCCCGTCCTGCAGGACGGTGGTGCCGCTCGCCGCCTGGAACGGATCGGCCCAGGCCTTCTGCATCGCATCCTGGCCCTCGCCGCCCCAGCCGACGAAGGTCAGGCTGCTGGCCGCCGCCGCGCCGTAGGCGATGCCGGCTGCGAGAACCGCCGCCACGCCGCCGAGCCAAATCCGCCTTGTTTTCCTAATCCCTGACATGTTCAGACTCCTCCCATCGATGCCCGGCCGAGCGATCGGCCGCGGTTCTCCCGCCGGGACGACCGTTATGGTCATGTCCCGCTTTGTCTAATCTTGCATACCCTATTCTGTAATACAATCTGAAGGACATGGCGGCGCGCCTGCCTTTTCGGCGCTGTGCGACCGGCCCCACCCAAAGTCGGGAATCCATCAGATTCGACAGACGCCCACGCGGCAGGAAGCTTGAGACACCCGTGCGGAGCTCGTCGATCCGCGCTCCGGGCCGGCGTCAGGCGGTTTTCGCCTCGCTGCGCGCCAGCTCCTTCGCCATCGCCTCGCGCATCAGATATTTCTGCACCTTGCCGGTCACCGTCATCGGGAACGCCTCGACGAAGCGGATATGGGCCGGCACCTTGTAATGCGCGATACGCTCGCGGCAGAAAGCGACGATCTCGACATCGGTCGCCTGCTCGCCCGGCTTCAGGCGGATCCAGGCGCAAAGCTCCTCGCCATATTTCTCGTGCGGAATGCCGAAGACCTGCACGTCCTGAATCTTGGCGTGGCTATAGAGAAACTCTTCGATCTCCCGCGGATAGATGTTCTCGCCGCCGCGGATCACCATGTCCTTGATCCGGCCGACGATGTTGCAATAGCCCTCCTCGTCGATGGTCGCGAGATCGCCGGTATGCATCCACCCCGCATCGTCGATCGATTCCGCGGTGCGTTCCGGTTCGCCCCAATAGCGCTGCATCACCGAATAGCCCCGCGTCAGGAGCTCGCCCGGCTGGCCGCGCGGCACGATACGCCCCTCGGCATCGACGATCTTCACCTCGACATGCGGATGGATGCGACCGACCGTGGAGACGCGGCGCTCCAGCGGGTCGCCGGTGGAGGACTGGAAGCTGACCGGACTCGTCTCGGTCATACCGTAGGCGATGGTGATCTCGGAAAGATGCATCTCCGCGACGACGCGCCGCATGACCTCGATCGGACAGGGCGATCCCGCCATGATGCCGGTGCGCAGGCTCGAGACATCGAACTCCTTGAAGCGCGGATGGCCGAGCTCGGCGATGAACATGGTCGGCACGCCGTGGAGGCCGGTACAGCGCTCAGCCGCGACCGTCTCCAGCACCGCCAGCGGATCGAAGCCCTCGCCGGGGATCACCATACAGGATCCATGGGTCACGCAGGCGAAGTTGCCCAGCACCATGCCGAAGCAGTGATAGAACGGCACGGGGATGCAAAGCCGGTCCTGCTCGGTCAGCCGCATCGCCTCGCCAATGAAATAGCCGTTATTGAGAACGTTGTGATGGGTAAGGGTGGCCCCCTTCGGATTGCCGGTGGTGCCGGAGGTGAACTGGATGTTGATCGGGTCGTCGAACTGCAGGCTGCCGGCGAGCGCAGCCAGCCGCCGGCGCGCGGCATCGGTTCCCGCGGCCGCAATCGCGGCGAAGGGCATCATGCCCGGCTCCAGCTTCTCGTCGATCACGGCGAGGAGCCGCAGCGCCGGCAGTTTCGCCGCGCGCAACTCCCCCGGCGCCGAACCGGCGAGCTCCGGCACCAGGCCGCGGATCATCCCGACGTAATCCGAGCTCTTGAAGGCGCGCGCGAGCACGAGCGCCTTGCAGCCCGATTTCGCCAACGCGTATTCGAGCTCGTGCGAGCGGTAGGCCGGGTTGATGTTGACGAGAATGAGCCCTGCTTTGGCGCTGGCGAATTGCAGCACCACCCATTCGGCCTTGTTCGGCGACCAGATGCCGATGCGGTCGCCAGGTTCGAGACCGAGCGCCACGAGGCCTGCCGCGACGCGATTCACCTCGGCCAGGAACTCGGCATAGCTCCAGCGTACGCCCTGGTCCCGGACAACGAGCGCGGGACGGTCGGGCCAGCGTGCCGCGATACGGTCGATGAGCTGGCCGATGGTCTCGCCGATGAGCGGGACATCGCTCGCGCCATGGACATAGCTCGGCAGGGACATCAGGGGCTCCTTCAACGCAAAAGCCGCAGCGACACATGACGCGCTGTCATCATGACTCAGCCGAAGCGGGTCAGGTAGTCCTCCGCCAGTCGGCAGGTGTCGTTCGCGAAGTGTGGCGCCAGGTTCCGCGCGAAGGCGACATGCTGGGTCGAGGCGAGCCAGCCGATCTCGGCGATGCGGCGCAGCATGAGGAAGCTCGGGATCTCGGCCTCGAGATCGCGCGGGAACCGGGCGACGCGCCCATACCCCGCAAGCCAGGCCTCGATCAGCGCCGGCAGGTCGGGGCGCTCCTGGATAAAGCTCACCGCCGTGGCGAGGTCGTAGGCGAACCAGCCGAAGCCGCAATCGTCGAAATCGATGACCTTGGTACGATCGCCCTCGACCAGAAGATTGGCGAGGCGCATATCGGCATGAATGAGGCCGAAACGACCGCCGTCGCGCGGGAGGGACCGCAGACGCTTCTCGATCGCGGCCGCCATCCGCCCGACGAGGCGCACCGCCGGCGCGTCCATGCCGATGCCGGTCTGCCACGGCCCCCAGAGCGGGCGCTCGCCGAGGATCGTCTCCGGCGTCCAGCCATGGCGCTGGAACCCGGCCGGAAGCTTCCAGCCCTGCGCGTGGCGATGCATCCGCGCCGCGATCTCGCCGAGCCGCTCGAAGCCCGGCAGCAGAGCTTCCTCGGCGGGCTCGCCGCCCGAAAGGAAAGTGAACATCACCGCAAGTCGCGGCCTGTCGGGATCGGCCGTAGCGAGCCGCTGCACCAGCGAGCCGTCCTTCGCGGCGACGACGTCCGGCGTTTCGATGCCGGCATCGGTGCGCAATGCCGACATCCATTGCAGCTCGGAACGAATCGAGGGTTCGGTGTGATAGGCCATCCGATGCGAATGAACGCGAAGCACGAGCGGCGCCCGGCGCGCCGGATCCCGCACCAGGAACATTGTGTTCTCGGACTGATGCAGCAGCGACAGCGTCGCCGCCGGCGACAGCGTGTAGCGGCCGAGCAGCGCGCGGGCTTCGGCAAGGCTCGCGGAGGGACGGTCGGCGATGGCGGCAATCTCGTTCATGGCGGCCCGAACCTAGCAGCTTCCGTTCCGCCGCCGGTAGCGGATCCTCCACAGCGAAGGGCCTTCGCGCCGGCCGCGCCGGCGCGGACTGCAATCACAGGCGCGATGCAGTGCATTGACGGGATGACCCGACCAGCCGCGCCGCCACGGGGCGAAAGCGATTGCCGGAAATCCCGGCAATGCGCAGAATTCCTTCCGGGAGGCGGCCATCCCGGCCTTGGCAGGCAGGCGATAGGCGTCAGTTCCGACTCACCTGAATTCCGACCAAGCCTGTCCCGCATCGACATTTCCGGAGAACCTCCATGCCCTCCCATGATTTCAGCGGCCAGCGCGTGCTGGTCACCGGCGCCAGCCGCGGCATCGGTTATGCAATCGCCGCCGCCTTTGCCCGCGCCGGCGCCGAGCTCACGATCCTCGCCGAGGACGAAGCCGTGACGGGCGCGGCCGAGCGGCTCGGCGCGGCCGCCGGCCGGCAGGTCACGGGAGTCCGCTGCGACATCACCGACCGCGGAGACGTCGCCAAGGCCTTTGGCGCGATCGATCGCCTCGATGTGCTGATCAACAATGCGGGCTTCGAGCGGATCACGCCGCTCTTCTCGGAGGATCCGGAGACGGAAACCACGTTCCGCCGCGTGATCGAGGTGAATGTGATCGGCACCTATCTGGTGACGCGCGCGGCGGTACGGCGCATGGGCGAAGGCGGACGCATCGTCTTCACCGCGTCGGTCTGGGGCAAGACGGCCGAGGGCGGGTTCTCGGCCTATTGCGCGAGCAAGCACGCCAATGTGGGCTTCATGCGCTCGGTCGCGCGCGAGCTCGGGCCGCGCGGCATCGCGGTGAACGCCGTCTGCCCGGGCTGGACGAAGACCGAGACCTCGCTGCGCTCGCTCCGCGACGAGGCGAAGACCCTCGGCATTACCGAGGAAGCGCAGGCGCGCAAGATGCTGGCGAAGCAGGCCTTCGACGGGTTGATGGAACCGGACGACCTGACCGATGCCTATCTCTTTCTCGCTTCGCCGAAAGTCGCGCGCAATATCACCGGCCAGACGCTGCATGTCGATCGCGGCGAGTTCATGGACTGATCCGCCACGCGAAGGCGCCGTCCGCCCTACCCGCGATAGCGCGTCGTCCACAGCCCGACGAGGCCGATGCCGATCGAGAGCAACATCAGCAATAGGGCGATCACATTGATCGTCGGATCGACGCCCTTGCGCAGCATGCCCCACTGAAGATGGGAAGCGTGCCGCCGCCATCGATGGTGAAGAGAGTCACCACGAAACCTTCGAGCGACAGCGCCATGACGATGAACGCCGCGCCGGTCACGCCCGGCCGGATGATCGGCAGGGTCACGTTGAAGCGCCGCCAGAAACCGCCATTCGGAGCATTGACGCGATCGCTTCAGCCCGGCGCCCGGCAGGCCGGCGCGAGCTGGGGCTGTTCGCCGGCTGTCGCCGGCCTGCCGAGGGCGGCAAGCCAGCGGCGCGCCCAGTCGAGCGCCCGCGCCTCCTGCCCTTCATCGCCGAGCGCGTCGATCATGAAGAGCTCCGAGACTTCCCGCGCGCCGAGCTTCAGCAGCAAGGCGCGCCAGCGTCGGCCGCCGAAGCCGTAAGTCCGGATGTAGCTGCTGTCGCCGAGCCCGATCACGCCGAAGCGGGTCTCGGTCATAGAAGGCTGCGCCCGCAGCAATTCGGCGAAGAGACGCTGGCCCATGTCCGGGAGGTCGCCGGCGCCGAAGGTGCTGCTGACCATCAGCAGATTGCGCGCGGTGGAGAACGCCTCGACGGAGAGTTGTTCGGTGGAGCGGATGCGAGCGCAGGCCTCGGGCGCCAAGGCGCTCGCGACCGCCTCGGCGATCCGCTGCGCCTTGCCGGTCATGCTGGCGAAGAAAAGATCGATTTCGAGAGCCACGGCTTCACCGTCCCGCAATTCGCAATCGCCCCGGCCCGGACGGGAGCTCTGGGGAGGAAAGACGACCGCGCTCTCCGCGCCGGTCGCCTCATGTCTCCGATCGTTCAGGCGTTCTGGCTGTCGGCCGAGACCCTGCTTGGCCGGCGCTTGCCTTTCTTCGCAGAAACAGGGATCAGATCGGGTTCTGTCCGTCGGCCGAAACGCCGCTCGGGCTCTGCGCCGAGGCCGTTACCTGCGAGAGCCTCTCACGGCCGCTCAGCGTCGGCGCCTTCTAGGCTCGTCGCGTGGACGCGCCGGATTCGCTGCCCTTATCGGAAACTTCGCGCTGGGGTGATTGCTCTTCACTCATCGCAAGCTCCCTGTTCGCGCCGCGCCATCAGGTTCGCGGAGACGAAGATTCCGAACTCCGGGTTATCCCGGCGCGCTGTCGACGGAGATACCGCTCGCATTCTTGGAAGTGGCAGTCACCTCGGAAAGGCGCTCGCGCTTCACCAGGATGGGTGCAGCATATAACCGGCCCCTGCCGCTCAAAACCGGCGTTGCGTTGGCGGCGAGCTTGCATCGGCCACCGTGCGTTTCATTCCGTGCCATTTGATTCCCCAATCTTCCCGGTTACCCGGTCGCTCTCAGGTGATCGTCACGCCGCTGGCAGCCTTCGAGTCTTCGGCGGTAATCGCCGACAGCCGCTCGCGCTTCGTGATGGATGGTGCCCGATAGGGCCGCCGCGCATCGGTCTTTGCGGATGCTGCGCCGGTCTCGGATGTCCGTTCGGAATTCGCCAGCTCGCTCATGGATTCCCCCCTCGCAATTTGGACCACCGCGCCGCCGCACGCGACGGCGCCCTGCACGCGATCTCTTCGGGTCTGGTATCCCCCGCACCCTGCCCACCGGACTGTCGAAACCGCCAGACGGCACCCAGGCGCACCCGGCCCGGTTCCGCACCCCGGAAGGAGATGAAACCTAACATCCCCGCGACGGCCATTGCCAGACCGCATTTCCCGGTCGGGCCAACGATTCGGCCCGTATCAGGTCAACACCTTCGATACGCAATCCGGCGATACGCAATCCGGAGAGTCCGGCGGCGGCGCGGGCTATGAAGGATTGCCGGGCTGCGGCAGAGTGGGGTCCCTGTCGCGCCATGGCACCCTCCGAGAGCCTGGCCGAACCCGTTCCCCAACCGCCCGATTGCTTGCCATGGACCTGGTCACGATCCTCACGCCGACGCTGCCGGCCCTGGCCTGGGTCGCCGAGCGCCGCCGGGACAGCCGCGAAGTGCATCTGCGCCACGGGACCGCGGTCGAGCCGGATGCCGAGGGGGCGATCGCCGGCGCCTGGGCCGGAAGCTTCGCGAAACGGGACATGGCGAGCGCCGCCACCTCCATCGGCACGGCGCTGCGAAGAAACGGCGATCGGCTGCTGGCGCTGGTCGGCACCGCGACCGCCTCCACGGTGCAGGTTCTCCGGACCCCCGACCGCCTCGTGGTCTCGAACAGCCTTGCCCTTGCGCTCGCCGCGGGCGATGACCGGCTGGAGCCCGGCTACGCCTTCTATCCCCAAGATCTCTACACCTTCACGCTCGGCGCCGATCGCTATCGGCAAACCATTCCGACGCAGCGCGGCCGGCTCGGGGTCTACTATGCATCGGTCGAGATCGACGCCAGGGGCGAGCTCCGCATGGTGCCGCCGCCCTCGCCGCCCGGCTTCGCCGACTACCGGAGCTATTGCGCGATGCTGGAAAGCGAGATGGCGGCGGTCTTCGCCAATGCCGCCGATCCGGCACGGCATTGCCGCTACCGTCCCATCGTCAGCGTCTCGGCGGGCTATGATTCGCCCGCAGCCGCAGTGCTGGCGAAGCGCATCGGATGCAGCGACGCGATCACCTTTCCGCAACCGATCGATCGGCGCGACCAGCCGGAGGATGACGGCACCGCGATCGCCCGGCAACTCGGCCTCTCCGTCGTCTCGCGCAACACCTTCGACTACCGGCGTCGCACCGATCAGCCCGAGATCGAGTTCCTCGCGGCAAGCTTCGGCGGCGGACAGGTCTATCTCGCCGGCACCGAGGCGCTGCTCGCCGGACGGCTCGTGGTGTCGGGCGGCGGCGGCGACACGCTTTGGGACATCGCGCTCGCGCGACGCCGCCGGCCGCGGTTCCCCATGATGCTCGGCGGCTACAGCGCTATCGATTTCTTTCTCCGGCTTCCGGCGCTGGAGCTAGCGGTGCCGGCCATCGCATCGGCGCGATGGACGGAGATCGGCGTCCTCTCGCGGTCCGAGGCGATGCGGCCCTGGTCGGTGGGGGGAACCTACGATCGACCGATCCCCCGCCGCCTGCTCGAGGAAGCCGGCGTCGCACGGGGCAGCTTCGCCGACCGCAAGCGGCAGGTAACGCCGGTCTATGACAGCATCACGCGCCGCGCGCCTTCGATCGACAGCTTCCTCTCGCCTGCCACGAGAATGGTCTTCGCCGACTGGTTCTCCGCCCAGGCGCCGCTTCGCGGAAGCGCCGCGCGACGTCACAAGCTCGCGGTCGACAGCTACGGGCGCATCGTCTGGTCCGGCAAGCTCGGCCGGCTCGCGCGCCGCCTCGGCGGAAGCTGGCCGCCCTTTCCGGCGAAGATCTGGCATCTGCGCATGCCGATGCGCGAGAACGCCTTCCTCTTCAATTGGGCTGTCGAGCGCCAGCGCGCGCGCTATAAGGATTGGCTCGCGGGCAAGGGCAGCGACATGCCGGTGCCCGCTCCCGAAGCCAGCCTGGAGGAACCTCCGATGGCCCCGTCCGACGCCGACGCTACCGCGCCGTTGCCGACGCAATTCGCGCCGGCCGATCGCCGCGTCGTGCTCCGGCTCTCGCCCAAGGTCACGCTGCGACGTCTCGGCGAGGATCAGGGCGCCGTGGTGCTTCGGCTGGCCGACGGGCAGCTCTATACCTGCAACGACACGACCGTCGATTTTCTCGAGGCGGTCGACGGCGAACGCGATCTGGCGGCGATCATTGCGCGGCTCGAAGGCGTCTATGATGCATCGCCCGCGCGGCTGACGACGGATCTCGTTGCGCTGGCGGAGCAGCTTCTGGCCGAGGGCCTGATTCGGATCGAGGATGCGACAGCGCGCTGAACGCCTGTCCGATTTCCGTTTCCGCTGCCATCTCTGGCTGGCGGCGCGATGGCTGACGGTAAGCGCCAAACGTCGGCCGATCGAAGCCCTGCTGCAAGCGGCGACGCCCGCCCCCGGCTTCGAGCCCTATCGCGGCCTTTCGGCCGAACGCATCGTGGAGGCGGTCCGGCGCACGCTCGCCCACCCCTGGCGGATGCGCGGCCGGCGCTGCCTCCGGGAAGGGCTGCTCGCCTTCCGGTTCCTCCGTCTCGCCGGCCATCCGGCCGTGCTGCATTTTGCCGTCGCGTCCCCCTCGCCGACCGATCGCATGCGCGCCCATTGCTGGGTGACGCTGCAGGGAAGGCTCATCCACGAATCGCCGCGCGCGGGAATGGTGCCGCTCCTCGAGTGGGACGGCGAGGCACGGCCCGCGACGCAGAACGGCTGACCGCCGCATGGCGGCGCGCCATTACGACCTGAACGGAGTCACGCTGGCGGTGACGGCGGATCGCCCGGAAGCGGCCGGGTTTCTCGATTTCGTCCTGTCGCCACTGGCGATCGATCCTATCGAGAAACCCGATTGCCGGATCGCGATCGAAACCCGCGGCGCCTTGCCGCCGGTGGCTCGGGGCGCGCTCCAGTTCGAAGGGTCGCTCCCGGAATCGCTGCCGGCGCAGCTCGTCCGGGACGGCGACCTGAGGACGCTCGATGCGCCCGGGCACTATCAGGCGCAGAGCCTGCGCGGATCGGATGTCGTGCGCGTCCTCGTCGCATCGGAAAGCGATCGCTGGCTCGCCGGAACGCTGGCGTTCTGGCTGCTCGACGAGCTGCTGGTCGGGAAAGGCCGCGTCTTCCTGCATGCCGCCTGCCTGGCGCGGCCCGCGGGCGACGCGATCCTCATCTTCGCCGCGAGCGGCACGGGCAAGACGACGACGGCGCTGGCGCTCGCACGCAACGGCTACGGCCTGATGGGCGACGACGTGGCGCTGCTGGAATTCCGCGATGGCCGACCGTGGGTCTGGGGACTGCCGCGCCCGATCAACCTGCATCGCCGAACCGCGGCCATGCTGTCCTGGATCGATCCCATCCTGCGGCCATGGCGCGGCGAGGAACAATCGGTGCCGCTCGACAAGCTCGCCGCCTGCATCGACCGTGCGGCGCCGAAGGCCCGGCCCTGCGGCGCCGTCGTAATGCTGCAGCCGCCCACCCTCGAGATCCACCGTGCGGCGCCGATGGCAAGGTCAGAGGCGATGGTGCAAGCCGCAGCGGATAACCTTCGCGTCGCACCGGGCGGGCTCGATGAAGACGGCGAGCTCGCCTTCGACGCGCTGGCGCGGCTGATCGCGGCGGTGCCCGTGCTGCAGCTCGAAGTGGGACCTGATCCCGACTCCCTGCAGCCTCACATCCTCGAGGGCGCCGGCGCTACCGCGCGATGAGCGGTCGTGTGGTAAGGCGGCGATAGAATTGCGCGACCCTTCGCCGCTTGCCGTCGCCCGGCAGCCGGCGCCGGAGCAGGACGCGGGCATCCGCAAGATCGAGCTCGATCCGTCGCCAGCCGATCCGGGGCGGCGCGCCGGTCGCGGGTCCGAGCCGCTGCACCAGATCCATGATGCGGTAGTCGCGTCCGGCGATCCGCATGACGAGTTGCCGCAACTGCCCCGCCGTCCCGCAGAGCCAGGCGACGCGATCGGCCGTTTCCGCCGGCGTCAGCCGGAAGGCTGCCGTCGTCGGACGAGCGAGGGTTGCCGCGGCCTCGTCCTGCGCCGCCGCCCCGATCTCGCCGCGCAGATAGCGCGGGACAGCCTGCACAGCAAGGGTCGCGGCCGCCTCGGCCAGCGACAGCTCCCATCGGCGGACATCGCCACCCGATTCGAGCGGCACCGGGACGGCGGCGATGACCGGCCCCTTGTCCATACCCGCCGTGATCGCATGGAGCGTGACGCCGCCATAGCGATCGGCCGTGCCATCCAGCAGCATGGCCATCAAGGGGTAGGGACCGCGGAACCGCGGCAGCAGCGCCGGATGCAGGTTTAGCGCCGGCATGGCGAGGCCATCTAGGAACGATCGCGGCAGGAGCCGCGGAAAATGCACGCTGAGGATGAGGTCGGGCCGCAGCGCCGCGGCGCGCGCGGCTGCCTGTTGCCAATCGGCCGCCTCCGGCAGGACATGCGGCGCGATACGACCTCGCCTGATCGCCGCCGAGACCGACCATTGCGGCGTGCATATGCCTGTACGGCGATCGCGGCGCCAATCGGACGGATCCGATGCGCCGGTCGTCCAGAACTCGAGGATTTCGTGGCCCGCCGCAAGCCAGGCATGGGCAACGAGCGCGGGCGTCGGCCCGGTCGCGCCGAGGAAGAGAGCGCGATATCGGCGGAAGGGCTGTTTCGCCTCCCTCACGAGAGCCGGACCAGCAATTCGCGATAGAGCTGCCGGCGCCAGGCATGGCGCGAGCGCCGCGAATTATGGGCGGTGAGGATCGGCAACCGCCCGAAGATCCGGGCGAGGCCGCTCGTCCGCCGATCGCGCGCGATGGCCGCTGCGAGCGCGAGCATCGCGGGATCGCCCGTGAGCCTGCCAGCGATGACGAGCGCGCTGCGCAAGGCGAGCCCGCCGCCGGTTTCCGCCGCCAGCCGTTCGAGTGCGTCGCGATCGATGGGGCCGGCAGCCCCTCTCGCCGCCTGGACCATGTCGAAGATCTGCTGCAGCCGGTCGAAGCCGTGGCCGGCCGCCGCATGGATCGCCGCGATGTAAAGCAGGCCCCCCGCGGTCGGCCTTCCTTCCGCCATGCCGAATCGCTCGAGCTGCGCGAAATCGAGCGACACCCGGCGGCGCAGCTTCGGCGAGTTCACCAGATCCCAATGCAGCTCGACAGGCGAGGTACCGAGCACCGGGTGCGCCCATTTTTCTTCGGCATAGTGTCCCGCATGCCGTCCCGAGGTCTGCGGCACATGGCGGTAGCCGAGCGCGGTCAACACGGCCCGCGCAGCGGGAAAATCCTCGTGCGGCAGCATGAGATCGATGTCGTCGAAGGGCCTGAGCGCCGGATCCGGATAGAGCCGGTCCGCGAAGCTCGAGCCCTTGAGAACCGCCGCCGGCACGCCAGCCGCCGCGAGCCTTTCCAGCAACTCCTGCTGCATCGCGCGAAGCAGCTCCGCCCGCCCGACGAGATGCGCCACGCCGAAATCGAGCCGTTCCAGCATCGCCGCCAGGGCGGCCTCAGGATCGCTTGCCCGCAAGACCGCCGCGGTCCCGCGCTCGGCCGTCACCCGCCGGATGTTGCGTGCGATCGCCGGCGACACGCGGTGCCGATCGCCTTCGACCGCAAGGCGTTCGAGAGCCTCGCCATCGAGCGGCGTCGCCGGCGCGGAACCGCGCGGCGCCGGATCGCCGAGCCAGAGCAGCCAGCCATGGAAGCGGTCGGGCAAGAGGCAAAAATCCTGCAATCCCAAGACGGAGCCAGCATAGGGGCCGGGAGGCGGATCGGCCATTGGCCAGAACGCCATCTCTCCAGAATCGAACCCCCGGGGCAGGATTGGCTAATCCCCGCGACGCGCCTATGCTCGCGTCGATCCAACGGCGTCGCGGCATTCGCGACACAGGGCGGACACTCGGAAAAGCAGCAAGAGCGAGGGAGGTCAACCAATGGCAATCTCGATTCATCCGGCCGTCGATAGCGGCATCAAACCGAAGGCCGACAATTTCGCCGGCGGCAAGCTGAGCTGCAACTGCGCGCAAGGCGCGGTCGAAGTCACGGTTACGAGCCAGAGCGCGCACAACCATGTCTGCGGCTGCACCAAATGCTGGAAGCCGAAGGGCGCAACCTTCTCGCAAGTGGCGGTCGTGCCGCGCGACAACCTCAAGGTCAGCGCGAACGAGAACAAGCTCAAGGTCGTCGACTCGTCCGCCGCGATCCAGCGTCACGCCTGCAAGGATTGCGGGGTGCATATGTATGGCCGGATCGAAAACAAGAACCACCCGCTCTACGGCTTCGACTTCATCCATACGGAGCTTTCGAAGCAGAGCGGTTGGTCGCCGCCGGAATTTGCGGCCTTCGTCTCGTCCGTCATCGAATCCGGCACCAAGCCCGACCAGATGCCGGCGATCCGCAGCCGGCTGAAGCAGATCGGCCTCGAGCCCTACGACGCGCTGTCGCCGCCGCTGATGGATTTCATCGCGACCCATGTCGCCAAGCAGAAGGGCGTGCTCTAGCCCGACCGGATCGGGCGGGACGACGCTGGTCCCGCCCTCCGCGCCGCCTAGTTTCGCGACGGAGCGGCCGCCGCGTCGGCGGCCCCATCCTCGCCATGCCGACGCAACAGCGCGAGGAAGGCGGGCCCGTATTTCGCGAGCTTGGTCTGGCCGATGCCGTAGAGCCCCGCCATGGCATCGAGGCTTTGCGGGCGGTGCGCCACCATCTCCAACAAGGTGCGGTCCGGAAACACGACATAGGTCGGCTGGCGCAGCCTGCCGGCGATCTCGCGCCGCAGCTCCTTAAGCGCCCCGAACAACACCTGATCCTCGAGCGATCCCGCTACCGCGGCGGCCGGCGCCGCCTTCGCCTTGCGGCCGCGGCCCGCCGTCAGCGGCAGGGAATCCTTGCGCAGCTCGATCCGCTCGGCGCCGCGCAGCACCTGACGGCCGCGCTCCGTCACCACCCAGCGCCCATGCTCGGCGATGTCGAGATGCAGCAGGCCTGCCGCATAGAGCTGGCGGAAGAGCGAGCGCCATTCGTTGGCGCTGCGGTCCTTGCCGACGCCGAAGGTCGGCAGCGTGTCATGGCGATAACGACGGATCGCGTCGCTCGTGCCCCCGGTCAGAATCTGGATCAGATGCTCGGTGCCGAATCGCTCGCCCGTCCGCAGGATGGCGGACATCGCCTTTTGCGCCTCGACCGTCCCGTCGAAGAGCTCGACGCCGCCGCTGCAGAGATCGCAATTGCCGCAGGGCAGCGCGCTCTCGCCGAAATAGGCGAGCAGAGTCTGCCGGCGGCAGCGCGGCGCCTCGCAGAGCGCGATGAGGGCATTCAGTTTCTGCCGCTCGATGCGCTGGCGCTCGCTGGACGCGGTGCCCTCCTCGATCTGCAACCGCCGCAGCTTCATGTCGTCGAGCCCGTAGAGGGTCAGCGTCTCCGCGGGAAGCCCGTCACGCCCCGCGCGCCCGATTTCCTGATAATAGGCCTCGACGTTCTGCGGCATGTCGGCGTGGCAGACGAAGCGCACATCGGGCTTGTCGATTCCCATGCCGAAGGCGACCGTCGCCACCATCACCACCCCGTCCTCTTCGAGGAACCTGTCCTGATGCCTGTTGCGCTGCGCCGTCTCCATGCCGGCATGGTAGGGCAGCGCCCGATAGCCGCCGTCGACGAAGCTCGCGGCGAGCTCCTCGGTACGCTTGCGCGAGGCGCAGTAGACGATGCCGCTGCTGCCACGATGCCGCCCGAGGAATTCGCCGAGCTGACGACGCGCCCCCGCCTTGGGTTGCATGGCAAGGCGGATGTTCGGACGATCGAAGGAGCTGACGAAGACGCGCGGCGGGGCCGTGAACAATCGCTGCACGATATCGGCCCGGGTCGCCGGATCGGCCGTCGCAGTGAGGGCGATGGTCTGCACCCCGCCGAGCCGCCCCCGGACCGCGCCCAGCGCCAGATATTCGGGCCGGAAATCATGCCCCCATTGCGAGACGCAGTGCGCTTCGTCGATGGCGAGCAGGCTCGTCCCGGCCGAACGCAGCAGTTCGATCGTGTCCTCGCGCGCGATGCGCTCCGGCGCCACATAGAGAAGGCGCAAGCTGCCCTCGCGGATTGCATCGTGAGCCGCCCTCGCCTCGCCCGGCTCGTTCGCCGAATTGAGGCTCGCGGCCGCGATCCCGTAAGACCGAAGTTGTCCGACCTGGTCGCGCATGAGGGCGATGAGCGGCGAGACCACGACGGTCAGCCCCGGCCGCAGCAGCGCCGGAAGCTGGAAGCAGAGCGACTTGCCGCTGCCGGTCGGCATGACCGCGAGTACATCGCCGCCGCCCAGCACGACCTTGATGACTTCCGCCTGGCCGGCCCGGAACTCGGCGAAGCCGAAGATCCGCTGGAGCGTGGATCGCGCCTCGTCGAGCGACAGGGTCATGGATGCTGGCAATCCCGGAAGGGCGATCGGATGGCGGCATTATAGGCGGCCCCGCGAAGGAGCGAAGCGATTCGGGAGCGCCTCGACGGTGCCCGGCTTGACAGGCCGGAGAAGCCGAAGGGATAACAGAATCGTTCGGCAGAGAGCGCCGCAAGAACGGTGCCCGCGCACCGAGATCCGAGGGAACCCCATGACCGACGTTCCCGGCATCCTCGTCGCCAAGGGCGCTTCGCCGATCGAGCTGCTGCCCCGCTACGCGAACCGGCACGGCCTCATCACCGGCGCCACCGGCACCGGCAAGACGGTGACGCTCCAAGTCATCGCCGAAGGGCTGGCCGCGCGCGGCGTGCCGGTATTCATGGCCGACGTGAAGGGCGACCTCGCGGGTCTGAGCCAGGCCGGCGCGATGACCCCGAAGCTCCGGGAACGCCTCGCGAGGCTCGGCATCGCCGATCCCGCCTTCCGCGCCTATCCGACGATCTTCTGGGATCTCTTCGGCGAGCAGGGCCATCCGGTGCGCGCCACGGTTTCCGATCTCGGCCCGCTCCTCTTCGGGCGGCTGCTCGATCTGAACGAGGTGCAGGCCGGCGTGCTCAATATCGTCTTCAAGCTTGCCGACGATCAGGGGCTGCTGCTTCTCGACCTCAAGGATCTGCGCGCGATGCTGGGCTTCGTCGGGGAGAACGCGAAGGCGCTCACGACGAGCTACGGCAATGTCAGCGCCGCCTCGATCGGCGCGATCCAGCGCGGATTGCTGCAGCTCGAGAGCCAGGGCGGCGAGAAATTCTTCGGCGAGCCCGCGCTCGAGCTTGCCGACCTGATGATGACCGATCCGCAGGGCGTCGGCGCGATCAACATCCTCGCAGCCGACCGGCTGATGCAGAGCCCGCGGCTCTACGCGACCTTCCTGCTCTGGCTGCTCGCCGAGCTCTTCGAGACGCTGCCGGAGGCAGGCGATCTCGACAAGCCGAAGCTCGTCTTCTTCTTCGACGAGGCGCATCTCCTCTTCGAGGACGCGCCGAAAGCGCTGCTCGACAAGATCGAGCAGGTGGTGCGGCTGGTACGATCCAAGGGGGTCGGCGTGTTCTTCGTCACGCAGAATCCGCTCGACGTGCCGGACACCGTGCTGGGGCAGCTCGGCAACCGCGTGCAGCATGCGCTCCGCGCCTATACCCCGCGCGACCAGAAGGCGGTGAAAGCGGCGGCCGATACCTTCCGACAGAACCCCGGTATCGATACGACGACCGCGATCCTCGAGCTCGGAGTCGGCGAGGCGCTGATCTCGTTCCTCGAGCCGGGCGGCACGCCCGCCATCGTCGACCGCGCCTTCGTCCTCCCGCCGACCTCGCGGCTCGGCCCGATCGCGCCCGCCGAACGCACCGCGGTGCTCGGAACGAGCCCGGTCGGCGGGCGCTACGACCAGACGGTCGATCGGCCGTCCGCCTTCGAGACCCTGCGCGAGCGCGCGCCGGGCGAGGCGGCGGGGACCGCGCCTCCATCCGGTCCGGGCGGCTGGCATCGTCCCGCCGGTGTTCCGACGCGCGGTCCGCGGGAGACGACGCCGCGCAGCCGGACCCCGCGCGAGGAAAAGAGCACGATCGAGAAGATCATCCTCGGCGACGGGCGGCGGCAGGGCATGGCCGAGGCGATGGCGAAGAGCGCCGCCCGTCAGATCGGCAGCTCGCTCGGCCGCAAGATCCTGCGGGGCATGCTCGGCTCGATCCTCAAAGGCTAGCCTGCCGGCGCGCCGCTCCTCCAAACACGGTGGACCTCGACTGCGTTCTTGCCGTTGCACCCATGCGAGGAGCGCATGACGCTTTCTGCCGCCGCCGCTCTTCGCTAGGCTCGGCCGGCGACACAATCCATCGCGCTTGGCAGCGCATCACTACGGCAATCGAGGACGGAAGCTCCCATGGATTCGGCACAGGCACTCGTCGAAACGGACAAGCGTTTCCTCATCCACCCGCTGCATTATCCGAAGGACCACGAACATCCGATGCTCATGGTGGAAGGCCGCGGTGCGATGCTGATCGACGCCGCCGGGAAGGAATTTATCGACGGCCTTTCGAGCCTCTGGAACGTGAATGCGGGCCATGGCCGGAAGGAGCTGGCGGACGCCGCCTCGGCGCAGCTCGCGAAGCTCGCCTTCGCCTCGGCCTATGCGGGCGCCTCCAACGTGCCCTCGATCAAGCTTGCCGAGAAGCTCATGAAGATCGCCTATCCGAGCACGGCGGCGGTCTATTTCACCACGGCCGGCGCGGAGTCGAACGAGTCCGCCTTCAAGCTCGCGCGCTATTACTGGAAGCTCCGCGGCAAGCCGAACAAAGTGAAGATCTTCTCGCGCGTCCACGCCTATCACGGCCTCACCATGGCCGCGATGAGCGCGACGGGCATGGCCGTCTATCACAAGATGTTCGGCCCGCTCGTCCCGAACTTCCTTCAGGTCGCGGCCCCCTACCCTTATCGCTGGCCCGGCAATGAAGATGCCGGTGTCGGCGCGGCGGAAGCGCTGGAACAGGCGATTTTGAAGGAAGGCGCGGATTCGGTTGCCGCCGTGATCGCCGAGCCGGTGATGGGCGCGGGCGGCGTGATCGTGCCGCCGGCGAGCTATTTCCCGAAGCTCCGCGAGATCTGCGACCGGCACGAGATACTGCTCATCACCGACGAGGTCATCACCGGCTTCGGTCGCACCGGTAAATGGTTCGCCCTCGGCCATTGGGGTGTGGAACCGGATCTCACCTCCTTCGCGAAAGGCGTGACCAGCGCCTATCTGCCGCTCGGCGGCGTGCTGATTTCGCGCAAGGTGCATGACACGATGCTGGCGGCGCCGGCCGACCAGAAGTTCATGCATGCCGCGACCTATTCGGCGCATCCCGCCTGCTGCGCGGTCGGGCTCCGCAATGTCGAGCTGATCGAGCAGGAAGGGCTGGTGGAGAACGCGGCCACCATGGGCCGGCGGCTGCTCGCCGGCCTCGAGACGTTGCGCGACCTGGCGCCCGTCGGCGACGTGCGCGGGCTCGGGCTCATGTGCGGCGTGGAACTCGTCGAGAACAAGGAAACCCGCAAACCCGCGATGGGTCTCGGCGGCAAGGTCGTGCGCGAGGCGCTGTCGCGCGGTCTCCTCACCCGTATCCGCGGCGGCGGCGCCGATCCGGCCATCGGCGACACCATCTGCGTCGCGCCGCCGCTCATGACGCCGCCGGAAACCATCGACCGGATCGTCTCGATCATCCGGGATTCGATCCTGGCCGCCAGCCGGTAGGCGGGCAGGCACCGGCATGGCCTGAGCGACCGCGGCGAGCGGCAGCCGCCTGGGCATGTGCCGGGGCCGTCGGCCAAGCGCACGCATGACTGCGATCGTCTCGTCGGTTGCCGGCACCTGACGGTTGCCGGGGCGCGCATGGTCGCCATGGTCATGGGTCACGTCGGTGCGCTCGACCGGCGTCACCGGATCGGTATGAAAATCGTCCGGCAGGCAATGGAGCAATCCGCATTCGGGATTGACCATGGCTACCGGCAAATGGCGGGCAAGACAAGCGAAGGGGGGCGGCCCGGATGGAACGAGGGCTCGCTCGCCGCGCGCGCGTTCCGGCACGTCGCGCTGCCCTGTTCTCCGCCGCGGCAGAAGCGCTATATAGGCGCACGGCAGCGACTTTGCCGGGCACGATCGGGGAATCGTGCAACAGCCATCAAGCGGGAGCGACCAGTGGACAGAGCGATCGTCGAAACAACCGAGGTGCCGGGCTATTCCGGGCGAGCCGTCTTCGCGAAGAAGGGCGACCATATCCGTGTCACGGACGTCGAGGGAAAGCAGATCGGGGACGTATTCGCGCTTTCCGCTGCCGATCATTCCGAGTTCCTGAGCGCGTCGGTCACGCGGGCCACGATCTGGAAGCTCTTTCCCGAGGTCGGCGAATGTTTCTACAGTACGCTCCGGCGGCCGATCCTGACCTTCGTCGAGGACAGCTCACCCGGCGTTCACGACATGCTGTTCGCGCCCTGCGATCTGCCGCTGTTCCAGACGCTCGGCTGCACCGAATATCACCCGAATTGCCGCGACAACTACCTGAAGGCTTCGGCCGAGGTAGGCATCCAGCATCGCGTCGTGCCGGATCCCGTCAACATCTTCGAGAACACGCCGCCGCGCACCGACGGCGAGCTCATTGCGGGCCCGATGCCGACCAAGCCCGGCGACTATGTCGTTTTCCGCGCGGAGATGGATCTGGTGTTCGTCCTCACCGCCTGCTCCTGCGACATCGGCATGAACGACATCAATGGCGGGAAATCGACCCCGCTCCGGATCGAGGTGCTGCGCGGATGACGGCGGCCGACGGTCAGGGCCGGCTTCCGTTCGCGACCTTGAAGACCGCGCGCTCATAGCGGTCGAGCCGGCCCACCAGCCCCTTTTCCCAGGCAAGATATTCCCGCGAGGCTGCCAGATTGCCGGCATGGCGGTCATGGGCGAAGCGGGCGAAATCCACGCGATCGGCATCGGGCGGATCCTCGGGCGTGCCGATGGTCGCAAGACCGGCAGCCTGCCAGTCCGCCACATCGCCCGAGAGCCATTGCGGCTTGAAACCGAGCGCCGTCAGATCGGCGGCGGCAAGGCCCGCCAACACCGCGTCGCTCGCGACGAGGACCACCGGCAGGTCCGCCGTCGCGCTCGCGAGGAGCTGCGGAAGCTGCGCGCGCACGGCCCAGCGCGCGCCGTCGAGATGCGCCGCACGGAAGTCGAGGCTCGGGCGAAGGTCGAGGATCGAGAACGACGGCGCCTTCGCACGCAGCGCCGCGAGCTCGGCCGGCAAGATCCGCGGCAGATGGTCGAAGCGATGGGCACGCGGCTCCTCGAGCGCGGCGAGCGCCGGCCAGGCCGCGGTGCCACCGGCGAGCGCCATCGCGTCCCACCCCATCTGACGCAGCCAGTTCGCGGTGACGACCGCGCGGATTTCCGTATCGTCTAGCAGGACCACGCGGGCCCCGCGCACGGCGAGCCAGCGATCCGTTGCCTGGACGAGCTGGCCGCCCGGCGCGTTCTGGATCGCGGCCGCCCGGCGCGTCGCGAATTCCTCGGGGCTCCGCACATCGAGCAGATAGGTCGTGCGCGTGCTTTCGCGAGCCCAGGCGAGGAGCGTCTCGACGTCGAGCCGCGGCACGCCCCAGCGCTCGGCATAACGGCGGGCCTGCGCGAACTGCTCGTGCCGCACCGCCTTGTCAGGCACGTCGCGCACGAGCCGTTCGGATCCGTGTTCCAGGACCAGGCCGGCAAGGCGCCAGCCCTGCGTGCCGTCCTCGAGCGCCGCGACCGGATTCGGAAGCTCGAGATTCCGCAGGGTCTGCGCGCCAACGATGCCGCGCGTACGCCCCGCGCAATGCACCACGATCGGCGTCGCGTCGGTGTCCAGCGCCGCGCCAATCCGATAGGCGAGGTCGCCGTTCGGCAGGCAAATGCTATCCGGGATGCACATCCGGCGATGCTCTTCGAAGGGCCGTCCGTCGAGCAGGAGGATCTTCTCCCCCTGTTTCCGGCGGCTGTCGAGCGCCGCCGCCGAGACGGTCGGAACCTCGCAGGCTTCCTGTAGCAGCTCGCCGAAGGTCTTGCTCGGCAGATGCTCGCCCTCGAAGAGCGCATAGCCGGCGGCGCGCCACGCCGCCGCACCGCCCGTCATGATCGCCAGGTCGCGATAGCCGAGCGTCCGAGCGATCCGGACCGCCCGGGCGGCACGCAGACCCGCTCCTTCATCATAGAAAATGAGGCGTGCCGCTGGGTTGGGAGCGAGACGCAGCAGTTCGGGCTCGAACCGGCTCAGCGGCACCGAGGTCGCGAGGAACGGATGGCCGGCCGCGAACTCGCCATGCTCGCGGACATCCAGCAGCGCGACCTCGCGGCCGCCATGGAGCTCGAACTTGACGGTCGCCGCCGAAATCGCAGGACCGGCCTCCGACGCCTGCGCCGGGCGCGAACTCATCGCGTCGTCGTCACCCCGATCGAGTTGGCGAAGGCCAGGTTCTTCACAGGATCGAACATGATGCCGCCCGAGACGGCCTCGAGGGCAAGCCCGTAAAAGTGCAAATGGCGGACGATGCGGTCGCCCCTGACCTCGACCGAATGGATGTCGTCGGCCAGCATGGCGATGCTCCGCCCCGGCTCCACCACGATCTCCTCGATCTTGCGCAGCTTCGCCGGCCCGATGCGAAGTCCGCCCTCGGTAATTTCGTGCAGCGCGTTATGCTCCTGCCCGGCGACCGCCGCGACGCAGGCCCAGGTGGTGTGGTTATGCGGAAAGATCTTTTTTCCAGGCCGCAGCACGTTGAGATAGAGCGCGAAGCTCTGGTCCGGATCCTCGCGCACGAAATGCCGCACCTGGAGCTCGTCCGGCTTCGGGTCGTGGAACCGGTCGCTCGTCCATAGCTCGGTCCGCTTCGCCAGCGCCTGCAGCGAAACCAAGACGTCCTTCATGCCGGCGCGCGTGACGCCATGGCACCGGATTGCGTTCTTCGCCTCGAGGACCATCGCTTCGGCTTCGGGATGCTTGCTCATCGCCTGTTCCTCCTTGAGTCGCGGCCTTCCAGGGCCGGCACGCCGCCTTGCTAAAGCGTCTCGGGATCGACACCGTAGTCGCGTCGCGCGCCTTCCGGCGTCACATAGCCATCGATCAGATCGTTGCGCAGCCGCTCGCGGTTCCGTCTGGCGGGCGGACCATAGCCGCCCGAGCCCGGCGCCTCCATCACCACCCGCGCATCGGCCGGCGCCACGAAGCCACCCTTGCTCGGCAAGAGTTCGACGGGCTTGCCAGCCTGCTCCAAGGTCAGGCGCGTCGGGCTGCCCGGCAGGCCGCCCGCGAGGCCGAAGGGCGGCGTCACGCTGCGCTCGCAGCAGCTCGCCGAATTCGAGTCCCGACCGAGAATTCGCCAGGCGCGCTTCACGCCGAGCCCGCCGCGCCAGGTTCCGGCGCCACCGCTGTCCGGGATCAGCGCATATTCCTCGACCCGCAGCGGAAAGCTCATCTCCAGCATCTCGATCGGCGTGTTCATCATGTTGGCGACCGTACTGGCGAGACCGTTGACGCCATCCTTCACCGGCCGCGCACCGAAGCCGCCCTTGGTCGATTCGTAGCTCACATAGCGTTCGGAGGTCCGATAATCGACGCCGCCGAAGGTCACGATCGCCGAGGTTCCCTGCGAGCCCGCCATCACATTCTCCGGCGATATCTTGTACATCGCGGCGAAGATCATGTCGGCGACGCGGGCCGACATCTCGTGATTGGCATAGACGACGGGCGCGGGCGACTGCGCGTTGACGACCGACCCGACAGGCGCTTCGATGACGATCGGACGCCAGCAGCCGCTGTTCGCCGGAATGAGGCTCTTCGGATCGGCGATCATCTTCAGGGCGCAATAGACGCCCGACGCGGTCACCGTGAGGGGCGCGTTCATCGGACCCGCCACCTGCGGGTCGGAGCCGGCGAAATCGGCCGTGATCCGGTCGCCGCGCTTCACCAGCTTCAGCTTCACGATGAAGGTCTCGTCCGCGTTGGCACCCGGTGCCAGGATGCCGTCGCCGTCGATCGTGTCGGTAAAGCTCGCCTCGCCATCCGGCAACTTGCGAAAGGCGAGCCGCATCATCGCTTCGGAGTAGTCCTGCACTTCCTGCATGATCTGCAGCAACGTATCGGCGCCATATTTCTTCGCCAGAGTCTCGAGCCGCAGCGCCCCGCGCCGGTTCGCCGCGACCTGGGCGCGGAGGTCGCCCATGCGTTCCGCCGGCATGCGGATGTTGGCGCAGATCAGCGCCTCGACGCTCCGGTCGGGCACGCCGTCGCGATAGAGCCGAATCGGCGGGATCTGAAGTCCCTCGCCGAAGATCTCGGTGACGGCGCCATAGCTCCCCGGGCTGGCGCTACCGATATCGGGCCAGTGGGCCCGCACACAGCAGAAGCCGAGCAGCCGGTTGCCGAGGAAGGCCGGGGTAACGACGTTCACGTCGGGCAGGTGCGACCCGCCGTTATAGGGGTCGTTGTGGATGAAGACGTCGCCCGCCGCGGCGTCGGGGAAGGCCTTCACCACCGCCCGCACCGCGTCGGGCATCGACCCCAGATGGATCGGCAGGTCGGGCCCCTGCGCCACCATGCTGCCAGCCAGATCGAACACGCCGCAGGAATAGTCGCCCGCGACCTTCAGCAGCGGCGAATAGGCGGTCTTCGCCACGATGATCTTCATCTCCTCGGCCGTGGAATAGAGCGCGTTCTTCACGACCTCGAAGCGGGCTGGATCCGTCTTGATGCGCAAGGGGCTCTCGTCGGGCATGGCTCAGCGCCTCTTCATGCGAATATAGCCTTGCGCGTCGACCGTCGCCTGCCATCCCGGCGGCAGCACCGCCGTCGAATCCACCGCCTCGATCACGGCCGGACCATCGATCACCGTGCCGGCCGACAGGCTCGGACGCCAATGGACCGGCGTGCGCACGAAGCCCTCGCCCGCAAACCATATGTCGCGGGGGCTGGCGCAGCCAGCCGCTCCATCGACGCGTTGCGCGAGCGTGACGCCGGGGATGCGCCCCACTGCCGTGAGCCGTAGATTGACGAGCTGCACCGCGTCCCTGTCGCTCGCATGGCCATAGGTCTGGCGATGCTTGTCATGAAAGGCGGCGACGAGGCCCTTCAACGTGTCTCGCGTAACCGGCCCGTCGGCGACGGGGACGGTGAGCTCGTAGGCCTGGCGGCGATAGCGGATATCGGCGAAGCGCAACAGGCCGCGCCGCTCGGCCGCGACATTGGCGGCGCTCAGCATGGTGCGACCTTCCGCCTCCATGGCGGCGAAGGCTGCGGCGATCACGGCGGGCTCGACCGCGCCGAGATCGGCATAGAGCGTGCGGGAATAATCGCGTCGCAGGTCGGTCGCGACGAGCCCGAGCGCCGAGAACACGCCCGGCGCCGGCGGCACGACGACTTCTGGAATCTGCAGTTCGCCCGCGAGCGAGGCGGCGTGGATCGGTCCCGCGCCGCCGAAGGCGACGAGGCTGAACTCGCGCGGGTCGTGACCGCGCTCGATCGAGACGATGCGAAGCGCTTCCGCCATATTGCTGTCGACGATCTCGACGATCCGCGCCGCAGCTTCCGGCACGGAAAGACCGAGCGGCTCGCCGACCGACCGCGCGATGGCGGCCTCGGCGGCGGCGAGGTCGATCTTGAGGTCGCCGCCGAGCAGCGCTTCGCGATTGAGATAGCCGAGCACGACATTCGCGTCGCTCACGGTCGCCGCCTCGCCGCCGCGCCCGTAGGCGGCGGGTCCGGGCATGCTGCCCGCGCTTCCCGGCCCGACCTTGAGCGCGCCGCCGGGATCGACCCAGGCGATGCTGCCGCCGCCGGCGCTCACCTCGGCGAGATCGATCACCGGCACGCGGATCGGATGGCCCGACCCATGCTGCCAGCGATTGACGTGGCCGGAACCGCCCACTTCGTACTCGGCCGTCACCGCCACCTCGCCATCGGCGATCAGGCTCGCCTTGGCGGTGGTGCCGCCCATGTCGAAAGAGATCACGTTGGCGAGGCCGAGCTGCCGGCCGACAAGCGCCGCCGCGATCACGCCCGCCGCCGGTCCCGACTCCACCGCCATGGCCGGCATGCGGAGCCCTTCCGCGATGTCGAACACGCCGCCGCTCGAGCCCATCACATAGAGCTTGGGCAGGCCGAGTTCCGTCACGGCCTTCTGCAGCCGGCCGAGATAGCTCTCCAGCACCGGCGCCACATAGGCGCAGACGGCGGTAGTGCTGGCGCGCTCGAACTCGCGCACCTCCGGCAGCACCTCGCAGGAGAGGAAGATCTTCACCTTCGGCAGGGCCTTGCGAAGCCGCTCGCCGACGATCCGCTCATGCCGGTCATTGAGGAAGGAGAAGAGGAAGGAAACCGCGACCGCTTCGAGGCCCGCGTCCCGGATCGCGGCAATGACGTCGTCGATCTCGGACTCATCGAGCGGCGTCACCACGGCGCCCTGCGCGTCGATCCGCTCGGTAATCTCGTAGCGCCAGCGGCGCGGCACCAGGATCGCCGGCCCGTCCTGGAACAGATCGTAGAGGTCGGAACGGGAGGAGCGGCGCAGCTCCAGCACATCGCGGAAGCCGCGGGTGGTGACGAGCCCCGCCTTCGCGCCCTTGTGCTCCAGCAGCGCATTGGTGACGACGGTCGTCGCATGGGCAAGCAGCGACACATCGGCAGGCGCGATCCGCTCGCGCGCCAGCCCCTGCCGAATGCCGTCGATGACGGCTTCGCTGAAGTCGTGCGGGGTCGTCAGGACCTTGGCGATCCCGATACGGCCGGTCGCCTCCTCCACCATCGCGACGTCGGTGAAGGTCCCGCCGATATCGACCCCGACACGCCACGCCATTCTCGTGATCCTCCAGCTTGCCTTGGGGCTCCGTCAGACCGACCTGCGAGACCGGCCTACCGCCCGTCCGCCTTCAGCAACTCTTCCACCGCGCCGACCGTGTGGTCGATATCGGCATCGCTATGGGCAAGCGACATGTAGATCTTGGTGACGAGATGAGTAAGAAAGCCGCGCTTCAAGAGCTCGCGGCCGAGCGCCTTGCTGCGCGCCGCATCGTGGGTCTCGGCCGTGCGGTAGTCGGTGATGGGGGTGGCGGTGAAGTAGATGTTCGCCATGGGGCCGACGCCGAGCACCTGGGCCGCCACGCCGGCGCGCGACGCCGCCTGACGCAGGCCCGAGCGCATCCGCTCGCCGATCGCACGAAGCCGGTCGTAGGCGCCGGGCTTCTCAAGCTCGGTCAGGGTCGCGAGGCCGGCGGCGGCGGCCACGGCATTGCCGTTCAGCGTGCCGCTCATATAGGCGTAGTCGGCCTGCCCCTTGTTGCGCGGGTTGCAGAGCTGCATGAGCGGCCGGCTCGCCGCGACCGCCGCCAGCGGATAGCCGCCGCCCAGCACCTTGCCGAAGCAGGCGATGTCGGGGATCACGCCATAGAGCTCCTGCGCGCCGCCGCGGGCGACGCGAAAGCCCATTACCACCTCGTCGAACACCAGGATCGCGCCTGCCTCATGGGCCAGCCGGCGCAGCCCCTCGAGGAAGCCGGGCTTGGGATCCACCAACCGGCTCTGCGGCTCCACGATGATGGCGGCGAGATCCTCCTTGTGCGCCTTCACGATCTCGGCGGTCCGCTCCAGATCGTTGAAGGGCGCTACCAGCACGTCGCCGCGCACGCTCTGCGGAATGCCGGCGGAATCCGGCATCGCGGCCGGATAGGTCTCGTTCGGCAGCTTGCCCGGCCATGTGCCCATCAGGGTGGCGTCGAAATGGCCGTGATAGGCGCCTTCGAACTTGAGGATCTTGTTCCGCCTGGTGGCGGCGCGCGCGATGCGCAGGGCGAAGAAGCAGGCTTCCGAGCCGGAGCTGCAAAACTTCACCTGCTCGGCGCAGGGCACGGACTCGCGCAGCTTCTCCGCGAGCAGCACCGCCGGCTCGTTCAGCGCATAGAAGGAGCTGCCGCGCTGGAGCTGCGCCGTCACCGCCGCCACGACGGCTGGATGCGCGTGGCCCAGCACCATGGGACCGGACCCCAGCACATAGTCGATATATTTCTTCCCGGCCGTATCGAAGACGTGCGCGCCTTCGCCGCGCGCGATGACGAACTCCTGCCCGTCGGCAGGAAAATAGGTGCCGAGCGAGCCGCCCGGGATCGCGTCATGGGCGCGACGGACGAAATCCTCCTGGACCGAAGCCATGGCGTCTCCGCTCAATTCGAACCGACCGGGAAGGCGATTGCAGGGCACTCGGGATCATATGTCCAATGCATAATGCAGCTTCATTCCGATAACCACATTGCATAGGCCTCGGCGACCGGGGGAACACCGGCCTGCCGCCGGAACGCAGCCGGCGGCAGGCCGTCATTCTAGCTCGCGCGGTCGCGCAGCTCCGTCGCCGACCAGTACTCGACGTCGTAGACCTCGAGCTTGAGGGGCGTGATCACCCAGTTGTTGGTCGCCCAGGTGAACGGGCAGACCGACAGACCCACGATCACATCCATCTCGGCGAGCAGCTCGAAATAGTCGCCCGGGCGCGTCACCGGAGGCTCGAAGCGCCACTGCGATTCCGCCGGATAGTGGCGGAGATTGGCGAACACGTCGAACGTGTCCGGAATGTCCTCGGGCGTGATCCCGTAAGGCTTCAGCACCGCCGACAGGATCTCCCAGCAACCGCCATTCGGCGGCGGCTCGAGGCCCATGCGCTTGTACATGTCCGTGTTGCAGGAATGCAGCTCGATCTCATGCACCCCGCCGGGAACCGCCGTATCGGCCACGATCGTCATCATCGGCCGGTAGCCGGTCGAATAGATCACGTCGCCCACGTCGAAGTGATCCTTGATGATGTAAGGCTCGCCCGGCTTGAACTGCCGGGAACGCGACAGGTTCTGACAGTGCTTCTCCTTGATGTTGTGCCGGTTGAAGAAGGCAAGATCGCCGCACTGCTTCCCGTCCACGTCGATGACCCGCACATGCTGTCCCTGCTTGACCTCGATCGCGCGGCCCTGCTTCGGCGGTATCACCTCCTCGAACGCCAGTTTTCTCGATTTTATGCTCTGCACGCCCTTGTTCATCGTTTCCTCCTCGTTGCATGGCTTCGGACCGGACAGGGTTCGGGAAAGGCAGCTCGTCGACACGCCCGTGGAATGGCGGCACCCCCTCTGGTGCCGGCGCGATCGAGCACCGCTCGATGACAATGAGAGGCAAAGCCGGGCGCGATCAATATCGTTGAGCTGGCCGGAATCGCCGAAGCTCGCTCACGCTTGGAATCGGCCACTGCCAAACGGGATTGCCGAGTCCGCCCACGCCGACCCCATGAGGCAAGCGGGTCGGCGAGACCGCAAGGACGGTCGGCACGCGCATACCGAAAGATTGGCTCGGTCCTTTCACGATCCGGCCCAGAACGACATGGCGAACGGGTGACATTGTCGTCCGTCCGGCGACGGCGACCCCACCATCCCTCGACCTATCTGTCCAATGCATAAAATCTTTTATTGTTCATGCAGCAGAGACATAATCGACCCATGGATCTGAAGCGTCTTCGAACCTTCATCGCGATCGCCGACCAGGGCACCATGTCCAAGGCGGCGGCGCGGCTTCGCATCAGCCAGCCCGCGCTCTCGCGCCAGATCGCGAACCTGCAGGAGGAACTCGACGTCGATCTTTTCGAGCTTGTCGGCCGCCGCCTGTCCCTGACCGGGGCGGGCGAAGAGCTCCTGGCCGAAGTGCGCGACCTGCTGATGCGGGTGGAGGCCCTCGGCGAGCGCGCGCGATCCCTGAGGCGCGGCGATTCCGGCGTGCTGCGCGTGGCGGCCTCGCCGCAGATGATCGAGGGCGCCTTTCCAGACTTCCTGCGGTTCTATCGCGAGCAGCATCCGCAGGTCCGCGTAAAGCTGACCGAAGCGGCCGACGCCGATCAGCTCGCCATCCTGGATCGGGGCGAGGTGCATCTCGCGCTCAATGTCGCGGAGGCCGACGCGTCGCGCTTCGTGATCCGGCCGCTCCCACCAATGGAGCTGCTCGTCGCCTGGCATCGCAGCCTCGGGCTTGCCGGCGCCGGCACGATCGATATCGGCAGCCTGCGGGAGGTCCCGCTGCTGCTGCTGAAGCCCGCCTACACCACCCGCAAGCTCTTCGATGCCGCCTGTCGTCTCGCGCGGTTCGAGCCCACCATCTATGTCGAGAGCGGGGCGCCGCACACGCTGACGGCGCTTGCGGAATCGGGCTTCGGCGCCGCCGTCGTGCCCTCTACGCTCCGCATCGAAAGCCGTCGCCTGCAGATCGCGCGGCTCGCCTATCGCGGTCAGCCGCTACAGGTGGCGCTGGCGATGCTGTGGGACAAGCGACGTCCGCTGCCGCGCTATGCCGAGGCTTTCGTCGAAGGCTTCGCCGAGCATCTCGCGCGCGTCATGCCGCTGGCGCGGCCACGCGGCGGGCTGCCGGGCGAGAAGGCGCGCGTGCGCAAGCGGGCCTGAGCCGCACGGGCTCGATGCGACGCATCTGGAAACGACCTACCAGGTGACGTAGAGCGCGACCTTTCCGGGCCTTCCGTCCTTGTCGAACTCGCAGACCTCGGCCCGCAGATGGAAGCCCTTCGCGACCAGTTCCTTTTCGAAATAGGCGTGGGCCCGCTCCGCCCAACCCTGCAGCGTCTTCGGCCAGTCGGATTCGGCATTGTTGATCGCGCGACCGCGATCGGAGAGAAACTCGGCCGGAAACTCCATCACTTTGAGGACATTCGAGCCATTCTCCGCGGCCCGCCGCATCGCCTGGTTCAGCAGTTCGCCCACATTGGGGCGAACGTCCCGCTTCATGAACTCTTCCTGGAAATTCTTGCGCGCTTCGTCGGCCGCCGTCATGTGAGCCAAGGCTTCCCTGGCCTTGGCCATTTCGGCGTCATTCGAGACCTTCTTGAGCTCGGTCGGCTTCAGGATTTCGGTTGCGCTCATGTTCGACTCCCTGCTTCGAGATTCCTGTGGCTTGCCTTTCCTTCCCGTTAAATGCCTGGCCCGGATCGAATCCGGTCCAGGTTTCGTCCGTCGCGCTCGTCCTTGGCGGTTCACTCGGCTGTGCCTTGCGTCTCCGCCGCAGGCATTGCCGCCACCGTCGCCGGCTTCGGCCGCGCGCCCGGCCGCAGTTTCTCGCGCACTGCCTGGAAGACGACATAGAGCGGCGGGATCGCGAAGATGCCGATGAAGGAGGCGAGGATCATCCCGCCGAAAACCGGCGTTCCCACGTCGCGCCGCGCGAGCTCCGATGCGCCTTCAGCGGCCACCAGCGGATAGAGGCCGAGGATGAACGCAAAGGAGGTCATCATGACCGGCCGGAAACGCAGCCGCGCCCCTTCGGTCGCCGCATGGAGCAATGGCACGCCGCTTTCACGCTGCGCTTTGGCGAACTCGACGATCAATATGCCGTTCTTTGCGGCGAGGCCGATCAGCACGACCATGCCGATCTGAGCATAAAGATCGAGCGTCAGGCCGCCGAGATACAGGGCCCCGAACGCACCCAGCATCCCGATGCTGACCGAAAGCAGAACGGGAACCGGGATCGTCCAGCTCTCATAGAGCGCCACCAGGAAGAGGTAGGCGAAGAGCACCGCAAAACCCAGAATGATCGCCGTTTTGCCCTCGGCGCGCTTCTCCTGGAAGGAGGTATCCGTCCATTCGCCGGCGAAGCCGACCGGCAGCGTGCTTGCCGCCACGCTCTCCATCGATGCCAGCGCCTGGCCCGAGGAAACGCCCGGCGCGGGGCTTCCCTGAATCGTCACCGCGCGACGGTTGTTGTAGCGGATGAGGGACGGCGGCCCCACGATCAGGCGGGCCTCGAGCAGGCTCCGCAGCGGAATCATCGTGCCGTCGGCGCTGCGGACATTGATCCGGTAGATGTCGTCGATGCTGTCCCGGTCCACCGCTTCGGCCTGGACATTGACCTGCCATGTCCGGCCATAGAGGTTGATGTCGTTCACGTAATAGCCGCCGAGCGCCGTCTGCAACGCCTGGAAAACGTCGCTGAGATCGACGCCGAGCACCTGCACCTTGTCGCGGTCGATATCGAGATAGACCGACGGGCTGGTGGCGGAAAAGGTGCCGAACACCCGCCGAAGGCCGGGCTCCTGGTTGGCCGCGACGACGAGGCCGCGCATGGCCTGGGCGAGAACCTTGGGATCCCCGCCGGTCAGATCCTGCAGAACGTAGGTGAAGCCGCCGCCGGTACCGAGACCGATGATCGGCGGCGGCGCCAGCGGTACGACCGTGCCGCCGCCGATCTCCCGGAATTTGGCGCCGAGCCGGGCCATCACGCCGGTCACGCTCAGCGCCTCGTCCCGGCGCTCCGCGAAAGGCTTCAGCGTCACCACGACGAAGGCGGAGTTGCTCTGGCTGTAATTGTCGATGAAGTTCAGGCCGATCACCGAGGTGTAGTCCTCGACGGCCTCTTCCTCGGCCAGAATCTTCTCGATCTGCCCGATGACCGCAGCGGTGCGCGATACGGAGGCGCCCTCGGGCAACTGCGCAACAACGAAAAGCGCACCTTGATCGTCCTCGGGGAGGAACCCCGTCGGCACGCCCTTCCCCAGCGCCACGATGCCTGCAGCCGCTACCGCCACCATGACCAGACCCAGGATCGAGAGCCGGACGAGGCGCGCGACCACCCTGCCGTAGCCGTCGCGCACCCCGTCGATCCAGCGCATCACCCTGCCCATGATTCCGCGGCGCGGCCCCTGATGCGGTCGCAGCAGGATGGCGCAGAGCGCAGGGGAAAGCGTCAAGGCGTTGATTGCCGAGAGGAACATGGCGACGGCGACGGTGACCGCGAACTGCCGGAAGAGTTCGCCGGAGATGCCCGGGATGAAGGCGACCGGGACGAACACCGAGAGGAGCACCAGGGTGATGGCGATGATCGGCGCCGTGATCTCCTGCATCGCCTTCTTGGTGGCGGCCGCGGGCGAGAGCTCGGGATGCTCCTCCATCACCCGCTCGACGTTTTCCACGACGACGATGGCGTCGTCCACCACGATGCCAATCGCGAGCACAATGGCGAGGAGCGAGACGGAATTGGCGGAGTAGCCGATCGCGATCAGCGCGATGAAGGTTCCGATCAGGCTCACCGGCACGGCGAGGGTTGGAATGAGCGTCGCCCGCACGCTGCCGAGGAAGAGGAACACCACGATCACGACCAGCACGAAGGCCTCGATGAGGGTCTTCTGCACTTCGTGAATGGTCTCCTTGACGAAGACCGTCGGGTCGTAGGTGACCTTCCAGACGAGATCCTCCGGGAAGTTCCGCTGCAGTTCCACGAGCCGCGCGCGAACGGCATCGAGCGTCGTGATCGCATTGGCGCCCGGCGCCTGAAAGATCGCGAGCGCTGCCGCCGGCGCACCGTTGAACCGGGTATCGCGGTCGAGGTTGGCAGCGCCGAGCTCGATGCGGGCGACGTCGCCGAGGCGAAGCACAGAGCCGTCCGGATTGGTGCGCAGCACGATATTCTCGAACTCGGCCACGCTGGTAAGCCTGCCCAGAGTCTGGATGTTCAACTGCAATTGCTGGTCGTCGAAGATCGGGCGGGCGCCGATCCGGCCGACCGCGGCCTGCACGTTCTGCGCCTGGATCGCGGCGATGATGTCCTTTGCCGTGAGACCGAGTCCGGTCAGTCGATCGAGCCGGACCCAGGCGCGCATGGCGTAATCCTGCGGAGCCCACAAGGTCGCGTCGCCGACGCCCGGCGTGCTCTTCACCTGATCGAGGATGTTGATGGTGACATAGTTCGAGATGAAGAGCGGGTCGTATGTCTGGTTCGGCGAAAAGACCGTGATCACGCCAAGCAGCGCCGATGATCTCTTCTTGATCGTCACGCCTTGGCGTTGAACGTCCTGCGGCAGCTTGGAAAGGGCTACCTGGACGCGGTTATTGACGTTGACCGTGTTGATATCGGGATTGGTGCCGAGCTCGAAGGACGCGAGCAACGAATAGCTGCCGTCGTTCCCGCTCACGCTCTTCATGTAGATCATCTGATCGACGCCGACGACCTGCGCCTCGATCGGCTGCGCGACCGTCGCGTCCACGATCGAGGCGGAGGCCCCCGGATAGTTCGCCGTCACGGAGACCTGCGGCGGCACGATATCGGGATACTGGGCGATCGGGATTGCCAGGAGCGACAGCAGCCCGGCGATCGTCGTCACGATCGAGATGACGATCGCAAGGCGTGGCCGATCGACGAAGATGGCCGAAAGCATGGATCAGCTCGGATTGAGGGATGCCGGCAGCGGAGCCGCCTCGATCGCCTGCCCGGGCCTCACCGATTGCAGTCCCTCGACGATGACCTGCTCGCCCTCCGTCAAGCCTTCGACCACGACATTCGCGCCGCTTTCGCCCGTGGCCTTGATCCGCCGGACGGTCGCCTTGCCGGCTTCGGCCACGAAGACATAGGTGCCTGCCTGGTCGGCCAGGATGGCCGCCTGCGGAACCACGATCTTCTCTTCGGGCTGTCCGACCTCCACCTGAACCTGCACGAGCTGTCCGTCGACCAACCCGCCCTGCGCATTCGGCATCACCGCTCGCACCGATATGGTGTCGGTCGCGCGATCGACCGCCGGTGCAACGAAATCGATCCGGCCGAATTCGGGATAGAGCGTTCCGTCGGCAAACCGAACCTGCACCTTGATCGAGGAATAATCCGGCCTGCTCCCCGTTTGCTGGCTCTTCAGGAACTCCCGCTGGCTGACGGGGAAGGTGATGTAGATGGGGTCCTCGCTCACGATGACGGTGAGGACGCCGCTGTTGGGCCCGACCACATTGCCCTCGGTGACGCCGGTCCGGCCGATACGGCCGGAGATCGGCGCGAAGATCTCGGTATAGCCGAGATTGATGCGGGCATCCGCCAGCCCGGCCTCGTTGATCATGATCGCGCCCTTCGCCTGCTGCTCCAGCGCCACGGCCTGATCCAGCGAGACGTCGGTCGCGAAACCCTTCGCGGAAAGCTCGGACGCACGCTCGCGCTGCCGCGTCGCCAGGGTCAGCGCCGCCCGACTCTGCTCCAGCTTGCCTTGCGCTTCCTGCACGGAGGCCTCGAAGGAACCCCGCTCGATGCGGTAGAGCAGATCGCCTTCCTTCACGAACTGCCCGTCCTCGAACAGCACCTCCTCCAGATAGCCGGTTATGCGCGCATGTATCTCGACGCGGCCTATCGCTTCGACGCGCCCGACGAAGGAGCGCGACTGGGAAACCGGCGCCAGTCGGGCCTCGACCGTGCCGACAGGGACCGCACTCGTGTCTGCCTGCTGAGCATGGACTGGGAGCGAGAGTCCGCAGAGCAGGGTCGCCGCGTAGACGCCATGCCGCATCCGCGCCTTCCTTCCCCTCCGATCGCCAAACCCGCAGGCCACGAAACGATCGAGTTTTGGTTCGCGATACAAGAACCCGGCCATGGAAATTTCGTCGAAAACCGAACCCCGTGCGCCGACGCGATCGGGCGCCGTCCGGTCAATACTCTAGGCCGTTCTCTTCCGACAACCAAGAGCGACAAGCCCGCCCTGCCGACGGCGGCGGCGCGCCGTCCTACCGTCGACGCCTATGCGTAATGGCAATTGCCGCGCGACGAGAGGTGATGCAACCTAGGTCTGTGAGCGTGGTACGGAGGGGGTTTTGGACCGATGGACAAAGAACTCAGCCGGATCATCGAAGTAGCGAGGACCGTCTCGCGCCCCTATCGCGTGAGGAAGGGGAGGACGTTCAGGCTAAAGGACTATTCTCCCAGCGATCTCGGCGATTTTGACAAGGCCGACAAGCAGCGCTTTCAGGAAGGCCTGAAGAATGGGGTCGAGGCGCTTTCGCGGCTGCAGGAAATGCTCTACGCGCAATCGCGATGGGGCCTGCTGGCAGTGTTCCAGGCGATGGATGCCGCCGGCAAGGACGGCTCGATCAAGCATGTGATGTCGGGCGTCAATCCGCAGGGTTGCCACGTGCATAGTTTCAAGGCGCCGTCGGCGGAAGAGCTGCGGCACGATTTCCTGTGGCGTTGTTTCAAGCAACTGCCCGAGCGCGGCATGATCAGCATTTTCAACCGCTCCTATTACGAGGAGGTGCTGGCGGTGCGGGTGCATCCGGAATATCTCCAGAAGCAGCAGCTTCCACCCAGGTTCGTCTCGAAGGACGTCTGGGAAGAGCGCTATGAGGGGATCCGGAACATGGAATCCCATCTGGCGCGGAACGGCTTCGTGGTCCGGAAAATCTTTCTGCACCTGTCGAAGGGAGAGCAGAAGCGGCGTTTCCTCGGGCGGCTCGAGGAAGCGGATCGGCACTGGAAATTCTCGGCAGCGGATGCGACCGAACGGCAGTACTGGGATCAGTATCAGCACGCCTATGAGAAGGCCATCCAGGCGACGGCGACCCCCGATGCGCCCTGGTACGTGGTGCCCGCCGACAACAAATGGTATGCGCGCATCGTCGTCGCCGGAGCCCTCATCGACGCTCTCTCCGAACTGGATCTTGCCTTCCCCGAGGTGGATGCCGCGAAGCGCAAGCAGCTCGCGGCGGCGCGGAGAGCTTTGCAGGCGGGCTAAAACCCGCGCACGAGTACGCGCAGAGCGCACGATCGCCGAACGCATCGACCGACACAGGAGAGATGCGGCATGAATCCGGGCAGCATCTTGGCGAGCGTGCCGCTCATCGCGCAGCTCCGCGATTATCGGATGCCGTGGCTCACGCGGGATCTTGCAGCCGGGCTTTCCGTCGCCGCCGTCTCTCTGCCCTCCGCCATCGCCTATCCGGCGATCGTCGGGTTGCCGACCCAAACCGGCCTGTTCGCCGCCATCTTCTCCATGATCGGCTACGCCCTATTGGGGCCTTCCCGGAAGCTGATGGTCGGGCCAGACACGGCGACCTGTATCATGGTGGCGGGTGTGCTCACGTCGCTCGGCGCCGTGACGGAAGCCGATCGCGTGAACCTGACCCTCGTTCTGACCGTCGCCGTGGGGGCGTTCTGCTTCGCGGCGGCCGCCCTCCGGCTCGGCTTCCTCGCCAACTTCCTTTCGCGGCCGATTCTGGTCGGCTTTCTCGCCGGCATCTCGATCAGCCTCGTCATCGGTCAGATCGAGCGTCTGACCCGCGTGGCGGTCGATACCCAGGGCCTCCTCCGCCCGATCGTCGAGTATGCGGGCCGCATCGACGAAACCCATCTGCCGACGCTGATCGTCGGACTCGGCACCCTGGCGTTCCTGCGGATCATGCGTCGCCGAGCGCCGAACCTTCCCGCGCCGCTGCTGGCGCTCATCGTCGGCATTGCGATTTCCGCCGGCGTCGATCTCCAGGCCCGGGGGGTCGCCGTCCTCGGCGCGCTGCCGAAGATCGGCTTCGACCTGTCGGTCCCGTCGCTGGAGGCAATGCGAAGCCTCGCGAATATCGATCTCCTGGGCGGGGCGCTGGCGATCATGCTGGTGGGCTTTGGATCGGGCATCGTCACCACGCGCAGCTTCGCCATGAAGAGCCATTCGGACGTGGACGCGGACAAGGAGTTGTCCGGCTTCGGCGCGGCCAACCTCTTCAGCGCGCTCTTCGGCGGGTTCCCGGTAACCGCATCGGATTCGCGGACCGCGGTGAATTTCGCCGTCGGCGGAAAGACCCAGATTGCGGCGCTTGTGTCGTCGGCCGCGCTTGCCGCCGCGGTGCTGCTGTTGGCGCAATCCCTTGCCTATCTGCCGACCGCGACGCTCGGCGCCATTCTCGTTTCCGCGGCCATCGATCTCATCGATCTCGGGGAGTTCCGTGCCCTGCACCGACTAGGGGCTCCGGAGTCCTTCTTCGCCGTTCTCACCGCGCTGGGCGTGGTGATCGCCGGCGCGCTGCAGGGCGTGTTCATCGCGATCGCCGCCACTCTCGCCTATCTGATGTGGTACGCGGCGCATCCGAGAGTCGCCTTGCTCGGCCGCATTCCCGGAACCATCGGCCTCTACAAGCTGCATCGCTACCCGGAGGCGCACGCCATACCGGGCCTCACTCTGGTCACGCTGCAGTCGGGCCTCGTGTTCTTCAATGCGGATTTCGTCAAGAAGCGCCTGCTCAAGATCGCCAACGCCCGGCGCATGCCCGATGGCTGGTTCGTGCTCGACGCGGCCGGGCTCAATGCGCTGGACAGCACCGGCGTCGGGAAGCTCGACGAGATCCGCGAACAGCTCGCGGCGATGGGCCTCAGGTTCGGGCTCGCCGACCTCAACAGCAAGGCCCGCCGCATGGTCGACCGGGCCGGCCTCCGCGAGAAGCTGGGCGACGACATGATCTTCCCGAGCGCGGAGGCCGCGGCCGCGACGATCGAGGCTCTCTCCGCCGGTCGCAACGATGGCGCCGATACCGCCCCGGATACGCGGGTTGCGCACGAACCGAGGAAATGACCGCCGACCCCGCTGCCGCTCCCCGGCCGGGAACCGTGGTGTCCGGCCGCCTTGCCGATCTAACATGGATCCGCGAATCGCGAAATCTGACCCCCCAGGAGAATGCCTATGAAAGCCGCAGTGCTGCGGGAGATCGGCCAGCCGCTCACGATCGAAGAGGTATCGATTTCATTGCCGCGCGCCCATGAGGTGCTGGTGCGCACAGCCGCCGTCGGCGTCTGCCATAGCGATCTCCACTATATCGACGGGCTCTATGCTTGCCCGAAGCCGACCGTCCTCGGGCATGAATCGGCCGGCATCGTGGAGAAGGTTGGTGCCGAGGTGACCTATGTGAAGCCCGGAGATCACGTGATTACCTGTCTCTCGGTCTTCTGCGGCCATTGCGAGTTCTGCACCACGGGCCGTCCCTATAGCTGCGACAACCCCGAGACCGGGCGGCCAGAGCAGGGCGAACCGCGGCTCTCGCAAGCCAGGGGGCCGATGCATCAGTTCTACAATCTCTCCTCTTTCGCGGAGCAGATGCTGATTCACGAGCATGCACTGGTGAAGATCCGCAAGGACATGCCGCTCGACCGAGCGGCGCTGATCGGTTGCGCCGTCACGACCGGTTTCGGCGCCGTCATCAACACGGCGCGCATCGAGGTCGGCAGCACGGTCGCGGTCATCGGCTGCGGCGGCGTGGGGCTTTCGGCGATCAACGGGGCCGCGATCGCCGGCGCCGGGCGCATCATCGCCGTGGACATCAAGGGCTCGAAGCTGAACCTGGCGAAGCAGTTCGGCGCGACCGACGTCGTCGATGCGAGCCGCACCGACCCGGTCGAGGCCGTCAAGGAGATGACCGGCGGCGGCGTCGAATATTCCTTCGAGGCGCTCGGTCTCAAGAAAACCTCGGAGCAGGCCTTCCGGATGCTACGGCGTTCGGGCGCGGCCACCATCATCGGCATGGTGCCGGAAGGACAGATGATCGAGATCAGCGGCGCAGACCTGCTCAGCGACCGGAAGCTGCAGGGCTCCAACATGGGCTCCAATCACTTCCGGGTCGACATGCCGCGTTTTGTCGATTTCTACCTTGCCGGCACGCTGAAGCTCGACGACATGATCGCGCGCCGGATCTCCCTCGAGCAGATCAACGAGGCCTTCGCCGAGATGAAGCGCGGCGAGATTGCGCGCAGCGTGATCGTGTTCGACCACTGAGCCGGGGCCGGAACTCGGAATCGCACGGTGACGGCAAGGAAAAGCTGCCCGGGGCGGCCCGTTGAGAAAAAGGCCGCCCCAGGCGGCCCGTTGAACTCGAAACCTACGACCGCTCGGCGCATGCGACGCGGAGGCCTCGGCCTGAGACAAGACGGATCTGAGGTCCACCGGGCGGACATTCGCGACCCCGACCGGCCGAGTGCCTAGCCATGCCGCCGGGTTCGGCGTTCGACGCGGCTACCGACGCGACAGTCGCAACGCCCGGAGCTGCTTCGCCGGCATCGCCGGACAGAATCGTCCCCGCGAGTCCGCAGACCGATGAGGAATTCGTAGCCTTTTCATCGCCGGGCCGCGCCCGGGTTCGGATAGCGCGACTTCGAGGTTGCGGAACGGCTATCGCCCGCGTCGAGCGACCCCATGAAAGCGACGACACGATCTAGACGCTGCGCCAAAGTTGCCGCAGTGTCGGATTTCCAGTTTGTGCTTCCAAGAAGCGGCTACGGAACTCCGGTAGCTTCCTTTTGGCGACCGGCTTATTCATCTGCGCAACATCACGAAGAGGGCTCATGGGACAGAATGTCGAGGTTACTCAGCGCGGCCACGTACTCGAGGTGACGCTCGACAGGCCGAAGGTCAACGCCATCGACGATCCCACGAGCCGCGAGCTGAGCGCGGCATTCTCGCGATTGCGCGACGATCCGGAGCTTCGGGTCGGGATCGTGACCGGCGGCGGCGATCGCATCTTCTCGGCGGGCTGGGACCTCAAGGCGCTCGACCGGGGCGACGCGAAGCTCGAGGAATGGTGGAAGACCAGCGATTATGGCGACGGCGGCTTCGCCGGGATGACGGAACGCTGGGACCTCAACAAGCCCGTGATCGCCGCCCTGAACGGCCTTGCCATCGGCGGCGGCTTCGAGCTCGCCATGGCCTGCGACCTCGTCATCGCGGCCGACCATGTGGAGTTCGGCCTGCCGGAGATGCCGCTCGGCATGATTCCCGATGCCGGCGCCATCCAGCGCCTGCCGCGACGGCTTCCCTACAACATCGCCATGGAGATGTTCTTCATGGGCCGCCGGCTGACCGCCCAGGAGGCCGCGCAGTACGGCTTTGTGAACAAGGTGGTCCCCAGAGCCGAGCTGATGGCGACGGCGCGCGCCTGGGCCGATCAGCTCGCCGAGGCGGCCCCCCTCGCCCTGCAGACCGTGAAGGAGGTGCTGCGATCGATCGAATGCGTTCCGCTCGAGGCGGCTTTCGCGAAGATCCGCACGGCGGACCTCCCGGTCTATCGCAAGATGCTCAGCTCCGAGGATGCACGCGAGGGCGTGAAGGCCTTCACCGAGAAACGCAAGCCGGTCTTCAAGGGCCGCTGATCCCCAACCTCCGAGGACAATGACCATGGCCCGCAAAGCCCCTCACCAGGTCCGCCGCGTTTCGAGCTTGGGCGGCGGCCCGATCGGCGGCGGATGGACCGCCCATTTCCTGGCGCATGGCTACGATGTGGTCAGCTACATCCATGCCGAAAGCGAACGCGACGTCCTGCGCGAGATCGTCGATACCGGATGGGTCAGCCTCACGGCACTCGGACTTTCGTCCGGCGCATCGCTCGACCGCTGGAAGATCACGACCGATCTCGAGGAAGCCGTTTCGGATGCGGAGTTCGTGCAGGAGAGCGCGCCCGAAAACCTGGCGCTCAAGCAGGCGCTCTACCGGAAGCTGGGCGATCTGGTGGCGCCGGACGTGGTGATCTCCTCCAGCACGTCGGGTCTGCGGATGACCGACATCCAGGCGACATGCCCGACCCCGGAGCGGACGGTGGTCGGACACCCCTTCAACCCGCCCTATCTGCTGCCGCTCGTGGAAATCGTCGGCGGCGACAAGACCTCGCCCGAAGCGGTGCGCTGGACGGAGGAATTCTACCGGGCGGCCGGCAAGGCGCCGCTGGTGCTGCGCAAGGAGATACCGGGCTTCATCGCCACGCGGCTGCAGGAGGCCTTGTGGCGCGAGGCCATGCATATGGTCGATAACGACGAGGCCTCGCCCGAGCAGATCGATCTCGCCTTGCGGACCGGTCCCGGGCCGCGCATGGCCCTGATGGGCCAGTGCATGGCCTTTCACGTCGCCTGCGGCGAAGGCGGCATGGCGACCAATCTCGACCAGTTCGGCCCGGCGCTGAAGCTGCCCTGGACCCGGCTCCAGGCGCCCGAACTGACCAAAGCGCTTCGCGACAAGCTGGTGGATGGCTGCAACAAGATGGCCGCGGGCCGTCGCTTTGCGGATCTGGCGGCGGAACGCGACCGCGGCATCGTCGCCATCCTGAAGGCGATTGCCGAGACCGCGCGGAGCTGACGCGTCCGACCAACGCCGAACCCTCAGAGGAAACGATGCGACCGCAACTTCGCCGCAACCTGCAGCGGCTGCTGGCACCGCGCCATGTCGCCGTGATCGGCGGCCGCGACGCGGAGATCGTCGCGCAGGAATGCGGACGCATCGGCTTCCGAGGCCCCATCTGGGGCGTCAATCCGCGGCGCTCCGAGATCGCCGGACATCCCTGCTTCGGGCGCGTCGAGGACCTGCCCGAGCCGCCGGATGCCGTTTTCCTGGCGGTTCCCCGCGCGGCAGCCATCGAGACGGTCGCGCAGCTTCGAAAGATGGGGGCCGGCGGCGTCGTTTGCTACTCGGCCGGATTCCGCGAACTCGGGGGTGCCGGGGCGCTTGCCGAGCAGGCGCTCGCCGAGGCGGCGGGCGATCTCGCGCTGGTCGGACCGAATTGCTACGGCCTCATCAACTACGGTCATCGTGTGGCCCTTTGGCCGTTCGCGCATGGCAGCAGCAAGGTCACGGCGGGTGCTGCGATCGTGACGCAAAGCGGCATGCTCGGATCCGACCTCACGATGAGCCAGCGTTCGACCCCGTTCCTCTACATGATCACCGTGGGCAACCAGGCGGTGCTTCGCTTCGAGGATTTCCTGGAGGTCCTGGTCGAGGATCCGGGCGTGCGCGCGATCGGCCTGCATATCGAGGGGGTGCAGGATGTCGGACGGTTCGCTCGCGCGGCGATCAGGGCGCTCGAAGCGAACGTCCCGATCGTTGCGCTCAAGACCGGCACCTCGACCGTCGGCGCGAAGCTCACCGTCAGCCATACGGGCTCGTTGTCCGGCACGGACGAGCTCTATCAGGCCCTGTTCGACCGGCTCGGCATCATCCGCGTGGATTCGCCCGCGGCGCTGCTGGAGACGGTCAAGTTCCTCTGCATCTCGGGCGCCCCCAAGGGCAATCGAATTGCCGGCTTCACCTGCTCCGGCGGCGGCGCGACAATGCTGGCGGACCACGCCGAACGGATCGGGCTCGATTTCGCGGCACCGACTCCGGAGGCGGCGGCGCTGTTGAAGCAACGGCTGCCGGAAATCGCCACCGTGTCGAACCCGCTCGACTACACGACGCCGCTCTGGGGCGATGTCGAGCGCTTGCCGCCGGTGTTTCAGGCAATGTTCGGCGACGGCTACGACATGGCCGTGATGGTCCAGGACTATCCCCTCCCCGAGCTCGCCGACAGCAAAGAGAGCTACGAGAAAGACGCCCGCTCCTTCATGGCCATGGCGCGGGCGGCGAACATCCCGGCGGCGATCTGCAGCACGGTTCCCGAGAACATGGATCGGGACTCGCGGGAGATGATGCTCGCCGGCGGGATCGCACCGCTGCAGGGCCTCATCGAAGCGCTCGGGGCCATGGCCGGCGCCGCACGATATGGCCTGCGGCGCGAGCGGGTCATGGCGCGAGGCAAGCTGCAGGCACTCGACCTCATCGAGCCGATTGCCGGCGGAAACCGCACCGAGCTCGTCGATGAATGGCAGGGCAAGCGCATGCTCCATTCTGCGGGGCTCGCCGTGCCGGAGGGACGGCTCGCGACCCTCGACGAGGCCGCCGCTGCGGCGACGGAGGTCGGATTTCCGGTCGCCCTCAAGATGGTGAGCGATCGGATTGCGCATAAGTCCGAAATCGGCGCCGTTCGTCTGGGGCTCTCGACCGCGCGGGCCGTCGCCGAGGCAGCCGACGAAATGTCGGCGACCGTCGCCCGCCACGATCCGGCGGCGAATTCGGGCCGCTTCCTGGTCGAGCGCATGTTGCCGTCGCCGGTCGCCGAGCTTCTCATCGATATCCGCAGAGACGCCCAGTTCGGTCTGGCGATGACGCTCGCGAGCGGCGGGACGCTCGTCGAGCTTCTGTCCGACGCCGTCACCTTGCTGCTACCGGCGGCGCCGGACGATATCGCCGACGCCCTGGGCCGGTTGAAGCTCTCGAAGCTGCTCGACGGCTATCGCGGGCGGCCGTCCGCCGACCGCAAGGGGCTCGTCGACTACATCCATCGCCTGGCACGGTTCGCGGAAGAACGGATCGACCGCATCGCGGAGATCGAGATCAACCCCCTCTTCGTCCTGCCGAATACGACCTGCGCCGTCGATGTCGTGATGTGGGCTGTGCCGAAGGACGGTGAGTAGGGCGTCGAGCCGCTATCCGTTACCTTTCGGCAGCTTTCGATTCGGCAGGATGAGCTGGATCGACAGCACCAGGATCGTGATCAGCACCAGCAGGGTGGCGCAGACCGCGACCGTCGGGTCGACATTGTCCCGGATGCCGTCCCAGATCATGCGCGGCAGCGTGATGATGGCGCGGCGGGCAATGAACAGCGTCACCACGATCTCGTCCCACGACACGATGAAGGCAAAGATCGCGCCCGACGCGATACCGACCTTGATGTTGGGGATGATGACCCGGGTTACCGTCTGCCACATCGACGCGCCCATCCCGCGCGCGGCCTGTTCCAAGCGCATGTCGAGATTGGCGAGCGATGCCGAGACGGTGATGACGACATAGGGCATCGCCAGGATGCTGTGCGCGAGGATGACGCCGAAATAGCTGTCGAGCCAGCCGAGCTGACCCCAGAGCCGGTAGAAGGCGAGCGCCGAGATGATCGGGGGGATGATCATCGGCGCCAGAATCATGGCACGCAGATACTCCGTCGCGCGCGACGAGATGCGCCAGAGCCCGATCGCCGCCGTGGTGCCGACAAGGACGGCGACGATACTCGAGATCGCGCCGATCAGCGCGCTTCGGCCTATGCTTGCCAGCCATCGTTCCGAGGTCAGGAAGGCCTCGTAGTGGCCCCAGGATATCTCGCCCTTCGGAAAGGACAGGAAGCGCTCCGGCGTCAAGGATACTGGTGCTGCGACGAAGATCGGGAAGGCGAGGAAGCAGAGGGCCGCCCACGCGGCGAGCAGAACGATCCGGAACTCGAGGCTGACGCGCCCTTCCATCATCGCGCTCCCAGCATTTCCTTGAGATTGATGAAGCGGCCGACGACCACCAGCATGAGCACGACGGTGGCGAGCAGTACCGTGGCGATCATGGCGCCGACCCCCCACTTCGCGATCTGCATGATCTGGATGCTGACGAACTCGGCTACCATCACCGTCTTGCCGCCGCCGAGAATGGCTGGCGTCACGAAGAAGCCGAGCGAAAAGATGAACACGAGGATGCCGGCGCCAGCGATCCCGGGGGCGCTGAGCGGAAGGTAGACGCGATAGAAAGACTTTCGGGCGCTGGCGCCGAGGCCGCGCGCCGCCAGCACCAGTCGGCTGTCGATGCCCTGCAGGTTGGCGAGGATCGGCAGCACCGCGTAGGGGATCATGTAGTGCGTCATGCCGATCACGACGCCGAGCTCGTTGCGCACCAGATGCAGCGGCTCGGAGACGATGCCCAGCGACATCAGAAGGCCGTTGAGCGGGCCGTCCGTGCGAAGCAGCACCAGCCAGGCGAAGGCCCGCACAAGGACCGATATCCAGAAGGGGATGAGGACGAACGCCAGCATCCAGGTTCGATGCCGCGGGCCCACATGCATCATCGCATAGGCGATCAGATACCCGATGAGCACTGCAAGCACCGTCGTCGCCGCGCAGATCCGGGCCGTCGTGCCGAACACGCGCAAAACCGCATCGCTCGTCACAATGCGCTCGTAATTGCCGAACCCGAGCTCCGGATCGCTGAAGCTCAGCCAAAGAACCTCCAGGATCGGCGCGAAGTAGAACATCGCGAGGATGATCAGCAACGGACTGAGGATCGCCCAATAGGGCCCTTGGCTGCGCAGGGCCCGCGACGCGCCCGAGCGCACCGGCCGCACCGATGCCACGGCAGCGACGGGCGTCGACGGCTGGACGCTATCTGTCATCGCGGACGATCACCGGAGCGCCCGGATCCCAGCTCAGCCAGATGGGCCTGTCGGCAACGAGCGCCTCGTCGGAGGTCCATCCGGGCATCGTCAGATTGACCGACCCGACGGCGTCGGTCCGCACCTTGAGCCCGATATATTTGCCGAGATAGGACCAGGCCTCGATCCGGCCGCTGAGCCAGTTTCCCTCGCCGTTGCGCTGCGGGCTCGCGACGATGCGCTCCGGCCGCACGGCGAGCGTGATCCGCTGTCCCGGGCTCAATGACCGGTCGGCGGTCGCTTGCCGCAGCAGCTCGCCGCCCGCCCGATAGACGAGCGAGCCGCCTTCCCAGCCGCTGACCTCGCCGGTGATGAAATTGCTCTCGCCGAGGAAATCGGCCACGAACCTGGTCTCGGGGCGTTCGTAAAGCTCCCGCGGCGTGCCGTTCTGCAGCACTTCGCCGTTTCGCATCACCGCCACGCGATCGGACATCGAGAGCGCCTCGTCCTGATCGTGGGTCACATAGATGAAGGTCGTGCCGAGCTTGGCGTGGAGCGCTTTCAGCTCGCCCTGCACTTCGCCGCGAAGCTTCCGATCCAGCGCGCCCAAAGGCTCGTCCAGCAGCAGGATCTCGGGCTGATAGACGAGCGCGCGCGCGAGCGCGACGCGCTGCTGTTGCCCGCCGGAAAGCGTTCGCGGCAGGCGGTCCGCCAGATGCTCGAGCTTGACCAGCTCGAGCGCATTGCGGATCCGCTTCGAAGCTTCCGGTTCCGAGATTTTCCGCACCCAGAGAGGGAAGCGCACGTTCTCCCGGACCGTCATATGCGGAAACAGGGCATAGCCCTGGAAGACCATGCCGAAGTTGCGTGCCTCCGGCGGATCGTCCGTGATCGGCTTGCCGCCGAGATAAAGTGCGCCGCCGGTAGGCGCGACGAATCCGGCGATCATCATCAGCAATGTCGTCTTGCCCGAGCCCGATGGACCGAGCAAGGCGAAGAACTCGCCCATCGGAATCGTCAGGCTGGTGGGCGTAACTGCGGCGAGATTGCCGTAGACCTTGCTGATCGCCTCGAGGCGAAGGTCGCGGTCAGCCATGCTGCTAACGTACCACGGGGTAAGAGAAAGCGCCCTCGCGGGAATTTCCCGCGAGGGCGCAGCCGCGTTGGCTAGGATGCGATCTCGTTCAAATAGGCTTCGAGAGCCGCCTCGTAGTTTTTCGCATACCAGTGATTGTCGGCATGGATCTGCAGCGCAGCATTCTCCGGATCCGTGCTGTTGTACCGCCTGAGCTCCGGCGGGATCATCGCCGCGGCCGCCGGATTGGACGGTGCCTGGCCAAAGCATTTGAAAAGATTGACCTGCTTCTCCGGAACCTGGCAGGACGCAAGAAACTTCATCACGTTCTCCCGGCCCGCCGGATTGCCCTTCGGCACGATGTAGCCGCCCGCCATCGACAGCGCTTCGTTCCAGATCAGCTTGTAGCGACCCTTCGTATCCCGTTCGGCATTGATCGCGCGGTTCGAATAGATCATGCCCATGCTGACTTCGGCGTTCTGGAAGAGCTGTTGCGGCTCGGCGCCGGAGCCCCAGAAAACGGTCTCGCTCTTGATCTCCCTGATCTTCTTCAGCACGCGATCCATGTCGATCGGGTAGATCTGGTCCCGCGCGACGCCGTCCGCCAGCAACGCCGCCTCGAACGACCCGTTGCCCCATTTATAGAGCGTGCGCTTGCCCGGGAACTTTTCGAGATCCCAGAAATCCTTCCAGCCTGTCGGGGGGCTGTCGCCGAACTTTTCCGAATCGTACATCAGCGCGTAGCCGTAATAGACCATGGCGCAGCCATATTCCCAGGCGTCGTCGGGGCTGGCGAAGAGCTCTTTCTTCACGATGCTGTAGTCGATCGGCTCGAGGAAGCCCTGGCTGCCGAGGCTTTCCGCCTGGAACAGATCGCCGTCGCACACATCGGCGGTGACGTTGCCGGACTCGACCATCGCTTTGATGCTGCCTTCGGACGGGCCGCTGCTGTCGATCGCGAAACCAATGCCGGTTTCCTCGGTGAAGGGCTTGCCGAAAACGTCGGAGTGACACGCGACCGCGTCTCCGCCCCAGTTCCACATGACCACTTCATTCGCAGCGGCCGAGGCGGGCGATCCCCGCAGCAGCAGCGGCGATACGCCGGCGGCGGCGCAAATGGTCATGAAATCGCGCCGGCTGAGGCGGCCGGACTTGAATTCGCCGGCGGCCATTTCGGCGACATCTTTCAGATAGGCCTTTACGCTCATCGATTCCTCCCCTGAATTTCTTATGTTGCTTGGTGATATCTCGTTGCCCGAGCGAGCATCGCCTGATGGATTTGTCATCCCCTTGAGCGTGCCGTCTCGGACGCCGTCGTCCCCTCGACCTCCAGCAACTATAGCCGCATCACTATCGAACGCCATCGAAGTTCGGGTTCGGTCGGCGCGCGCCAGGAGCCCGTTCTTCGGTTTCCGCATCACCCACGGGCGTTACGGAATCTGTAATCCGGGCGCCGGCCAACCGTCCCTCGCGCGCGGCATCGACACGGGACGACAACCTCGTCGCGCACCGCTTTCGCGGAAACCCTTGAGAGACGCGCCGTCATGCAGGGGGCCGCGCGCACCGGAAACGGCCCTCCCCGGTTGCGTATTCCGGCAACTGTGATGGACAGCCGCGCAAGGGAGAACGCCATCGGCCCGAGGCCGTTCAAGATCTGCCAGGCCGCGAGAACGATTTTTTTGCCGACGGCCTGCAAAGCCGCCACCGAAATCCGGCGACGAGGCAGCGCTCGATGACCCACTTGGGAGCGGCGGCTCGCCTGTTCGGGGAACGACGAAAGGGAGAATGCCTCGGCGAGCGGGCAACCGATGGCGGTGGCGCTTCATCCAGCGGCACACCCGTCCCTTCGCATCTCCTGCCGCTATCGGGCACCAGACGGGCGGAGATTGACACCGGCCGGACGATACCATCTGCTTGGAAAAAGGATATGCGTGCTGCCCATGACGAGGCGGCACCAAGGAGCCGGACGAGATGACTTCCCACAACCTGCCGATCATCGACTTCGGCCGCGTGCGGTCACAGGATCCGGCCGCGCTGAAGCAGGCGGCGCAGCAGGTCTACGACGCCTGCACAACGGCCGGCTTCTTCTACATCGAGAATCATGGCGTTCCGCAGGCGGTCATCGACGACGCGGTTGCCGCCGGACAGAAATTCTTTCGGCAACCCATCGAGCGGAAACGGGAAGTTGCCGTCAACCAGCGGCATCGCGGCTTCAATCGGCTGGGCGATGCCACGATGTATGGCGCGAAGAAGCCGGACTACAAGGAATTCTACAGCATCGGCCTGGAGCTTCCGGAGGACGATCCCAGCGTGCTCGCAGGCGAGCCCCTGCGGGGTCCCAACAACTGGCCGGGCTTCATGCCGGAGATGCAGACGGCGCTGTACGCCTATTATGAGGCGATCGGCGCCTGCGGTGCCGATCTGCTGCGCGTCGTCGCGTCGAGCCTCGGCATCGAGGAGGCTTTCTTCGCGTCGAAATACGCCAAGCGGCTGCAACGCACGCAGATCGTCTACTATCCGCCGCAACCTCCGGAGCTCGGCGAGGATCAGTTCGGCGTGGCGCCGCACACCGACTATGGCTGCATCACGCTGCTATGGCAGGACAACAACGGCGGTCTTCAGGTCCGCGAGCGCAGCAGCAGGCGCTGGATCGAGGCCGCGCCGATCGAGGGAACGTTCGTCGTCAATGTCGGCGACCTTCTCGCCCGCTGGACCAACGACCGATTCATGTCGACGCCGCACCGGGTCATAAACCGGTCCGGCCGGGAGCGGTTTTCGATCGCGACCTTTTACGACCCCGACTTCCGCGCGCGCGTGGATCCGCGCGAGCTCGGCACACCGGATTCGGAATGTCGCTACGAGACCGTTCTCGCCGGCGAGCATATCCTGGGCCGGTTCGAGCAATCCTTCGGCTATCGCAAGAAGGCGAACGCGTCGGCATAAACGGGCGCCGGATGCCGACCTCCGAGCGTCGCAACAATGCAGCTCCGCGGTGATTCGGGGGCGTCTTGGCCGACGTCAAACGGCCGTCCGCCGAAACGCCTCGATCGCCGCGCCGGCATCGAAGACGGCATCGCCCTCGGCGTCGATCGGCAGCAGCGGGCGCACCGCCTCATAGACGCCGCGCACCGCCGTCCCCAGCGCCGAGCCGGGAATCCCGCGTCGGTCGATGGCCCATACCGCGACCGAGGCCTCGAGCCCGGCCAAAACCCACCCGATCTCGAGCGCGCGTTCTGTCTGGCCGATGGCGAGCGGCGCCAGGGTCCCGGTATCTTCGATACCGTCGCCGAGGAGACCGCGATAGTCCAGCAGGACGGGCCCCGCGAGCGCCCGCATCGCCCCCAGCCGCGCGGCGGCGAGATGGTTCAGAAGGAGGGTCTGGACGCCGCCCTCGGGCCCGTCGGCGGCAGCCAGACCCACCGGAAGGCCGGAGAACTGGGACCATTGCAGCTTGTTCGCCCGTTCCGTCGACAGCTCAGCCATTCTGGTCAGGGCCTGACGCAGCCCGTCGAAGCCAAGCGTGAGCAGCGTCGAGTCCATCGCGACACCCGTGCACAGCCGTTCCGCACCGAGGTCGACGACGGGGTTATCGACGCCGGTGTTGATTTCCGCCTCCACGACACGCGCCACCAGAGCGAGCATGTCGCGGACGGCGCCGTTGACCGGGGCGGCGAAGCGGAAGCTCAGAGGATCCTGCAGCAGCCGTGTGCGGCTGCCATGCCACAGCATGCTGCCCTCCAGCGCCGCGCCGATCGCCTGGCGCGACGCGGCATGGCCGGTGTGAGCGACGGTGGAGGCACCGCCGTCGCCATAGGGTGCGAGGTTGCCGCCGAAGCCCTCGAGGCTGACCGCGGCCGCCAGATCGAAGGCCTCGATCAGCCGGCGCGCCGCCTCGGCGACCAATGCCGCGTGACCGAGGGCGACGCTGTTGTTGTTGATGAGCGAGCAGGCCTCCTTGAGCGCCAGGGCGCCGCCGATCTCCGGATCGTTGCCGACCAGGGGCAGCGAAAGCTGTGCCAGGGGACCGAGATCGGAGATACCGAAAGAGGTGCCGGAGCGAACGCGCGGCAGGTCATTCGCAGCAAGCAGGAGAAGATTGCGCCGGACGAGGTCGTGGCTCACGCCGAGCGCGCCGGTCGCCATGGCGTTGATGCGCACGACAAGCGCCGCGCGCAGGACGGCAGCGGCGAAGGTCTCTCCCGGCAGATCGGTCGCCTCGGCCAGGATCATGCGCCGGTTGAAGCCGGCTATCCGCTCCGGCCGAACGGTAAAATCCTTCTGCGAGCCGACGCCGGTCGTGGCGCCATAGATCGCCTCGCCCGACGCGGCGGCCCGCTCGACGATGGCCCGGCCGCGCTTTACCCGCGACCACGCCTCCGCCGACAGATCGCAGCGCGCCGGCCCCGCCGCGAGGGCCGCGACCTGCGCGATGGTCAGGCTTTCTCCATCGAAGACATGGCGGATTCCGGTCATGTCGCCGCGAGCGAGGTGGTCTTCGACTTCGGAGCGACGAAGGGCAAGGGCAACACGACCGCGCGGCGCCGACCGGCGGGCGTCTGCAGCTCGAGGGGCGTGCCTGCCGCGGTCCATGGCGTCTGCAGCATGGCGTAGCCGATGTTTCGCGCGAGGCCCGGCGAGTGCAGCATCACCGTGACGCGGCCAATCTCGCATCCCCCGTCGGCGACGGGCCAGGTCGCCTCGAACGGTTCGCGCCAGGGCTCGCCAGACATGACGATGCCGACAAGGCGCCGGACCGGGCCGGCGGCGCGGATGTCTTCGAGGGCCGCCCGGCCGATATAGTCGGCCGGCTTCACGGGATCGACCATCCAGCCCAGACCGGCCTCGAACGGATTGGTATCGAGCCCGATATCTGCGCCATAGCCCAGAATGCCGGCTTCGACGCGACGGATATCGGACGCTGCGGCGACAACCAACCCATGCGGGGCGCCCGCATCGAGGACCCTCTGCCAGAGCTCGAGACCGCGCGCACCGTCGCGGAGGAAGATCTCGTAGCCCAGCTCCCCGCTCCAGCCGGTCCGGGTGACGACCACCGGGATGCCGTCGAGGTCGGTCTCCATGAGCTCGTAGAAACGCAGGGCCGCCGCCGCGTCGCCCGCGAGACCTTGCAGAATGGCGCCCGAGCGCGGCCCCTGGATCTGGATCGGAGAGACATCTGGTTCCGTAATCCTGACGTCCATCCCGGCAAAGGTGGCGATGCCTTTGGTCCAGAGCAGAAGGTCGCTGTCGGAGGTCGAGAACCAGAAGCGATCTTCGGCGAGCCGCAGCATCACGGGATCGTTGACGATGCCGCCTTCCCGGGAGGTGATCACCGTGTAGCGGCCGCGCCCGACGGGGCAGCGCGTGACGTCGCGGGGCGTCAGCATGTTGGCGAAGGCAAGGGCGTCGGGGCCCGCGATCTCGACCTGGCGTTCGCAGGCGACATCCCACAGCACGGCGCCGTTCACCAGGCTCCAATATTCGGCCACGGGGTCGTCGTACCCGGCCGGCTGATACATATGGTTCGAGACGCTATAGCTGCGGCAGCCATGGCGCCGCGTCGCTTCGAAATAGGGCGAACGGCGAGTCCAATAGGCGAGGCTGGGAGCATTCACGGGGGAACCTGCGGATTGCGCGTCGGCGATATCGCCCTGCCCTGCGGCCGCACCCTCGGCGTCGCGCCGGGGAAGGCACGGGGTCGCGACGGGGCTCGATGTTGGTGCTATTGACCGGCCCGGGCTTCCTGCCACATGGCGATCAGACGTTCGCGCTTGGCCGCCGGAATCTCATCGAAGAAGATGCCGTCATTGAGCAGCCCGACCGGGTCGGTCAGGCCGTTTGCCGCTAGAATCGCGGGATCCGCCAGGGCATAGCTGTTTCGGTTGGCGTGGCCGTAGCCGTAGGCCTCGATCATCGCCTTGCCGCCTTCGGGATCGAGCATGGCATTCAGATAGTCATAGGCCTGTTGCTCGGAACCGGGCCCGTCCGGGCTGATCGCGAACCCGCAAACCCAGGGCAGGCTCGGCGCCACGGTGCGCAGCTCGATTCCCTGCGCGCCGAGCGTGGTGATCGAGGAGGTCCAGATATAGGCCGCGGCGATCTCGCCGGACGCCATTCCCTGTTCATATTCCGTGATGTCGGACCAGAGAAAGCGGGAATGCTCGACCAGAACGCGCCAAATTTCGCCGAGCTTCTCCATCTCCGCGTCCGTGGGGTCGAAAGGATCGGGAAAGCCGCCGATCACGCCGCCCACCGCGACGGCGACATCGAGCTGGGCACTCATCGAGATCTTGCCGGCCAGATTCGGATCCACCATGAGATCGAAGGTCGGATTCTTCAGGTCGATCTTCGCCGGATTGTAGGCGATCGCCGAATAGCCGAAATCCCATGGCATGAAATAGTGTTTGCCGTCGACGACCAAGCCCTTGGGCTTGAAGAGCTCGGGGAAGATCTCGTCCCAGCGTTCGATGCGCGAGGTATCGATCGGCTTGATGACGCCTGCGTCGCGCCAGCGCGTGACGCTTGCCGAGCAGGGGTGCGACAAGTCGGTTTTCAGTCCCGATAGCAGCTTCTGCAGCGCCTCTTCTTCCTCGCCGAAGAACACGGCGGCCGGCTCGCCGCCATATTTGGCCGTGTACTCGGGATGGAATTCGGGCAGCTCATAGCCGTTCCATTCGAGGAGCGTCAGTTCGGGTTCCGCCCGCGCCCGCCCCATCGGCAGTGTGACGAGGGCAATCCCGGCAGCGCCGAGGGCGGCGGTAAGCTCGCGTCGCGTCAGCTTGCCCGACCGTAGAAGATCCCGGAATCGTTCGGCATTCATCGGTGCCCCCCTTCCCTGACGCCGTTTGGCGTCGCCGAGGGGAGTGTCCGAAGCGGCCTTATCGGCGGCAAACGACTTTTGCGGCCTGGAACTGTGACTTCAGGTTATAGTGGCTCATGCGACGCCGGATGCCGAGCTTGGCGGCTTTACGCAGCTTCGAGGCGGCCGCCCGTCATGAGAATTTCACGCTCGCGGCGCAGGAGCTCCTGGTCACCCACGCCGCCATCAGCCGACAGGTTCGGCGGCTGGAAGAGGAACTCGCGGTCCGATTGTTCGATCGCACCGGCAACCGGGTCAGCCTGAACGGCGCCGGCCGGGATCTGCTGGCCATATTGTCGCGCGCCTTCGATGGCATCGCGGCAGCCACCAACCGTCTCTCCGTCGGACGACAGGCGAACCGGCTCGTGCTCAGCGTCGACCCAGGTCTGGCGGCGCGCTGGCTCAATGCGCGTCTCTCCCGCTTTCATCGGATTCAGCCCGAGGTCGACGTCGAGATCATTCCGTCGCTCGAGCTCGCCGCCTTTCCCAATGATCTCGTCGACGCCGCCATCCATTATGCGTTCGAGGATCCGCCGTCGGAACTGCAATGGGTTCGCCTGATCAGCCTCGAGGCCTTCCCCGTCTGCAGCCCGCACCTCGTCGAGGATGGCCCCGGCTTGCATGCGCCCGCGGATCTTGCTCGCCATCGCCTGCTGCATGAGCAGAACACGACATGGTGGCGGCGCTGGCTGACCCTGGTCGGCGAGCATCGGATCGACTGGTCGAAGGGGCCGATCTATCACGATTCCGGCCTCGTGCTGGACGCTGCGGTGGCGAGCCAGGGGGTCGCGATCGGCGACAACCTGCTGGCATTCGAGCAGCTCGACGATGGCCGCCTGGTCAAGCCCTTTGCGGCGACCTGCCCGAGCGGCAGCTATTACCTGGTGATGCCCGAGCTCGAGCTCGACCAACCCGTGCTGCGCAAGTTCGAGAGCTGGCTGGTCGAGGAGTTCGCGATCCAGGCAGCCGAAAGCGCCCGGTGGGCCGCCGCCAAATCCTCGCCGGCGCACGCCCGGAAAGCTAGATGATGGTGCGTCGCTGCCAGAACCTGCCGTTTTCCCACCGCTTTTCGCGGCGATAGATCGAGCGGCGCCCGACCAGATACCGCGTCAGCGTGGCGTTCGCCCGGGCACAATAGGCGGAACGGAGGTCTCGCGCCTCGCCGCCACGGCTCTCCAGGCCGAGGAGCCGGACGATCGCGTCGGCGGCAGCAATCGCATCCTCGAGCGCGCCGGTGACCCCCGATGCGCTCAAGGGATCGAGGGCGATCAGAGCGTCCCCGAGCGCGAGCCAGCCCGGGCCGATGGCTCGGTCGATGAACTGGGTCCCCGCAGCGAACAGGACCGGTTGCACGGCCTGGTCGGGGGGCGAGGCGAAGCGCCCGATCTCGGTGGTCGACGCCCAGGCCCGCCGGAAGCCATCCGGCGAATGGAGATCCGCTTCACGGGCGAGATCCATATCCGTCATCAGCGCGACCGCCGATTTGCCGCCCGGCAGGCGCGCGGCATACCACCAGCCGATCTCGACCGCTTCGACCACTGAAAACCCGTCGAAGCCGCGGCTCTCCGTCGGTTCGGCGCGTGCGGCGAGAGCGACCAGCCGGTCGAACCGGTGCAGCCTTGCACCCGAGCGCCTCGCGAATGCGGCCGGGCGGCCCGACGCGTCGACAATCCACCGGCTTCTCACCTCGAGGTTTCTCTCCCTCGTTCGGATATTCGCGCGCCAACCCTCGCCATAGCGAACGACCCCCGCCAGACGGGCGTGCGACACCAGCGCCGCACCTCGGGCGACAGCTTCGGCCCGCAGCCAGGCATCGAAGGCCGCCCGGTCGAGAGCCCAGCCTGGCCCGTCTGCGCGGCTCGCGAACTCCTCGAGGACGGGCGTCGGCCCGCCCCAGAGGTTGAGATTGCCGTGGCAGGGACGATGGCCGCGGTCCTCGAGACGATCGTCGAGGCCGAGCCGGCGCAGCAGAGAATTGAGCCCGGGTGCGGCCGACTCGCCCATGCGGAACGGCCATCCTGCCGGACGGTCGATCAACAGCACGCTGGCGACGCCGGCTCGCTTTAGCGCAAGCGCGAGGGCGGCACCGGCCGGCCCTGCCCCCAGGATCAGCACATCGATCGCGCAGCCTGCATTGCCCCGAGGCATAGGCCGTTTCATTTTGGCTTACCTGCGGCCCGCGGGAGCGTGCGCGCCACCTCGACGAAACGCGGGTGGCCCGGATCGTCGGTGCCGAGCACGAACCCGAGCCGGTCCCAGTTGCGCAGCATCTCGAGATTGTCGGCAAACTGGAAATAATCTCGCGCAGTCGGATCGTCGTCGCTGCCGATCCAGGGCACCAGAGGTCCGGGAGCGCCGTCCGGCGCGGCGGCTTCACCTGTCGCCGGTTCGGCCGACAGGTGAACGGAGGCGGGGCGTTGGGCCGGCCACCACCACATGACGCGCCCGTCGATCTTCTGCGTCGAGCATTCGTTGAAGTCCGCCTGCCACGGGATCGCCATGCGGCGGGTAAGGTCCCCGGGCTCGAGTCCGGCGGCATGATCCGAGCCCAGGCTCAAGGGATCCGGCGCCGGCAAGCGCGGCCGGATACGGAAAGGCTCCGCATAGATCGCCGGATCGCGTGCGATCCAGGTCGTCTCGATGCCGGGGGAAAGCGCGCCGCCGACGCAGTTTTCCAGCACGGCTCGGGTCAGCGTATGGCCCGGGTCGGACTCCGGCGTGCCGCCGGGCTCGAAATAACCCGCGGCCCATTGCTGAAGGAAGAAATACTGGGTGTCGGTCAGCCGCAGATATTTGCTGGTCGCCAGCAACGCGCCCGCGGTCTGCTCCGCCTTGATCGCGTCGTCGCCGGTGAGAAGCGGCATCATGCCGACACCGGGAACGTGGCTTTCGACCGCGTTCTCCTCACCCGGCCCTCGGATGATATTGAGGTAAAACTGCCGCAACCCGCTGGCGGCGGGATTGGGGTCGGCGAGCTGGGCATAGTCGAAGCTGTGCGGGCTGGGCGGAATGGCCGCTACCCAGGGATATCCGGCGGTGCGCTCGAATATCGGCTTCACCTCGGTCTCGAAACGGGGGCGATAGCCTGTCGGCCCCATTTTCCAAAGCCCGTTCTCGTAAATCTCGGGGCGGAAGCCGAGATGCCGCACGGCGGTGTCGAGCATCGTGTCGTAGAGCGTGATCAGATTGCAGATCTGCGGCGCATAGGCCGGCGGGGCGACGAGCACCCAGGCCGGTTTCGCCTCGACGGTCTCGCCGCTCGCGAGCCGAATCGTCGCGCGCACGGGTCCGTCGGAAATGTCGTCCCACCAGCCGTCATTGTTGGCGTAGTCGGCAAGGGCCGGAGGCTCGGCCAGCGTGCCGCTATGGCCGAACCCGCCCAGCACGAGAAGCCGCCCCGCATCGTCGGTCCGCAGCGCGCCCAGCGTTTCGACGGCGTGAGGCCTGAGCGTCGCCGGCGGAAAACTGCCGCCCCTGTAGCCCTGCGGAATCGTCGCCCGGGAAAATTCGACCGGCGCCTCGGGTCCGCCCGCGCCACGCCCGCCGAGGCTGCGCGGCCCCGGATCGATGATGAGGCGCCGACGATCTTCGGCATTCCGCACCTCCGCGTTGCGCAGCGGATGGTTCGGGCCGTAGCCCTGTTGTCCCTTCGAGGTCAGGAAGCGGTACCAGCTCGCCTTCTTGTTGGCGAGATGCACGGTCCAGCGAATCTCCAGCACGTCTCCGGTTTCGAGGGTGACCTCGACCGGCTTCGCGCCGGGCGCACGGCGCCAGATGCGGAAACGCGCCGCCTGACGCCGCAGCCGCCCTTCGGAATCCCGAAAGTCGCCGGCGCCGAATGCCCTTGCCGGCTCGTCCGGCAAGAGGGGAAGGCCGCCCGCACGCTCCGGCCCGATATAGAAAGCCTCGGGCGCGTTGCCGACACGGGCGATCCCGATTGCAGGAAAGATCTCGTAAATCACATCGGACATGATTCTCGATCCCCATTGCCGCGAGATCCGATCGGTGAGGAGAGCAGCCAGGCGTCGCTCCTTCGAACGGCCTCCCGCTTCGCTCCCGGACGGATCAGAACGTCATCATGACATGTCTGGCGACCCTTGCAGTGCTCGAGCCCATGGATCGGCCTGTTCTTGCCACCGCCCGGCATCGGCCTCACGACGATGCGAGGCCGTCAGACGAATCCTTCGTTCAGATTATCGCGTTCCCCGGAACGGCGAAGCGCATAACGGCGGCAACAGGTCATAACATTTATCGCGAATCCGGGAATCGCTCGATATTCCGTTCATGCGTCTTCGGCAAGTCCGTCAGGTCTCGATAGCGCGCGTCGTCCGCCGACCCGGGTCGGCGCTCGAGGCGGTCTGCGGACGACCCTCGCCCGGCGTTTCACGGGGGCGAGCGATGCGACGGATCCGCGGCATCGATGCCCTACGCTCCCGCTTCGCGGTCGAGATATTCCTTGAGCGCGGCCGCATTGCTGTGCTCGACGTCTTTCGCCGCGAACACCAGCGTGAGCGTGCCTTCCCGGCCCTCGGTCAAAATGCGGTCGATGGCCTCGGATTTTCCATCCAGCTCCCGGAAGTAGCGGCTCTTGAAGACCGGCCACTTGGCGGGATCGTGATCGAACCATTTGCGGAGCGCCCCGCTCGGCGCCACCTCCTTGACCCAGCCATCGAGCCGCAGCGCCGCCTTGGAGACGCCCCGCGGCCAGATATGGTCCACGAGAATGCGGCATCCGTCCGATTTCGCGGGAGCCTCATAGGCTCGCTTCACAGTAACCGTCAGTCGTTTGCGCTTGCTCATGGGTCGCTCCTTCAAACCCTGTGCTGTCTCGACGCGATTTCGTCCCGTTTACGCTCAAGCGAGCCTCCCGCGGCCGGCGACATTCGGCAGCTCTTCGAAGCTGTGGAAGGGCGGCGGGGACGGCAGTGTCCATTCCAGCGTCGTCGCGCCCGCCCCCCAGGGATTGGCCGGGCATGGCTTGCCGGCCGCAAACGTCCGCCAGACGACGATCAGGAACACCAGGAAACCGGCAAGGGAGATGTAGCTGCCGATCGATGCGAGGAGATTCCAGCCGGCAAGAGCGTCCGGATAGTCGGCGACCCGACGTGGCATGCCGGCAAGACCGAGGAAATGCATAGGGAAGAAGGTCAGGTTCACGCCGATGAAGGTCAGCCAGAAGTGAAGCTTGCCGAGCGCTTCCGGATATTGGCGCCCGGACATTTTTCCGATCCAGTAGTAGAACCCGGCGAATATGCCGAAGGCCGAGCCTAGCGACATCACATAGTGGAAGTGCGCGACCACGTAATATGTGTCCTGCAGCACGATATCGACGCTGGCATTGGCCAGAACCACGCCGGTCACGCCGCCGACCGTGAACAGCAGGATGAAGCCGAGCGCGAACAGCATGGGCGTCTTGAACTCGATCGAGCCGCCCCACATGGTCGCGATCCAACTGAACACCTTGATGCCCGTGGGGACGGCGATGACCATGCTCGCGGCGGCGAAGTAGGCCCGGGTATCGACGTCCAACCCGACGGTGAACATGTGGTGCGCCCAGACGAGAAATCCGATGAGGCCGATCGCGATCATCGCGTAGACCATGCCCAGATAGCCGAAGATCGGTTTTCTCGAAAAGGTGGAGACAACCTGGCTGATGATCCCGAACGCCGGCAGGATCATGATGTAGACCTCGGGATGGCCGAAGAACCAGAATAGATGCTGAAACAGGGTCGGATCGCCGCCGCCGGCCGGGACGAAGAAGGCCGTGCCGAAATTCCGGTCCGTCAGCAGCATGGTGATGGCGCCGCCCAGGACCGGGAGCGCGAGCAACACCATGAAGGCGGTAACCAGCATGGACCACACGAAAAGCGGCATCTTGTGCAGACCCATGCCGGGGGCGCGCATGTTGAAGATCGTCGTGATGAAATTTATGGCGCCAAGTATCGAGGAGACCCCCGCCAGGTGGAGCGCGAAGATCAGCAGGTCGACCGACGGGCCGGGATGCCCTATGTCGCTGAGCGGCGGATAGAGGGTCCAGCCGGTTCCCGCGCCCATGCCGCTGAGCGTCGAGGCGATCAGCAGGCCGAACGAGGGCACCAGCAGCCAGAAGCTGATGTTGTTCAGCCGCGGGAACGCCATGTCCGGCGCGCCGATAAGCAGGGGCACGAACCAGTTGCCAAAGCCGCCGATCAGGGCCGGCATCAGCACGAAGAAGATCATGATGAGGCCGTGCGCCGAGACGACGACGTTGAATAGCTGAGGATCGGCGAAGAGCTGCAAGCCCGGCTGGGCGAGCTCGAGCCGCATGGCGACGGAAAGCAGGCTGCCGAGAAGCCCAGCAACCACGGACAGCACGATGTACATCGTGCCGATGTCCTTGTGGTTGGTCGAAAAAACCCAGCGCCGCCATCCCTTCGGATGATCGGATGGCGGTGGAACGCCGGCACGGGATTCGGCAACCGTCATGGCTGCGGCTCCTGAAGGTCAGCGTCCGAGGGGCTATTCTTCGCCGTTTCTATGCTCACGAATGCTCTCCTTGTGCGTGCGCGTGGTTTCCGCTTGCGGGCACCGAAAGCCCGAATGGATCACGCGCCCTCGGGGTGACGGATGCTCTTCCGTCATGCGCTGTCCCGGCTCCGGTC
>CAZMUZ010000001.1:111526-116024 GCA_964569315.1 uncultured Rhodospirillaceae bacterium | reverse complement strand
GCCAGCGCCTTGGTGAAGCCGTGGATGCCCGACTTGGCGGCGGCGTAGTTGACCTGGCCGTACTGGCCGCCCTGGCCGTTGATCGAGCCGATATTGACGATGCGGCCGAAGTTCCGCTCGCGCATCCCGTCGATCACGAGCCGGCACATGTTGAAGCAGCTCGTGAGGTTGGTGCGGATCACCTCGTCCCATTGCTGCGGCGTCATCTTGTGCAGCGTCGCGTCGCGGGTGATGCCGGCGTTATTGACCAGGATCTCGATCGGGCCGGACTCCGCCGCGATCTTTTTCAGCGCCGCTTCGCATTCCGCGAAATTGCCGACGTCGAACTTGACGGTGTCGATGCCGGTCTCGGCGGTGAATTCCCGGGCGGCGGCGTCATTGCCGGAATAGGTGGCGACGACGCGGTGGCCGGCCTTCTTCAGCGCGACCGAGATGGCGCGTCCGATGCCGCGCGAGCCCCCGGTGACGATCGCCAGACGTGCCATGATCCTAGCTCTCCCTGTTTCACGGCCGTTTTTTGCCGGGACGCCATCGTCGGCGCCCCGTCGCGGCATGCCGGCCAGCATGTCGCCTTTACTCCCTCGGGGACGGTCGACGGGCGTCCCCGCATTCCCGATGCCCGCAGGACAGCGGCGGCGGCGATCAGCGCTCCACGCACATGGCGATGCCCATGCCGCCGCCGATGCAAAGCGTCGCGAGGCCCTTCTTCGCATCGCGCTTCTGCATCTCGTGCAGCAGGGTCACCAGCACGCGCGCGCCGGAGGCTCCGACCGGATGGCCGAGCGCGATCGCGCCGCCATTCACATTGACCTTCTTCGGATCCCAGCCGAGCTCCTTGTTGACCGCGCAGGCCTGCGCGGCGAAGGCCTCGTTCGCCTCGATGAGATCGAGGTCCTCGACCTTCCAGCCGGCCTTCTTCAGCGCCGCGCGCGAGGCCGGGATCGGGCCCGAGCCCATGATGGCCGGATCGACGCCGGCGGTCGCCCAGGCAACGATGCGGGCGAGCGGCTTGATGCCGCGGCGCTTCGCCGCCTCGGCGCTCATCAGCACCGTCGCGGCCGCGCCGTCATTGATGCCGGAGGCGTTGCCCGCCGTGACCGTGCCGTTGTCGCCGCGCAGGAAGGCGGGCCGGAGCTTGGCGAGCGATTCCGCGGTCACGCCGGCGCGCGGATATTCGTCCTGCTCCACCACCGCGTCGCCCTTGCGGCTCGCGATGGTCACCGGGACGATCTCCTCCTTGAAGCGGCCCGATTTCTGCGCGGCCTCGGTCTTCTGCTGCGACCCGGCGGCGAACGCGTCCTGCTCGGCGCGGGTGATTTGCCATTTCTGCGCGACGTTCTCGGCCGTATTGCCCATGTGATAGCCGTTGAAGGCGTCCCACAGCCCGTCCTTGATCATGGTGTCGACCAGCTCGCCCGGCCCCATCTTCACGCCGTTGCGCAGATGGATGCAGTGCGGTGCCTGGCTCATGCTCTCCTGCCCGCCCGCCACCACGATGGCGCTGTCCCCGGTGGCGATTGCCTGATAGCCGAGCGCCACCGCGCGCAGGCCCGAGCCGCAGAGCTGGTTGATCACATAGGCCGTCTTCTCGACCGGGATGCCGGCCTCGACGGCCGCCTGCCGCGCCGGGTTCTGGCCGGCACCCGCCGCCAGGATCTGTCCCATCACCACCTCGTCCACCTCGGCCGCGCCGACACCGGAGCGCTCCAGCGCCGCCTTGATCGCGACGGTGCCGAGGGCGCTCGCGGGCAGGCCGCTGAGCGCGCCGTTGAAGGCGCCGATCGGCGTGCGGACGGCGCTGGCGATAACGATGTCGGTCATGACGCGCTCCTCGGATTGGGGCTGAGGGAGGCGGCGGGCCCGATCGCGCGAGCGGCGCTGCCGATCGCCGACCTTAGCCGATGCTTCGCGACGGTCGCAAGGCGCCGACCCGCCGCGCCCTGCGGCGTTCGGCCGCTCGCCGCAAAACCTCGAGACGGTTCAAGGTCGGGCGCGAAGCCAGGCGAGCAAGGGCTGCCAGAGCTTCGTTTCGGCGCTGCCGCCGACCATCATGCCGATATGGCCCGCCTCCGGCCGCAGACTGTCTGCGCCGGGGATGGCGGCGGCGAGCGGCGCCGCCGAGGCCGGCGGCACGATGCGATCGTGATCCGGCAGCACGACGAGAGAGGGAACCGACAGATCGCGCGGCAGGACCGGCCTGCCCTCGATCCGCCATTCGCCGCGCATCGGGCTGTTCCGCCCGTACCAGCCGCCAAGGCATTCGATGGCGACCGCGGCGGCGAGCGGAACGCCGTCATTCACCCAGTCCTCGAGCGCGACGAACGCCTGCGCCTTCGCCGAGCCGGGATCGAGGGCGCCGAAAGCGAGGAACTTCCGGCTCACCTGCAGCGGGTCGAGCACGCCGAAGAGCGACTGGATGCCGTCCACGGAAAGCTCGCCCGAGGCGGCGATCGCCGGCGCCAGCAGCGCGCCGAGCGCCCCCAGGGCCTCCGCCTGCTCGGCGCGTTCCGCATGGAAATCCCAGGGAGTCGCCAGCAGGACCAGCCCCGCGAGCGAGGCCGCCCGGCGCAGCGCGAGCGCCAGCGCAAGATTGCCCCCCATGCAGTAGCCGACGAGATGGATCTTCGCCCCGGCGTGACGCGCGACGACGACATCGAGCGCCGCCGAAAGCCGGCCGGCGATGTAGTCGGTCAGATCGAAGCCGCGCTCGATGTCGCCCGGCGCGCCCCAATCGACGAGGTAGGGCGCATAGCCCGCGCCCGCGAGGAAGCGCATGAAGCTCCGCTGCGGCTCGAGATCGACCACATAGGCGCGGTTGACGAGCGAGGGCACCACCAGCACCGGCGGCGCCGGTGCCGCGCGCTTTCGCTTCGACGGCCGCGATGCGCCGGCGGCGCTGGCGGAATAGTCGAGCAGCCGCGTCGTACCCTGCCGCCAGATCGCCGGCGGCTCGTTGCCGGGGCGACGATAGGGGTGCGACTGATAGCGTTCGATGCCGATCGCGAGACGTTCGAGACGCAACAGCGCCTCGGTCTCGAGGGCGCCGGCGAATTCCTCCGGATCAACCCCGGCGAGCGCGCTTTCGAGCTCGGGCGACGGGCTTGCGACCGGGCCGGGCACCGGCCGCTTCGAGCTTTGCGAGACGCCGCTCCAGAGCCGCCAGGCGCCGGGCGAGCTCAGCCAGCTCAGCCCCGCCATCGCCAGATGCTGCGGCAGGGGCCGCGGTCCCCGCCTTGCCGGCGCCGCGCCTCGCCTTGTGGCTTTCATGACCCTCTACCCCGCCGGCAACCGCCGCCATGCCGTCGCCGATCGCGCGAAAGAGCCGCGTAAGCTGCTCTGCCAGCGCCGGATCGCTGGCCATGGCGGCGACCTGATGCTCCCAGAGATCGAGATAGCGTCGCGCCAGCGCCGCGAGATCGGGCCGTTCCGTCATGCGTGCGGACTATAGCGACCCGCCGCCGGGCTTTCCACTTGCCGCGCTGCAGCGGGTCTGGCGCATTGCACAACCCGACCTGAATCCTGCTATGCTGCAACTGCGAGAGCCGCCATGGCCCACGGAATCGCTGCCGAAGGAACCGGCATGAACGAGCGGAGCGACGGCGCCAAGGCGCCGATCACGATCAAGAAATACGCCAATCGCCGGCTCTACAACACGGCGACGAGCAGCTACGTAACGCTGGATCATCTGTGCCAGATGGTGAAGGACGGCGTCGAATTCGCGGTTTATGACGCGAAGAGCGGCGAGGACATCACCCGCTCGGTCCTGACCCAGATCATCGTCGAGGAGGAAAGCAAGGGCGGGCAGAACCTGCTGCCGCTCAACTTCCTCCGCCAGCTCATCAGCTTCTACGGCGACAATCTGCAATTCCTGGTGCCGCGCTATCTCGAGCACACCATGGAGTCCTTCGCGCGCAACCAGGAGCAGATGCGGAAATACATGTCCGAGAGCTTCGGCGGCATATTTCCGTTCGGCCGTTTCGACGAGATGAGCAAGCAGAACATCGCCTTTTTCGAGCGCGCGATGCGGATGTTCAATCCGTTCCAGCCGGGCGACCCGGGAGCGCCGGCGGGCGATCCGGCGCCGAAATCGGAAACCTCACCGGCCGAGCAGGGCGATCAGCTCGAACGGCTGCGCTCGCGGCTGGAAGAGCTCCAGCGCGAAGTCTCGGCGCTCACCGACAAAGACACCAAGAAGTAGCGCTGCCGCTGCGGCGTGCCGGCTCGAACCGGGCCCGAATGCGATGGCGAGCGCGTGTGCCTCGCCCGAAACCGGAGCGAAACCGCCGCCTCGGATTATCGGGGGAGGCCTCGGGGTCGCGATATCGGCTGCGGCGGGGGTCGCCTAGGCCCGGATATTGGCGTTGGCCGAGGCGCGGGCCGCGTGCTCGGCGAGCGAAACCACGTTGCGCCAGGGCCGCTCCTGGCTCGGCCGGCCGAAATAATAACCTTGCAGGAACTGGACGCCCTCATTGGCGAGGAAGGCCGCATCCTCGCCGGT
>CAZMUZ010000001.1:0-111426 GCA_964569315.1 uncultured Rhodospirillaceae bacterium | reverse complement strand
GTGATCTCGATCACCAGCCGCTTCGCGAGATCGGGCCGCCCGTGGAGCAGCGACTTCAGCGTGCGGAGCCACACCGGATCGGTGGCGGTAAGGCCGGAGATGTTGACCGCGAGGCCGTTGACGGTGCTGGTGGCGAGCTCGGCCACGGCGAGCTCCAGCACGTGCCGGTCCATCTGGCGCACCAGGCCGAGCTGCTCGACCACCGGCACGAAGGCCGCCGCCGGAATGAGCTCGCCATCGTTGGAACGGAGGCGCACCAGGCACTCGTAGAGCGCCGGCTGGTGCGAGACCGACTTGACGATCGGCTGGAACGCGAAGGCGAGCCGATTCTCGGCGATCGCCCGCTCGACTTCGGCGGCGATCGACTGGCTGCGGCGATGCAGGAGGTCCTGCTGCTGGGTCGGACGATAGGGCGCGAAGCAGTCGCGGCCCTCGCGCTTGGCCTGGCGAAGCGCGGTTTCGGCGCGGGTCACCACGTCCTGCGCGGTCTGGCCCGAGCCCGAGAAGAGAATGCCGCCGATCGAGACGGTCACATGGATGCGCGCGTCGTCGACCGACACGGCCATTTCGCGCACGGACTGCAGCATGCGCTCGGCCGCCTGCTGCATCTGCTGCATGCCGGAACGCGGCAGAAGCACGCCGAAACGGTCGGCGCCGATGCGCCCGACCACGTCGGCCGGGCGAACCAGATGGTCGAGCCGCTGGCCGAGGGCGATCAGCACGCGATCGCCGGTTTCGTAGCCGAAGGCGTTGTTGATCTTTGAGAGATTGTCGATGCCCAGCACCAGGAAAGCGCCGCTCTCGTTGCTCTTGCGGCACTGCGCGAGGTGATGGTCGATCGCGTCCTTGAGGCGCGACTGGTTGAAATGGCCGGTGAGGTCGTCGAAGCTCGCGAGCCGCTCGAGCTTCGCCTCATGCTGCTTGCGCGCGCTGATGAGGCGCAGCGTGCCGATGAGACGGGCCGCCTTGCCGTCGGCGCCGAACTGCACCTGGCCGCGGTCATGCACCCAGCATTCCTCGCCGCGCGTCCGCATGAGGCGGTACTCGGCGTCGTACGGGCCGGTGCGCGCGAGATGGTCGGCGAGCGCCTGCCGGCGCTTCGGAAGATCTTCGGAGTGGATATAGGCCGCAAACCCGGTGCCGGAATCCGGCACCTGCGTCGCGTCGGTATCGAAGAACGCGCTCGCGAGGCCCACCCAGGCGAGGCGATCGGTCGAGAGATCCCAGTCGTAAACGAGGTCGCCGGACGCTTCGATCGCGTCACGGACCCAACCTAGTGTCTTCGGGGATGGGCGCGTCTTTTTGACAACGCTCATTGACGCCAAACCTCCTACCTGAAGGCCGCCCGATCCCCCGCTTGAATTGCTTCGCGCACGGTTCGGCCGTAATCGCCCAATTCCTTTCGGGCAAGGGCGACCCTAGGCCCGCCGGCTTAACAATCGGTGAATGGGTCAAAAGCAATGGCAAAGCGATGATTTAGCAGAGAAAAACTGTCTCAAATGCGATGCGATCTGGTTAACGCGCCTATGAATGATTAACCATGTTCGGCAAGGAATCGGCCTAGCGGCTCCCGGGCCCCCGCCCGATATTCCGGGGAGGTCCGTGGCCACGGCTTGGCGCGGATTCGATGCAAATCCATGCGGTCCGCCGAATGACGATGCCGATCACAGCCTTGCCGGCGCCGACCATGCAGCCCCGCTGGGAAAGCGCGGCGGCAGACGGCCCGCGCCAGCGCTTCCGGAACGCCTGGGAGACCTCGTTCGGTCCGCCCACCACCGACCGGCCGATCCTCATCGATCGGCGGACCCTCGGCGGTGCCGCGTTCCTCGCGCAGGAACTCGGCCAATCGAGCCCGCCCGAAACGCGGCCGGCAGCGGACTTCGCCTTTGCGCTCTATGCCCGGACCCAGCGCAGCGACGACCCGGTCGTCGCCGGCGACTGGGTGGTCCTGAGCCGCAGCCTCTGAGCCCCCGCGGCCTCTCGCCGCACCTTGCGTTGACGGCGGCCCGGGGCGCGCGCTGCCCTCGTCAATCCCGACCTCGATTGTTAATGTCCCGCATTCACCAAACTCGGCCGGGATCGAAAACCCATGGCGGCGACGGAAAATTTCAGCGCGCTCATCGAAGGCAATAACTCGAGCGCGGTCGCGATCTCGGCGCCGGGCCGCTCTGACACGAGCTTTTCGGAACTCGCGCGGCAGATCGGCGAAAGTCGGCGCTGGCTGAACGAACGCGGCCTCGGCCGCGGCGACACCATCGCCATGGTGCTGGCGAATGGCGCCGAAGCGGCGACGGCCTTCCTCGCGGTCTCGGGCGCGGCCGGCGCGGCGCCGCTCAACCCCGCCTACCGGGCGGACGAGCATGAGTTCTATCTCGAGGATCTGCAGGCGAAGGCGCTGATCCTGGCGGCGGGCGACGATGGCCCCGCGCGCGCCGTCGCGACCCGCCGCGGCATTCCGATCATCGAGCTCGTCGCCGACCCGGCGCGCGCCGGGCGGTTCACCTTGCATGGTGCAGGTCCCGGCGGCAGCGCGCGACAGGGCGGGGAGCCCACGGCCGAGGATGTGGCGCTCTATCTCCACACCTCCGGGACCACCTCGCGCCCCAAGCTGGTGCCGCTGCTGCAGCGGAACCTCCGCGCCTCCGCCGGCAATATCGGACGCGCGCTCGGCCTCACCCCGGCCGACCGCTGCCTCAACATCATGCCGCTCTTCCATATCCACGGGCTGATCGGCGTCACCGCCTCGGCGCTCGGCAATGGCGGCTCGGTCTATTACACGCCCGGCTTCAACGCCCTCAAATTCTTCGGCTGGCTCGACGAGGCGAAGGCGAGCTGGTACTCGGCCGTCCCGACCATGCATCAGGCGATCCTGGCGCGCGCCGGCCACAATCGGGATGCGCTGGGACGGCAACGGCTGCGGCTGATCCGTTCCTCCTCTTCCTCGCTTCCGCCGCAGGTGATGGCAGAGCTCGAGAAGACCTTCGGATGCCCGGTCATCGAATCCTACGGCATGACCGAAGCCTGCCATCAGATGTCGAGCAATCCCCTGCCGCCGGCCGAACGGCGCGCCGGCACGGTCGGCATCGCCGCCGGGCCGGAGGTCGGCATCATGGACGAGGCGGGCACGCTGCTGCCGCGCGGCGGCGTCGGCGAAGTGGTGATCCGCGGCGCCAGCGTGACGCCGGGCTATGCGAACAACCCGAAGGCCAATGCCGCCGCCTTCACGGACGGGTGGTTCCGTACCGGCGACCAGGGGGTCCTCGATGCGGGCGGCTACCTCACCATCACCGGGCGCCTCAAGGAGATCATCAATCGCGGCGGCGAGAAGATCAGCCCGCGCGAGGTGGACGAGGTGCTGATGGATCACCCGGCGGTGCTGCAGGTCGTGACCTTCGCCATGCCGCACGAGAAGCTCGGGGAAGAGGTCGCCGCCGCGGTGGTGCTGCGCGAAGGCATGCAGGCGAGCGACCAGGACCTCAAGGATTTCGCGACCAAGCATCTTGCCGATTTCAAGGTCCCGCGGAAGATCCTGCTGCTGCCCGAGATCCCGAAGGGCGCCACCGGCAAGCTGCAGCGCATCGGCCTCGCCGAGAAGCTCGGCCTCGCCGCGGCGAGGCCCGCCTCTTGAAGGTCTGCATCTACGGCGCCGGCGCGATCGGCGGCCTGCTGGGGGCGAAGCTCGCCGCCGCCGGCGAGGAGGTCACGCTCATCGCCCGGGGCCCGCATCTCGCCGCCATGCGCGCGAACGGCCTCAAGCTGGTCAGCGACGGAGAAGAGATCGTCGCGCGGCCCTTCGCGACCGAGGATCCGGCCGAGGCCGGCCCTCAGGACGCCATCATCATCGCCCTGAAGGCGCCGGGCGTGCCGGCGATCGCCGAACGGCTCCGGCCGATGCTGGGACCCGACACCATGGTCGTCACCGCGATGAACGGCGTCCCCTGGTGGTATTTCCACGGGCTCGACGGGCCCTGGCGCGACCGACGCATCGCCTGCCTCGATCCGGAAGGAAAGCTCGAGCAGGCCATCGAGACGAGGCGCGTAATCGGGTGCGTCGTCTATCCGGCGGCGGAAATCGCGGCGCCGGGCGTAATCCATCACCAATATGGCAACCGCTTCATGCTGGGCGAGCCGGACGGCAGCAAGAGCGCCCGCATCCAGGCCCTGTCCCGGACCCTCACCGAGGCCGGCTTCAAGGCGCCCGTCAGGCCGCGCATCCGCGACGACATCTGGATCAAGCTCTGGGGCAATCTCAGCTTCAACCCGGTCAGCGTGCTGACCCTCGGCACCCTTGCGCGCATCGCCGGGGATGCCGGCACCCGCGCGGTGATCCGCCGCATGATGGCGGAGGCCGAGACGGTCGGCCGCGCGCTCGGCGTCGATTTCGCGGTCGATATCGAGACCCGCATCGGCTGGGCCGCGGATGTCGGCGAGCATCGCACCTCCATGCTGCAGGACCTCGAACAGGGTCGCGCCATGGAGATCGACGCGCTGCTGGGCGCCGTGGTGGAGATGGGGGATCTCGTCGGGATCGACACCCCGATCCTCGACGTCGTCCTCGCCCTCGTCGTGCAGCGGGCCCAGATTGCGGGCGGCTATCCGCGCTGAGGGCGGTGCGGACCGCAACCCTGCCTCCCGGGCCCCGCCATCGACGCCCGGGCGCTCCGCGTCCTATCCTGCCGCACGCCATCTTCGAGGGGAGGAGACCATGCGCTTTCTCGTGTTCCAGCATATCCGGAGCGAGCATCCCGGCATCTTCCGCGACTTCTTCGCCGCCGACGGCGTGGCCTGGGACGCGGTGGAACTCGACGAAGGCGAGCCGATCCCGCCGCTCGACAACTACGATGCGCTGATGGTCATGGGGGGCCCGATGGACGTCTGGGAAACCGACCGGCATCCCTGGCTCATCCCCGAGAAGGCCGCGATCCGCGACGCCGTGCGTGAGCGCAACATGCCCTATCTCGGTCTTTGTCTCGGCCACCAACTGCTCGCCGATGCGCTGGGCGGCGCCTGCCGCATGATGGCAAAGCCGGAGATCGGCGTGCTCGACATCGAGCTGACGCCCGCCGCCGCCGCGGACCCGCTCTTCGCGGGACTTTCGCCGCGCGGCAAGGCGCTGCAATGGCACAGCGTCGAGGTGGTGGAAGCGCCGAAGGATGCGACGGTTCTCGCCAGGGCGACCGATTGCGCCAACGAGGCGATGCGCGTCGGCGACCACGCCTGGGGCATCCAGTATCACGTCGAGATCACCGACGAGACCGTGCCGCAATGGGGCTGCATCCCCGAATATGCGGTCGCGCTCGAGAAGCGGCTGGGCCAGGGTTCGCTTCCCGCCCTCGAGAAAGCCGTGCGGGAATCGCTGCCCGCCATGAGCCGCGATGCGCGGCGGCTCTACGATAACTTCAAGGCGGTGGTGCAAGCCGCACGACAGCGCCGGCCGGCGCGCGTCGCCGAGTGACGCTGCTGCTCGAGGGTGCCCCGGTGCGGCCGGGGCCATGGCATCGGCTGCGACGCCTCGGCTGGCCCGGCTGGGTGTCGATCCTGCTCACGGCGTTGCTGCTGGCGCCCGTCCTCGCCGTGCTGGTGAACGTTTTCGCCCCCGGCAACGGCACCATGTCGCATCTCGCCGAGACGGTGCTCGGCGGCTACATCGTCAACACCGTCGGCCTTGCGATCGGCACCGGCGTCGGGGTGCTGGTGATCGGCGCCGGGCTCGGCTGGCTCGTCACCATGTGCGACTTCCCGGGACGACGCTTCTTCGAATGGGGCCTCGTGCTGCCGCTTGCCGTGCCGGCCTATGTGATGGCCTTCGTCTATGTCCAGCTCCTGCAATATGCGGGCCCGGTGCAGGGTTGGATGCGCGGCGTGACCGGCTGGGGGCACGGCGACTACTGGTTCCCGGAAATCCGCTCGCTCGGCGGCGCGATCGCGATGCTGGTCTTCGTGCTCTACCCGTACGTCTATTTGCTCGCCCGGGCCGCCTTCATCGAGCAATCGGTCTGCGCGCTCGATGTGAGCCGCACGCTCGGCTGCAACGCCTGGGGCAGCTTCTATCGCGTGGCGCTGCCGCTGGCGCGGCCGGCCATCGCCGCTGGCGTCGCCCTCGCCCTCATGGAGGCAGTGGCCGATTTCGGCGTGGTCTCCTATTTCGACCTGCCGACCTTCACCACCGGCATCTACCGCGCCTGGTTCTCCTTCAGCGATCACGTGGCGGCGGCACAGCTCTCGAGCGCGCTGCTCGGCGTCGTTTTCGGGATCCTGCTGCTGGAGCGCGTCCTGCGCGGGCGGAGCCGCTATCACCATACGAGCGGGCGCTACCGGCCGCTGGTGCGCTACAGGCTGCGCGGCATCCGGGCGGCGTTCGCCTGCCTTGCCGCCGCGCTGCCGCTCGGCATCGGCTTCCTGCTGCCGGCGATCATCCTCCTGCAGCTCACGATCGAGAACGGCGACCGGCAGTTCGGCGCGCGGTATCTGGAGCTCGCGCGGAACAGCGTCACGCTCGCCGGTCTCGCCGCCGCGATCGCTGTGGCGGCGGGCTTTCTCGTCGCGCTCGCGGTCCGGATCCGGCCCGGCTATGCGCCGCGCATCGCGATGCGCGTCGCCGGTCTCGGCTATGCCGTACCGGGCGCGGTCATCGCGATCGGCGTGCTGCTGCCGGTGACCGCTTTCGACAACGCGATCGACGGCGCGATGCGGAATCTGTTCGGCGTCTCCACCGGCCTCATCTTCAGCGGCAGCATCTTCGCGCTGCTCTATGCCTATACGGTGCGCTTCCTCGCGAGCGCGCTGCAGCCGATCGAAGCCGGCCTGCAGACCGTGACCCCGGGCATGGACAGCGCCGCCCGCACCCTCGGTCGCGGACCGCTCGGCCTGGTGACCGCCGTGCACGCGCCGCTCATCTGGCCGAGCCTGCTCACGGCGGCGTTGCTGGTGTTCGTCGATGTGATGAAGGAGCTGCCGGCCACGCTCATCATGCGGCCGTTCAACTTCGACACGCTGGCGGTGCAAGCCTTCAACCTGGCGCGCGACGAGCGGCTTGCCGAGGCCTCGACCCCGTCGCTCACCATCGTCGCCGTCGGTCTGCTGCCGGTGTTTCTGCTGAGCCGCGCGATCGCGCACGGCCGACCCGGTCAGAGCCCGCTCATACCGGGCTCCGACCGGTAAGAGCCGCCTACTTCCAGCCGACGCGGTCGTAGATCGCCTGCGCCGCGGCCTGGTTCTCGCCGTAGGTCCCGACGTTCACCGGATCCTTCTTGAACTCGCCGAGCGACTTGAGCTCGGGATTGTCGAAGGCGATGTCGACGACGGGATACTCGTTGTTGCCGATGGCAAAGTCGCGCTGCGCCTCGTCGCTCGCCAGGAACTCGAGGAACCTGATCGCATTCTCCGGATGCGGCGCATGGATCGCGACGCCGGCGCCCGAGATGTTCACGTGGGTTCCGCGATCCGCCTGGTTCGGGAAAATCACGCCGACCTTCTCCGCCACGGCACGGTCCGCGGCGTCGTCCGACTTCAGAAGGCGGACATAGTAGTAGGTGTTGGCGATGGCGAGCTGGCATTCGCCGGCCGCAACCGCCTTGATCTGGTCGGTATCGCCGCCCTGCGGTTCGCGCGCGAGGTTGGAGGCCACGCCCTGCGCCCATTTCTCGGCCGTCGCCTCGCCGCTCTCCTCGATGATCGAGCCGAGCAGCGACAGGTTGTAGACGTTCGAACCGGAACGGACGCAGACCTTGCCCTTCCATTTCGGATCGGCGAGATCCTCGTAGCTGGTCACGGCGCCCGGCTCGACCTCGGCCTTGCTGTAGAAGATCACGCGGGCGCGCATCGAAAAGCCGAACCAGTAGCCTTGCGGGTCCCGCAGGCTTACCGGCACGCGGTCGTTCAGCAGCGCCGAATCCACCGGGCGAAGAATGCCGGCGTCCTGCGCCCGCCAGAGGCGGCCCGCATCGGCGGTGATGAAGATGTCGGCCGGGCTGTTCGCGCCCTCGTTCTTGATGCGTTCGATCAGCGCGTCTTCCTTGTCCTCGATCCGGTTGATGACGATCCCCGTCTCCCTCGTGAAGGCGGCATAGATCTCGTCGTCGGATTGGTAATGGCGCGCAGTGTAGATGTTGAGCACCGGCTCCTCGGCCGCAGCCGCCGAGGCCGCCGTGGTCAGGAGCAAAAGAACGCCGAATATCAGCAGCTTGCCGATATTGACCGGGTGCCTCAGCCAAGCCGTCATGATTCCCCCTCTGGGTCCAGATGTGCGTATGCGAACTATTCGCATATGCAATTAGGGAAGGGGCGCCCGGCTGTCAATGCTGGTCGACCCCCGGGCATCGAGGGATTTCAGCAATCGGCCCCGAGGCAGAGCTGTTTCCCCGCGGGCCCGCTCAGCCGGCGGGCGCCGCGCGTCGACGGAGATGATGCTCGACCAGGTCGAGATGGTCGTTGCCGAAGAAGAGCTTGCCGTCGAGCAGCACGGCCGGCAGGCCGAAGAGCCCGGACGCCACCGCTTCCGCGAGATTGGCGTCGAGCGCAGCTTTCAGGCGTTCATCGGCGACGACGGCCGGCACCGCCGCCGGATCGAGCCCTGCCCGTTCCGCGAAGCGCTGCAACGTGGCGATGTCGTCGATATCGGCGCTCTCGGACCAGTAGGCGCGGATCAGCGGCACGACCAGCGCCTCCGCCTTGCCCTGCTCGGCCGCATGAAGCGCCAGGCGCTGCGCCCGCGCCGGCCGCAGCGGGTAGCCCGGATGCGGCTTCACCGGCAGGCCGAGCAGCGCCGCCTGGTCCAGCAGATCCTGCCGATACCAGCGCACGAAGGCGGCATTGGCTTCGAGCGGGCGACGCCCGTCCACCGCATCCATCAGCTTCGGCAGATGCACCGGGCGCCAGCCGAGCTCAGCGCCATGTCGCCGCGCGATGTCGCCGATGCGCGAGGCGGCGAGGTAGCACCAGGGACTGTGGAAATCGAACCAGAAATCGAGCCGCGGCGGCGGCACGCCCTCGGCCGCCGTGCCCGGGCCCAGAAAACGCGCAAGCGAAACGACGGCCCGCTGATGCGTGCCTTTCATGACGAGCTTGTCGTCCTGCTTCGCCTCGCAGGCAAAGTCGATGCGCCGCCCCTGCATCGACAGAAACCCGGCCGTGACGATCAGCGGTATGCCGATATAAGCGGGCGCCAGATGCTCGACATCGACCTTGGTGCCGACCGTGACCTCGCCCGGTTCGTAGCAATCCTTCACCGCGAGATGCGAGGCCTCCTCGAAAAAGAGGATGAGCTGGGTGGTGGCGACGACCTCGACGCCGGTATTGCCGGCCGCCGCTGCGGTATGGGCGGCCGTCGGCAGGACGCGAAGCTCGTGGCGCGTTCCGGGCGAGGGTGTCCGCATGATCGGGCGCGCCGCCTCCGTTCGACAGCGCTCAGCCCGGCACTTTCATGCCGCGCTGGACGGCCGGACGCGCCGCCATGGTCTTCGTCCAGCGCGCGAGATCGGCGAGGCCCGCCGATTGCAGGAGCGCTTCGCGCGTCGCGCAGGTTGGGTAGAGATTGAGGTCGGCGATGCTGATCGCGCCCGCGAGAAACTCGCGATCGGCGAGCTGCCGGTCGCAGGCGACGAAATGCGCGAGGAGCCGATCCTCGAACACCTTGATGTTGCCGGGCACTTTCTCCGGCACGACATTCTGCGAGACGAACAGGGCACCGCTGGTCGGGCCGACATCGGTCGCGGCCTGCATGAACCATTGCAGCGCGCGCGTCCGGTCGATGCCGCCGGCGGGCAGCAGCTTCCCGGTCTGCAATGCGTAATGCAGCATGATCGCGCCCGACTGGGTGAGAACGAGGGGCGCGCCGCCCGGCCCGTCCGAATCGACCACGACCGGGATCTGGCCGCGCGGATTGAGCTTCAGGAACGCCGGCGATTTCTGCTCGCCCTTCGCGAGGTCGATCTTGTGCGTCCGATAAGGCAGGCCGAATTCCTCGAGCGCGATCGACGCGCGCTGGCCGTTGCCGGTGCCGGCCGTGTAGAGATCGATCATGGATCGGGCTTTCCTGCCGCCGACGATGTTGGGCGCAGCATAGGGCAGCGTAGCGGACCGCGCGAGCCTTCTGAGATCGCGCCTCGAGACGGACCCGTCCTCGCAACGGCGTGTGATATGCGCCGGTCGTACGACGATGCGCGGGTTTCCTGCACGCGGCGTTACGTGCGATACTTCAGGCACATGAACCGGTCTCGGCATCCTGGATGCCTTTCCCGACCGGGACCAGGGCGACTTTGTCTGGGAACCTTCGGCGTTTCCGGCGGTTTTCTCCCGGGAGGTATCCCGCATGGACGAAACTCTCGCAACCCAGCTCGTCGACATGGCCGAGGCGGATCGGCGCCTGCGCGATCTGCTCGCCCGCGATGGCGCGCTCTTCGACGGCTACCATCCGGCGATGCGCGCGCTGCATGAGCAGAACGCAAGGCGCCTCGCGGACATCGTCGCCCGCCTGGGCTGGCCGGGCCGCAATCTCGTCGGCCCCGATGCCGCCAAGGCCGCCTGGCTCATCGCGCAGCATGCGATCTCCCGTCCCGACCTGCAGCGCAAATGGTTGTTGCTGCTGCAGCGGGCGGCGGCGCGCGGCGAGGTGCGGGCGGCCGAGCCCGCCTATCTGCTCGATCGCATCCGCATGATGGAGGGCCGGCCGCAGATCTATGGCACGCAGTTCGACTGGACCGATTCGGGCCGACTCGAGCCGCACCCGATCGAGGCCGAGCCGGAGGTCGATCGGCGGCGGGCGACGGTCGGGCTCGAGCCCATGGCGGAGATGGTCGGGCGGATGCGTGAGGCCGCCGCGCAGGAATTGCCGGCGGCGGATTGGCAGCACCGCCGCACCGACATGGAATCCTTTGCGCAGGAAGTCGGCTGGCGGGGCGAGCAACCGGCTTTCGGCCGGTGACATCGAAACGGCAATCCGATCCAAGTGTGGAAGACGGTCGCAACAGGGATATCGAGCGCGCGCTCGATCGAGCGGCCCCTGTGGTACGCCCTCTCCCCGAGCCGGAGCGGGCGCCTGCCGCGGAAGCGGGGCGCAAGAAGCCCGATACGGTCGTCGCCTTCGACGATCGTATGGCGCTCTTCCTCGATGTGGACGGAACGATCCTCGATATCGCCATCGCGCCCGATGCCGTCATCGTGCCGCCGGAGCTGCCCGGCCATCTGCGACGCGTGGCGATGCGGCTCGGCGGCGCGCTGGCGCTCGTCAGCGGCCGCGCCATCGCCGCGCTCGATCGTCTCTTCCCGGCGCTCGGTTGCGCGATCGCCGGCCAGCATGGCGCCGAGATGCGCAGCGCCGATGGGCGCCAGAAGCTCATGGCGGGCGCCATTGCCTTGCCGCCCGCGGTGGTCGCCGCGGTGGAAAGCTTGAGCAAACGCTATCCCGGCGTGGTGATCGAGCCGAAGGGCGTCACCATGGCCGCGCATTTCCGGCTCGAACCGGATCACGGGCCGGCGCTTGCCGCGGCGCTCGCGGAGATTCTCGAGCGGTCGCATGCGCCGCTGGAGCTGATCCCGGGGAAGTTCGTCTTCGAGATCGCGCCCAAGGCCGTCAGCAAGGGACGCGCCATCGAGCATTTCATGCAACAGCCCCCGTTCGCCTTTCGCCGGCCCGTGTTCATCGGCGACGACGTGACCGACGAGGACGGCTTCGTGGCCGTGGCTCGCATGGGCGGGCTCGCCATCCGCGTCGGCGAGGGTGGCGCGGGAAGTTACGATCATCGCGTCGAGAGTGCGGCATGGGTGCGCGGCTGGCTTCGCGCCGCCGCGAATTCGGGAGTTTCCGCCCATGGCCATGGAACCGTCTGATGCAGGAGGTGCGCTGCGCGCCGACCCCGCGAAACCCTCGCCCCTCGCCGGAGCGTCGATGTCGGCGCGCCTCGTAATCGTCTCCAACCGCGTGCCGTCGCCGCGCGAGCGCGCCAGCCAGGCAGGCGGGCTCGCGGTCGCGGTGCGCGACGCGCTGCGCCGCAATGGCGGGCTCTGGTTCGGTTGGACCGGCGAGGTTTCCGAAGTCTCGACCGACGCCCTCAAGATCATGTCCGCCGGCAAGGTCACCTACGCGACCTTCGATCTCGGCAAGACCGACCATCAGCAGTTCTACATAGGCTACGCCAACAGCACGCTCTGGCCCGTCCTGCATTACCGCGTCGGGCTGCTCGAATATCGGCGCGAGGATATGGAGGGCTATCTCCGCGTCAACGAGCGGATGGCGCGATCGCTGCTGCCGCTGCTCGGGCCGGACGATGTCATCTGGGTGCACGATTATCACCTGATTCCGTTCGGGCAGATCCTGCGGCGGATGGGTGTGCGCAACCCGATCGGCTTCTTCCTCCACACGCCCTTTCCGGTCGCCCAGGTGTTCGAGGCATTGCCGCGGCACGAGATGCTGCTGGAGGCGCTCGCCAGTTACGATCTCGTCGGCTTTCAGACCGATCTCGACCTCACGGCCTTCCTCGGCTGTATCGGCGACATCGCGAAGGGCAATATCCGGTCCGACGGCAGCTTTACCGCCTATGGGCGCAACGGCGCCGGCGCCGTGTTCCCCGCCAGCATAGACGGCGACGGCTTCGCGGGCATGGCGAAGGATTCCTCGCTGTCGCCGGAAGGCCAGCGGCTGAAGGAAAGCCTTGGGGGACGGCGCCTCATGATCGGGGTCGACCGCCTGGACTACAGCAAGGGTCTGGTGAACCGGTTCCTGGCTTATGACCGGATGCTGGATATGTACCCGGAGCATCGTTCCAAGGTGACGTTCCTGCAGGTGGCGGCCCGGTCGCGCAGCGACGTTGCGCAATACCGCCTGCTTCGCCGGGAACTGGAGCAAGCGGCGAGCCGAACCAACGGCCGCTATGCCGAGTTCGACTGGGTCCCGATCCGGTACCTGACGCGCGCCCTGCCGCGCAGCACGCTCGCGGGATTTTATCGGCTGAGCCAGGTCGGGCTGGTGACGCCGCTTCGCGACGGCATGAACCTGGTCGCCAAGGAATATGTGGCGGCGCAGCCGGCGGAGGATCCGGGCGTGCTCGTGCTCTCCCGCTTCGCCGGCGCCGCACGCGAGTTCGACGCGGCGATGCTGGTCAATCCCTACGACCTCGACCAGATGGCCGAGATGATGCATCGCGCGCTTGCCATGCCGCTCGAGGAGCGGCGCGACCGATGGGTCTCGATGATGGAGAAGCTGAAGCTGCATTCCGCGCGTAGCTGGTCGCGGGATTTCCTGCACGAGCTGCATCGCCGCGCGAGCGCGCGTCTCGCCGCCCCGGCGCCGGCTGTCGCCGACGTTCCCGCGAACGGGGCCGCCCTCTGCCGCAAAGCCTGACCTCCCGGCAAAATCGGCGCCGAGGCGCGATTTCTCAAGCGAGCGCCGCGAAGGGCGCCGGATGGATCACGCGCCATGACCCGCCTTCGCCTTCGGGCCGCAGCGCCAGCGCCATGAAATAGGGACCGGCATAGGGCGAGGCCAGGAACCGAGCGGCCGCGAGGGAAAATCCGAAGCGCGCATAGTAGGCCGGCTCGCCGAGAACGATGGCAAGGGCGACATCGTCGGCACGACAGGCGACGAGGCCTTCGCGCACCAGCCGCGAGCCGAGCCCGCGCCGCTGGGCCCCGGGCCGGACGGCAAGCGGCGCGAGCGCCACCGCCTTCGGTGCAACGCCCGCCTCCCCCTCCAGGACCAGCGGCGGAAAGGCGACCATGCCGAGCAGCCCCTCGGCGGGATGCTCGGCCACGAGGGCAAGCCCGAGCGATCCCTCCGCCCGCAAGCGTTCCACGAGGCCGCGCTCGGCCGGGCCGCCGAAGGCCTCCTCCAGCAGGCGGGCGACCTCGGCGGCATCCCCGGGCCGCTCGATACGGATGGCGATCTCGGACAGGCGGTGATCCTCGGCGGCGATCTTCGATTGTCCGGCGGCGCGGCGTCGATATCCGGCCGGTTTCGAGGGGAAACGGATGCGCGATCAACATAGCCGATCCGGCCCGCCAGCGACTATGCTCGGGCTCCCCAACGGCCTCAGCGACCGCCTCGCGGGCTCGCCCCTGAACGAGATTGTCCGATGACCACGCGCGACCCCCTGCTCCAGCCCTTCCAGCTCCGGCACCTGACGCTCAAGAACCGCGTCATGTCGACCTCGCACGAGCCCGCCTATTCCGAGGAGGGCATGCCGAAGGAACGCTATCGGCTCTATCACCGCGAGAAGGCGAAGGGCGGGCTTGCCCTCACCATGACGGCGGGCTCGGCCATCGTCTCGCCGGATTCGCCGCCGGCCTTCGGCAATCTCCATGCCTACAGGGACGAGATCGTGCCCTGGATGCGGGCGCTGACCGAGGACTGCCACGAATTCGACTGCAAGGTGATGATCCAGCTCACCCATCTCGGCCGGCGCACCAACTGGAACAAGGGCGACTGGTTCCCGGTGCTGGCGCCGTCGCTGGTGCGCGAGCCCGCCCATCGCGCCTTTCCGAAGGAGGCCGAGGACTGGGATATCGAGCGCATCATCGGGCATTACGCGGATGCGGCGGAGCGCATGCAGGCGGCGGGGCTCGACGGCATCGAGATCGAATGTTACGGCCACTTCCTCGACCAGTTCTGGTCGCCCGCCACCAACAAGCGCACCGACGAGTATGGCGGCTCGCTCGAGAACCGGATGCGGTTCGGGCTTCGCGTGTTCCAGGCGGTCCGCGATCGGGTCGGAACCGACTTCATCGTCGGCGCGCGGCTGGTCTGCGACGAGCAGTGGGATCTGGGGCTGAGCCGCGAGGAAGGCATCGAGATCGCGCAGCGGCTGGTGGCGACCGGGCAATGCGATTTCCTCAACATCATCCGCGGCCATATCGACAGCGATGCCGCCCTCGCCCATGTGATTCCCGTGCAGGGCATGCCGTCCGCGCCGCATCTCGATTTCGCGGGCGAGGTGAAGCAGGCGACGAAGTTTCCGGTCTTCCATGCCGCGCGCATCGCCGACGTGGCGACCGCGCGCCACGCCATCCAGTCCGGCAAGCTCGACATGGTGGGCATGACCCGCGCCCTCATGGCGGATCCGCATATCGTGAAGAAGGTTGCCGAGGGCCGCGAGGCGGAGATCCGGCCTTGCGTCGGCGCGACCTACTGCCTCGACCGGCTCTATGAGGGGCATGAGGCGCTCTGCATCCACAACCCGGCGACCGGCCGCGAGGCCAGCATGCCGCATGTCGTGCCGCGCTCGACCGGCCCCAGGCGCAAGGTGGTGGTGGTCGGCGCCGGCCCGGCCGGGCTCGAGGCGGCGGCCGTGTCGGCGGAACGCGGCCATGCGGTGATCCTCTTCGAGGCGGCGGACGAGGCCGGCGGCCAGGTCCGGCTCGCGGCGCGGAGCAAGCCGCGGCGCGAGCTCGCCGGCATCATCGACTGGCGCGTGGAACGATGCCGCCGGCTCGGGGTCGAGCTCAGGTTCGGCCGCTGGGCGGAAGCGGCCGATGCGCTGGGCGAGCAACCGGACATCGTCGTGATCGCGACCGGCGGCCTCCCCAACACCGGCGTCATCGAGAAAGGGCACGACCTCGTGGTCAGTAGCTGGGACATCCTGGCGGGCGACGTGCGGCCGGCGCAGGAAGTCCTGCTGTTCGACGACAATGGCGCGCAGGTGGGCCTGCAGACGGCGGAGACGATCGGCGAGGCCGGCAGCCAGCTCGAGATCGTGACGCCGGAGCGTTTCTTCGCGCCGGAAGTCGGCGGGCTCAACCATGCGCGCTATGCCGGCGCGTTGCAGAAGCATGGGGTGAGGATCACCATCAGCCGACGGCTGCTGAGCGTCGCACGCGAGGGCAACAAGCTTCGCGCGCGGATCGGCAGCGACTACGGCCCGACGGTGGAGGAACGGCTCGTCGACCAGGTGGTGGTGGAGCACGGCACGCGCCCGCTCGACGAGCTCTATTTCGCCCTCAAGGAAGGCTCGTCGAACCGCGGCGAGATGGACTATCCGGCCTTCGCCGACGGACGGCCGCAGGCGATCCGCAGCAATCCCGCCGGCCGCTACCAGCTCTTCCGCATCGGCGACGCCGTCGCCTCGCGCAACGTCCATGCAGCGATCTTCGACGGGCTGCGGCTGGCGAAGGAATTCTGAGGGGCGGGCGGCGATCGACCGCGCTACTGGCCTCGTCTAGGCGCACGGCAGACAGCGAGAAGGTCGAGCGCCCGCTCCAGGCCTTCGGCCGCTATCGAGAACTCGGCAAGGTCGTGCGGCGCGCGAGGCCGGTTTTCGTCGGCCGGCCGCCTCAGCGACGCCAGAATGTTGGACGCGAATTGATGCACGGCGTTCGGCAGCACCCGGCGAATGCCGAGCGGATCCATGGCCAAGACGCGACGGATATGCCGAATGCGCTTCTGTTCCATCGCCGTGATTGAGGCCGAGCCAAGGACTCCCAGCAGCTCCACCGCGCCGAAGCTTTCCTGCAGCAGCTCTTCGAGCGTGCGCGGGGAATACTCGCGAACATGGTAGACGTTCCAGGGTCGTTCTCCCTGTTCGATGCGCATAGGCCCGTTGGGCGTCGTCAGGATGGCGATGCCGTCGCTCTTCAGCACGCGGGCGATCTCGGCGAGGAACCCTGCGTCGTTTTCGACATGCTCGACTACTTGGAACGAAGTGACCGCGTCGAACGATTGATCGGGATAAGGGATGCGAACGCCGCCATAGGCACGAAACTCGACACCGGCATCGCCGCGGCGCCGAACTGCGTGCTCGATAGCATCCGGTTCGACATCGATCCCGATCGCGTGATAGCCCCGTCTCGCGAGATGAATCGTGCCATAGCCTTCGCCGCAGCCGAGATCGAGAACGGCGCAACCCGGCGCCATCAGACGGATCGCCTGTTCGTAGGCGACGAGGTGGCGCAGATACATGATCTCATCCTCCTCGGTCCGCAACGCATCCGGATCGAAGCGTTCGGATCGGCGGGAAAGGATGATCGACATCCGGCCTCCTTGGGGAACCTGCGGCCGGGCCACATATCGGCTGCCGGCCCAAACGGCTGACACTGTCCGGCTCGGCCCTGGCTCCCGTAATCCCTAGCGCGGACGGAATGAGCAAATCCTTAACGCTATTTGGATAGCCATAGAGGCTTGGAAACCGTTCCTTGGGCCGCGTCCGTGGACGGCAAGGCGCATCGATTCGACGGTCGGCATCGGAGCCACTATGCGAGTTCTGGCGTGGGGAACCTACGATCTGAGCAAGCCCCGCATGCGCATCCTCCTGCGCGGCCTCGAGGAAAATGACGTCGATCTGATCCGCTGCCATGCCGACATATGGTCGGATGTCGAGGACAAGAGCACGCTTTCGGGATGGCGCAACGTCGCTGCGGTCGGTCTGCGATTGCTGCTGGCCTATCCCCGGCTGGTGTTCCGCTATCTGCGTGCGCCCCGTCATGACATCGTGCTCGTCGGATATCTCGGTCATCTGGACATACTCGTCCTGTGGCCCTTCGCGAAACTGCGCGGCGTTCCCATCGTCTGGGATGCGTTCATCTCGCTTTACGACACCGTCGCCTTCGACCGCGCGATGATCCGTCCATCGCATCCGTTCGCGCGCCTGTTGTTCGCCTGGGAGTGGCTCGCCTGCCGCGCGGCCGATTGCGTCTTGCTCGACACGCGCAGTCACGCCGACTTTTTCGTTCGAATCTTCGGTCTCGCTCCCGATCGCACAGCATGTTCGTGGGTCGGCTTCGAACCGGAACGGTTTCCCGCGACACGGCGAGCGTCCGGCGACAATGAGCGGCCGCTCGAGATCCTGTTCTATGGCCAGTTCATCCCCTTGCACGGCATCGAGACCATCATCGAGGCTGCAGCGATGGCCGAGCCCGGCAGCTATCGCTGGACGCTGGTGGGCCGCGGTCAGGAAGCCGCAAAGATTCGACAGAAACTTGCGGAAAGGCCCATCGCCGACCTCGAATGGACTCCCTGGATCTCCTACGAGCGGCTGAAGGAAGCCATCGCACGCGCAGACATCTGCCTCGGTATATTCGGCAGCTCGGGCAAGGCCGCGCGTGTGATCCCGAACAAGGTGTTTCAGGCGCTCGCATCGCAGAAACCCCTCCTGACGAGAGACTCGCCGGCAATCCGGGAGCTGTTGTCCGACGCGCTGCCAGGCGTCTACCTCGTGCCGCCCGGCGATCCCGCCGCGCTGCTCGACGCCCTACGGCGATTCGCGGCGGACAGGCCGCGGCTTCCCTCGACACTGCACCTGGATACCATCGAGAAGATCAGCCCCGCTTCGATCGGCCATGCGCTGCTGCAACGCCTTCGTCTGATCGCGCAGGGAACCGAGAACGAAGCTCAGGCCGCAACCCGGGCGCCGTCATGACCCGGCACCCGATCCTCGGCATCGCCGTTCCAGAGCTCGGCTGGGTTCCGAGCCCCACCTACCTGCTGCGCCGGCAATGCGTGCTGGGCCTCATCGAGGCCCTGCCGCGCGGACGATTGCTGGAGATCGGATGCGGCGCCGGTGCGATCCTCGACGATTTCGCGAAGCTCGGCTACCGCTGCGACGCGACCGAGACGTCCGAAGCGGCACACAAGATCGCCGCGCAGCTCCATGCGGGCAATCCGGCCGTCGCGATTCACCGCGACACCCAACCGGATTGGCCATCGACCTTCGACCTCGTGGTGGCTTGCGAGGTGCTCGAACATATCGACGACGATGGGGCGGCCTTGAGCCAATGGCGCCAGTGGCTGAAGCCCGGCGGGCGTATCCTGATCTCGGTTCCCGCGCACCGGCGCCGCTGGAATGCCTCCGACGAATGGGCGGGTCATTTCCGGCGCTACGAGAAATCGGATTTGCTCGGTCTTTTCGGACGGGGCGGATTCGAGATCGAGCGCATCCTGACTTACGGGTTTCCGATTGCGAACCTCATAGAGCCGGTACGTGCAGCCGTGCACAGGCGCTCGATGCAGCACAAAGGCTCTGCCGTCGAGGGCGGTGACCTGCGGTCGCGGAACACCAGTCGGAGCGGTATCGAGCGAGGTGTCGAGTCCAAGCTATACGGCCTGCAGAGCAGCATGTTCGGTGTCGCTCTGATGCGTATCGGCTTCGCGATGCAGTCGCTCTTTTCCGGCACCGATCTCGGACCCGGCTACATCGTTCTCGGTCGCACGCGATGAAACGCCTCTACCGGATGCTCGTGATTGTGCTGACTCTCGCGAGCGCCGTCTACTTCGTGCTGTTCGCCGCGCGGCATTTCGACTCGCTGCCGAAGATCGATTGGACCATGAGCAGCTTGATCTGGTTCGGCGCGTCCACGGCACTCTACATGCTGACGATGATTTCGGCGGGTGTCGGCTGGTTCCTGCTCATTCGGGCGATGCGTGAGAAGCTGTCGCTCAAGGCATCGATCCTCCTGCTGATGCTGGGACAGTTCGCGAAGTACCTGCCGGGCGGGTTCGCGAACCACATCGCGCGCATCGGCCTCGCGCGGAAGCACGGCGTCGACGTGGCACGCGCCGGAATCACTGTCCTGATGGAGACGGCCTGGGCGATCGTCGCCGCGGTCGCTCTCGCTCTCGCGACGATCCTGTTCGGCGGATCGGAAGCCATCCTCTCGACGATGGGCGCCAGCGGGCCGTGGACCATCGCGGCGACGGCAATCCTCGCCGCTGCGGTCCCGATGGCGGCGCTCTGGGCGGCAAGTCTCTGGGAGTCCCGCGTTCCCGCAGCCCCGCGGCCGAGAGGACGCGTCACCGTGCTGGCCGCCTGTTTCGGGCTCTACTGCTTCAATCTTGTCGCTTGCGGCGCGGCCCTCGATGTCCTGGCGCGCGCACTCTTCGGGGCATCGGAAAGCCATATTCTGTTGCTGACGGGCGCCTTTGCGGTTGCCTGGGTGATAGGCTTCATCTCGCCTTTTGCGCCCGGCGGCCTCGGAGTACGCGAAGCCGTGCTGGTGGCCATCCTGGCGCCGCTCTATGGACCTGGCGCAACGCTCGGGATCGTTGCCGTCTTTCGGCTGGTCACGACGCTGGGCGACGGCGTCGCCTTCCTCATCGGCTTCGCGGGCCAGCAACGGCTGCCGCTACCGAGCGTCGAGAAGATCGCCTGATCCGACGGGAAGCGACAGCAGACACGGCGCCGCTAAGGGCCTACTTCACGCTTCGATAGCGGAGCGGCTGCGCGCCATCGGCCTCGGCCAGGCTTTCGGCCTGCCGAAGCTCGATCCGCCGAACCTTCTCCAGCGTGATCTCGATGAGCTGTCGGTTGAAGCCGATGAGATCGGCGACCAGCCCGACAAGGAACGACAGGAACGCGATGACCACGAGCATGCCGCCCAGCACCAGCGACTGGATGTGGCCGTCGCCGCTGCCGGCGAAGTAGTACCAGAGAAAGCGCAGGATCGGGATCGTCCCCAGCACAGCCAGCACCGCACCGAGCGTGGCGAAGACCTTGAGCGGCTGGTACATCGCGTAGATGCGCAGCATCGTCGCGACGGAACGCTGGATGAAATGCGGGATCGAGCGGAACAGCCGCGACGGGCGCTCCACCTTGTTCGTCGCGACCGGGATCGAGACGATCGACATCTGCTTCCGGCCGGCCTGGATCAGCATCTCGACCGTGTAGCTGAAGCTCGACACGATGTTGAGCCGAAGCGCCGCCTCGCGCGAGATCGCGCGGAAGCCGCTGACGGCGTCGGGGACATCGGTCGCCGAGAGACGCCGAACCACGGCGCTGCCCAGCGCCTGCAACGTCTTCTTCAGCGGCGAGAAATGCGCGACCGCCGCGGTTCGCCGGTCGCCGATCACGATGTCGGCACGACCCTCGAGGATCGGCTGGACGAGGCGCGCAATATCGGCCCCCGCATATTGGTTGTCGCCATCGGTATTGACGATGATGTCGGCGCCTGCCTTCAGCGCGGCGTCGAGGCCCGCCCGAAAGGCGTTCGCGAGCCCGCGGTTGCGCGTCTGCCGAACGATGTGATGGACGCCGAGCGCGCGCGCAACCTCGACCGTGGCGTCGGTCGAGCCGTCGTCGATTACCAGCACCTCGACTTCGTCGATACCCTGGATGCGGCGCGGAATGTCCGCAACCGTCTGCAGCAGAGTTGCCTCTTCATTGAAGCAGGGGATTTGGACGATGAGCTTCATCGGCGGGGGCTGGGATATGCGGTCGCCGATTAAGCGCCGAAATTGGCGAAGGAATCGTTATCTTGCCCGAACGAAGCTGGTAAAGGGTTTGAGATCAATCGGTTGCCAGGCAGGTGCCGGCGGCACGGCGGCCCAGTCGAGCGCCACGCCGCCAGGAGGCAGCGGCCCGTCGAGGCGATGGCTGCCCCGATCGAGCACTATGACGGTGTCCGGGGCGACGGACCGCCCATCCAGGGTCACGGCCGCTGCGGCAGTCAGGCGGTACGAACCCGCGATCGCGATGGGAAAGCGGCGGTCTGCTTCCGTCGCGTGTTCGGCGATCTGCCGGCCGGGCAGGAAGATCAGGCCCCAGTAAGGCCGGTAGTTTTCACGCAGATAGCGAATATCCGCATCGAGAAGCGCGATCTTGGGGATCGCGATCTTCTGCTCCGGCAGCATGGCATCCGCGAGTTCCGGCGAATTCGCGACGATGAGCAGCGGCGGTGCGTCTAGCACGGCGTCGCTGAAGAAGGTACGGCCGGCGGCGGCGTAGTTCTCCATCCCCCAGCTGCTCATGAAGAAGCCCGTCCGGGGGAAGGATCCCACCATGCCATAGCCGTCCATATAGAGGACGGGCTCCCGGAAGGTGTCATGCACGACCCGGAGGAGCTGTCGCTGAGCCGCCTGAAAATCCGGCACCGCACGCTGGACATTGAGCGCCAGCGTCGCGCCCAGCGCGAGGACCAGCAATGCAGGCAGCCACGGACCGCGATCCGGGCACTTCAGCGACGACCTCAGACGATCATAGAAGAGGCCGGCCAGGGGCGCCGCTGGCGCCAGCGCATAGGCGTAGTAATAGGGAAAGGCGTTTCGATAGAGCACCAGCGTCGGTAACAGCAGGCACAGAGCGATCGGGATGAGCTTCTCGCCGACGACGCGCGTGCGGCAGCCGACGGCCTCGTACAGCGCCGTGGCGAGCCCGCCCAGCAACAGCAACCAGATGACCGGATTGCGGAACCCGCTTATGGCCGCGTAGCTCAGCGGCTTGACCAAGCTCTCTCCGGACAAGGTCTTCGCAGCGGCACCCGCAAGGAATGTTGCACCGCCCACCTCATCGATGGCGAGCATCGCTCGATGAAGCATGAGGAGGATGCCGAAGCAGGTAACGAGGCTCACCAGGAAGACCGCGGGGGCGATCAGCGCACGCCGCCGATCCGGCGACGCGACGACGAGGCAGAGATAGACCGCACCGACTACGGCGAGATAGAACGCCGTCTTGATGCTTATCGCCAGGGCGAGACCGCAGGCAACACCGGCGAGAATCGCGCCCGCCGCCCCGCCCGGCCGGCGAAGAATGGCGAAGATCGCCGTCAGGCCGAGGACTGTGAGGAGCGGATCGGTGCGGAAGCTCGTGCCATGCTCGATCACATAGCTGAAGGAGAGATAGGCGAGCAGCCCGAAGAGCGCCCCGGCGCGCGTGAGGAAGCGCCGGCCGATGCCATAGATCAGCGCCGCGCTCGCGATGCCGAGCAGCGTCATTGCGAGCCGCGCGGCGAGGATCTGCGCCATCTCGTCGCCGGCGATGCCCGGAAGCCAGGCGAAGAGATGGACATGGAAGGTCTGGAACGGCAGTGGCAGCGTGCCGCGCAGGTAGTCGTGGACGAGCGAGAGGAAATAGAACTCGTCCCAGTTGACGTTCATCCGGAAGACGAGAAAGCCGCGCGCCGCGAGCGCGATCAGGACGAGACCGGCGAGCGCAAGCTCGATCGCCGGGCTCCCGTCGCGGGCGCGGTCGGCCGGACCCGCTCCTTCGGTCGGGCGCGCGAACGGCTGCGATTCGAGGTCGATTTCGGCCATATCCGGGACTGCCTCAGCCGGCCGGCGGTAGGGCGCCGGGCGCGCGGGGAGCCGCGGTCATGAGGCCGGTCTAGCGGCTCGCCGCGCGCGGCGCGCGCAACGGCGCCGGATCGCCGAGGTCGCGGCTCTTCGGGAACTGCAGCGTCGCGATGAGCCCGCCCGTAGGACCGTTCGCCAGGACGAGCTTACCGCCATGCAGCCGGACGAGGCGGCCGGTGAGCGGCAGGCCGAGCCCGTTGCTTTCGGAGCGCGCCTCGGGGCGGCTGTCGGCCGGCCGGTGGAAGGGCTCGGTCACGAGCGAAAGCTCGGCTTCCGGAATGCCGGGGCCGCTGTCGATCACCGAGATGGCAAAGCTCCCCTCGGTCTTGCGACCCCAATTGATCCGCACCGCGCCGCCGGGCGGGGTGAAGCGGATTGCGTTCGAGAGCAGGTTGAGCAGCATCTGCAGCACGCGGCGATTATCGACCAGCAGCCGCGCCGGGGCGCCGGATTCGACCACGATCGCGACCGTACTCTCGCGGGCGCGTGGCGTGACCAGGGTGACCGCCTTGGCGACGAGCGATTCCACCTCGACCTCGGACTCCTCGAGATCCTCCCGGCCGGCCTCGATCTTGGCGAGATCGAGCACGTCCTGGAGCAGCGCCAGCAGATGGCGGCCGGCCGTCTCGATGCTGGTCACATATTCGCTTTGCTTCGGATTGAGGGCGCCGAGGTAGCCGAGCTTCAGCATCTCCGCATAGCCGATCACGCCGTTGAGCGGCGTGCGGATCTCGTGGCTCATATTGGCGAGGAACTGCGATTTCGCGTGGCTCGCCGCGGTGGCGTCGAGCATGGCACGCGAAAGCGCCTCCTCATGCACCTCGCGCTCATGCTGGTAGCGTGCCGCCATCTGCAGCAGCCGGTGCGCGATCAGGCCGCCGATGCAGAGCAGCAGCCCCGCGATGGCGATCTGCATCGGACGGAGCTCGTCGAAGATCGTCTCGCTGGGAAGCCGGAGATCGAAGACGAGCGCACGGATCGGATCGCCCTGCAAGCCCCTCAGCAGGATCTTCTCCGGCGACGGCGAATCGATGGCAACCGGATGCAGTCCCTGCACGCCGGCCGCCTCGCCGACGGCTTGCAGCGCCGCGGAATCGATCGCTTCCATGAAGACCAGCACGGCGGGCCGCGGCCAGTCGATCGGGTCGCTGCCCGCTTCCGGCGCCATGGCGGAGGCCGAGACGATGACGAGTTGCCCGTCCAGCTCGAAATAGGCGGTAGCCGGCACCGGCTTCTCGCCGACATCGCTGCGCGTTCGGGCGATCAGCGGCGCGAGCTCGGACGCCCAGCGCGCGGAGACGTCCGCCGCGGCCGGCTCGCCGTCGCGATAGGCGAAGATGACCTTGTCGGCCGGATCGATCACGAACTGGGCGTGCAGCCCCAGGGAATCGCGGCCATAGATGCCGAGGTTCTCGTCAGCGTAGGCGGCGTCGGGATGCAGCACGAATTTTTCGATCGCCTCGTTCCAGTACGCCCAATCGAGATTGGTGGTGACGAGCGACTCGACACGCGCATCCAGCACGCGCTCCACCTGGTCGATCGACTGGCGCATGGCAATCGCGTCGGCCTCGCGGCCGGCGAGCCAGGACGCGATGATGACCGCCGCGATGCCGCCGGCGAACAGCAGGCCGATGCCGACGAGCAACGGCCAGAGCGTGAGCTTCGCATGGGCGCGCCCGGGTGCCAGCCGACGCACGAGATCGGCAAGGCGCGCCCGGGCGGGGCCCGGCGAAACCAGGCGGCGACGCAACTCGGAGTCTTCCATGCCGGCCATGCTGCAGCGTTCCGATCGCCCGGGTTCGGACTGTCACTCCTCGATCGCCATCCGCCTCCGGAGAGCGACCAGGCCATCGACCGGCATGCGGGGAGATCCCCAGGCGCCGGGAGGTCTTGCCGCCGATTATCCCTTTACAATGGTTAAGAAAGTATCGATACCCGGCGGCGGCAGGGAATGTCGTGCGGGGCCCGGGGGCGGAACTGCGTGGCATTTCGGGGGCCGTCCGCCGAAGAGCGGAGGGCGCGCCGAGGCCCGGGGCAATCCTACCCGGCCGGCCTATTCGGCCGGATCGAGCCGGGCTTCGGGGGCAGCCGCCGGACCGCGATGCAGCCAGCCCTGTACCCGCTCCAGATAGAGATAGACGACCGGCGTTATGTAGAGCGTCAGGAGCTGCGAGACGGCGAGCCCGCCGACCACGGCCAGCCCCAGCGGCTGACGCAGCTCGGCGCCGGCGCCATGGCCGACGGCGATCGGGAGCGTGCCCATCAGCGCCGCCATGGTCGTCATCATGATCGGCCGGAACCGGAGCAGACAGGCCTGGTGGATCGCCGCCTCGGGGGTTTCGCCGAGATTGCGCCGCCGCTCGATCGCCACGTCGACCATCATGATGGCGTTCTTCTTCACGATGCCGATCAGCATCACGATGCCGATGATGGCGATCACGCTGAGATCGACCTTGAAGAGAATGAGCGTCAGCAACGCGCCCAGGCCCGCCGCCGGCAGGCCGGAGAGGATGGTGATGGGGTGGATGGTGCTCTCATAGAGGATGCCGAGCACCACATAGATCACGAAGACGGCGGCGAAAAGCAGGATGCCCTGGCCGGCGAGCGAATCCTCGAATGCCTGGGCGGTGCCCTGGAAGCTGGTGGAGACGCCCGCCGGAAGGGCAATCTCGCGCTCCATGTCGCGGATGGCCTGGACCGCATCGCCGAGCGAGGTGCCGGGCCGAAGATTGAAGGAGAGCGTGACGGCCGGTAGCTGCGCCTGATGGTTCACGCTGAGCGGCCCCGCGGTGCGACGCACCGTCGCCACCGCATCGAGCGGCACCAGTTTGCCGTCGCTCGAGCGGATATAGATCGCCGAAAGCGATTCGACCGAGCGCTGAAAGCGGGGATCCGCCTCCAGGATAACCTGATAGTCGTTGCTCGGGGTGTAGATCGTCGCGATCTCGCGCGACCCGAAGGCCGCGTACAGCGTCTCGCGGATCTGCTCGGCCGAGACGTTGAGCGCCGACGCCTTGTCGCGGTCGATATCGACCATCGCCTGCGGATTGCGCAGATCGAGGTCGCTGGTGACGTCGGCAAGGCCCGGCAGGGCGGCGAACCTGGCCTCGAACTCCTGGGCGATCTTCTGCAGCTCGCCGAGCTCGGTGCCCTGGATCGTGTACTGGAACTGGCTCCGCGAGGAACGGCCGCCGATCTGGATGGTCTGGATCGGCTGCAGGAAGACGTTGATGCCCGGGATCTCGGCGAGGCGCGGCCGCAGGCGGTCGATCACCTCGTCGATCGGGACGGTGCGGCTGCCGAACGGCTTGAGGCCGATGAAAAGCCGGCCGGAATTCGTCGAATCGCCGCCCCCGGCGCCGACCGTCGAGTTGACGACGGTGACTTCGGGGTCGCTGCGGATGATGGTCTCGACCTGCCGTTGCAGCGCCGTCATCGCCTCGTAGGAAGCGTCCGGCGCGCCCTCGGTCGAAGCGACGAGAAGGCCGGAATCCTCGGTCGGGAAGAAGCCCTTCGGCACGACATAATAGAGATAGGCCGTGCCGACGATCGTCGCGAGAGTGATCAGCAGCATGAGGCGGCGCGCCGCGAGCGCCCAGCCGAGCGTGCGCGCATAGAGCCGGTACATCGCGTCGAACCCCGCCTCGGACCAGCGATAGAGCGCGCCCTTCTGCCGCGAGTGATCGACCGGTTTCAGCAGCCGGCTGCACATCATCGGGGTGAGGGTCAGCGAGACGATGCCGGAGATCAGGATGGTGAGGCTGATGGTGACGGCGAACTCGCGGAAGAGGCGCCCGACCACGCCGCCCATGAAGAGCACCGGAATGAACACCGCCACCAGCGAGAGCGTGATCGAGATGATGGTGAAGGAGATTTCGCGCGAGCCCTTGAGGGCGGCCTCCCAGGGCGATTCTCCCTTCTCCACGTGGCGCACGATGTTCTCGAGCATCACGATCGCGTCGTCCACGACGAAGCCGACCGAGAGCATGAGCGCCAGCAGCGACAGGTTGTCGATCGAATAGCCCAGCAGATACATGCCGCCGAACGTGCCGACCAGCGATACCGGCAAGGCCAGCGCCGGGATGATCGTCGCGGTCACGTTGCGCAGGAAGAGAAAGATCACCAGCACCACGAGGCCGATGGTGAGGGCGAGCGTGAACTGGACGTCGTCCACCGAGGCGCGGATCGAGGCCGAGCGGTCGAGCATGACGCTGAGCTTGACCGAGGCCGGAAGCTGCGCCTGAAGCTCGGGCAGGAGCCGGCGAATGCTGTCCACCACCTCGACGGTATTGGCGCCGGGCTGGCGCTGCACCGCGAGCAGGATGGAGCGTTCGCCGTTGAACCAGCTCGCGCGCTTGTCGTCCTCGACGCTGTCCAGCACCTTCGCCACATCCTCGAGACGCACCGGATTGCCATTCCGGTAGGTCACGATCAGCGGGCGGAACTGCGAGGCCTGGGTGAGCTGGCCGGACGCCTCCAGCGTGAGGTTGCGGGTCGGCCCGTCCATCGAGCCGACGGGCGTGTTGGAATTGGCGGCCGCGACCGCATTCGCGATTTCGTCGAAGCCGATGCCCATGGCGGCGAGCGCGTTGGGATCGGCCTGGATGCGTACCGCATATTTCTGCGAGCCGTAGACCTGGACCTGCGCCACCCCAAGCACGGTCGAAAGCCGCTGGGCGATGGTCGTCTCGGCATACTCGTCGACAGCCGAAAGCGGCAGGGTGTTCGAGGTGAGCGCCAGGAAGATCACCGGCTGGTCGGCGGGGTTCACCTTCCTGAAGCTCGGCGGCGTCGTCATCTCCGTGGGCAGGCGCCGCGACGCGGCGGTCAGGGCAGCCTGCACGTCGAGCGCCGCGTCGTCGATGTCGCGGCTGAGGTCGAACTGCAGCACGATCCGCGTGGCGCCCTGGGTGTTGGTCGAGGTCATCGAGACGATGCCGGGAACCGTCGCGAACTGCCGCTCGAGCGGCGTCGCGATCGAGGCGGCCATGGTTTCGGGGCTGGCGCCGGAAAGGTTCGCGGAGACGGAGATGGTCGGAAAATCGACCGTGGGCAGCGCGGCGACGGGGAGCAACCGATAGCCGAAGAAGCCGACCACCACGAAGGAAAGCATCAGCAGGCTCGTCATCACCGGCCGCCGGATGCAGAGCTCCGGGAGGGTCACGGCCGGGCGGCCGTTTCGACGGCGGCGGCGACGGGCGCCTTGATTTCGACCTTGCTGCCGGGCTCGAGCCGGAGCTGGCCCTCGGTCACGACGCGCTCGCCGGGTTGCAGCCCCTTGGCGACGACCGTCTCGGCACCGACCGTGCGGGCGACCGTGATCGGCCGCAACTCGACGGTCGAGTCCGGGTGGATGACGAAGACATAGCTGCCGTCCTGGCTGATCTGCACGGCATCCGACGGCACCACGATCGCGGTCTCGTCGACCGAGAGCGTGACCACGACGTTCACATACTGCCCCGGCCAGAGCCGATCGCTCGCGTTCGGGAAGGTCGCCTTCAGCGAGACCGTGTTGGTCGTAGCGTCGACCTCGTTCTCGATGAAGGTCACGCTGCCGGCCTGCGGCTCGTCCTCGCGGCCCGGTATCTTGGCAATCACCGGAAGCGCGCCCTTCGCCATCGCGTCCTGGAGATCGCCCAGGTGGCGCTGCGGGATGGCGAAGGAGACGTAGATCGGCTGAAGCTGGTTGATGGTCATCAGCGCGGTCACGTCGTTCGGCCGGATCGAGCTGCCCACCTTTGAGGCGATCGTGCCGATCCGCCCGTCGATGGGCGCGCGGATCACGGTGTAGGAAAGCCGGATCCTGGCGGCTTCGAGTTGCGCCTCGTCGGCGGAGACGGTCGCCTTGGCCGCGGCGGTCGCAGCGGCGAGCTGGTCTAGCTGCTGACGCGAGGCGAAATCCTTGGCGGCGAGCGGCTGCAGCCGTTCCTCGTCGCGCTGCGCGATGGCGAGGTTCGAGCGATCACGCTCGAGCGTGGCTTCCGCGGTGCGAAGCTCGGCCTGGGCCTCCTGATCGTCGAGAGTGAACAGGATTTCGCCGGCCGTCACCTCCTGGCCGTCCGCCACTTCCACCGACTCGATCACGCCGTCGATGCGCGAGCGTACGGCGACCGTGGAGATCGCCTGGACGCGACCGACCGTGTCGATGTCGATCGGCATCGGTTTCTGGACGACGTCGCCGGCGAGCACCGGCTCGACCGCCGCCGGCAGGTCGGTCACGACCGCGGCGTCGCTGCCGCTTTTCTCGAAATGGAAATAATAGGCGGCCGCACCGATCAGGGCGAACAGGACCAGCAATAGGCCGAGGCGCTTCATGCGCGAATCTCCGCCCCGGGGCCGCCGATCGATCCTGTCATCTGTCGCCCGCTTTTCCGATCGGGCGCCCTTCCCTGCCGCCTGCTGCCACCCATGAAATAGAACTCTGGAGATTGATATTCAATGTTCGTCGGCGGCGCGGGGAACCGGTTTCGCCCGCGGCATCGGCAATGGTTTCACGCCGGTTGGCCGGCAATCCTTCGCCGCCCGGGGCGATTCATCCGGAAATTCGATGACGGTTTTCGTAAGCTGCTGATATATAAATATTAATTCATGATTTTCCGTACCCGGGAATGACGAAGGGCGCGGGGTCGGTGAAGCGCCGGAGCACGTTCTCGGTGATGCGCGAGACGGGGTTGTCGCCGCGGCGATGCGCAAGGCTTCCGAGCCACGAGATCGAGCCGGTCGAGAACACGGCGCCGCCCTGCGGCGTCTCGAAAAACACCATATCGGCGCGCAGATTGGCGTTTTGCCGCGCATCCATCATGGAGGTCACGTTGTTCACCTCCTCCGGCGAGGGATAGTAGCTGTCGGTATGGTTCTCCGAGGATGCCAGAACCAGCGCGTGGGCGGGCGAGCCCTGGGCCGGATCGTAGCGATCGAGCTCGATACCGGCGGCGCCGCCCCCGACCGTGCCGAAATCGCCGATGATGTCGCCCTCGACGCCGTCGAAGACGAAGGCGGCCCGCGGGTCCGACGCGGCCGGCTTCCGCCGGTAGTAGGAGCTGATGTCGAAGCCCTGCGAGATCATGCCGATGCCGGCGAGCGCATGGATCGGCCGGCCCATCCGCGACCACATCCCGCCATATTCGCCGGTGAAGCTGTGGTAATACTCGCCGCCCTCGGCGACCCAGTCCCGGATGCCGTCCTCGGCGCGGCGCAGCTCCATCGCGCCCGGCAGCGTGCGATGATAGGCAACGCGCCAGTAGAAGCCGTTGCCGCCGAGATACATCAGCCGCCCGCCGCGCTCGAGATAGGCGGCGAGCCCGTCATACATCTCCTTCGAGTAGTACTCGGGATGGCTGCCGGTCATCACGGCGCGATAGCGCGCGAGGAGCGAGAGCCCTTCCTCGTGAAGGTCCTCGTCGGTGATGACGTCATAGGCGATGCCCTTGGCCTCGAGCCAGGCGATGAGAGCGAGATCGGCGTTGAACTGCCAGGGCGCGGTGCCGGCCGGGCCGATCCAGGAATTGGTCACGCCGGGACGGAAATTCAGGATCGGGCGAAGCCGCGAGCTGTAGGCCACGCCGCTGCCGTCGCTGTGACGATCGTAGAGAGAGCTGCCGATCTCCGGATGATCGTTGAGCCAGAGATCGTTGGCGCCGAGCGCCGTCAGATGGTTCGAGAAAGCGTGCAGATAGCCGCCGCCCTCGAGCCCGGCGCGCTCGTTCGCATAGGCGAGATAACTCGCCGTCGGCATCAGCACCACCGCCTCCGCCGTGGCGCTGCCGCGCCGGGGCCGCACGAAGAACGGGATGTATTCGACCTCGCCGTCCGGCGCGGTCAGCTTCGCCGCATAGACTCCGCTGCGCATCGTTTCCGGGATCAGCAGATCGAAATCCGGCTCCCAGCCGGCGTCATACATGTCGTCCGAATGGAAATGGATCGCACCGTAGTGATCGGGCGCCTTGGTCCAATCGAGCGCCTCGCCGGTCCAGTTGTGCCCCTTCATGGCACGGGTCGGCAGGTTGACGATCCGACCGTGGTGCCGGCTCGGCGAAATATCGCAGATGCGGTCGGTCATGATGTCGCGCGAGAAATCCCAGGCCCCGACGATGGCCGCCGGAAATCCCGCCGACGGCCGGATCAGCGCCTGCATGGCGGCGCGGTCGAGCGCGGCGCCGGCCGCCCTCGGCGCCTCGATCTTGCCGTCGAAATGGTGGCCGGCCACGAGCTTGCCGCCCGGCATGCCGGCGGTGTCGGCCGCGATGAGGAAGGGCGCGCCGTTGCGCGCAGGCCGAAGGTCGAGATGCGCTTCCCTTGCGACGGGGCCCGAATCGGCGAGGATCTCGAGCGGCTCCTGATAAAGCCGGGCGGTGCCGCTGCGCGCATCGAAGCTCGCCCCCACGAAGGCCCAGCGCCGCGAGTGGAGCGCCACGCCGCTCGCGACCCGGACCGTGCGCGTCCCGTCGCCGATCTCGAGCGCGGCGGCGCCCTCCTCGTCGAGGATCAGCGCATAGCCTCGGCGCTCGCCGGCAGAGAAACGCCCCAGCACCACCTGCCGACCCTGCCCGGGCCGGGTCGGCCAGACCATCGCCTGCAGCGTGAAGCTCTCGAGAGCGAAGCCGTCCCAATCGTCGATCACGGCATAGGAGCCCGCGTGAAGCGGCTGATTCCGGCCGCGATAGCGTCCCTGGAGCGGCGTCGCGACGGGCTCTTCGATGAAGCCGAAGCTCTCCGGGTGCCGATCGCCGGAGATCAGACGAACGATCGCGGCATCGTAGCTCTCCACCCCGTCGCAACTCACCATGAAGCGGATCTTCTCGCCGGGCGCGCGGCTGATCTCGTCCGCATAGCCCAGCATGCGCTTCTTCGGCAGGGCGTCGGTCATGACAGCACCTCGCCCGTACGCTCCTGCCAGAGCAGCTTGAAGACCGCCCATTCCGCCTCTTCCGGCGAGGAAAACACCTGGCCGGGAATCAGGGTGACGGGCGACATGCGGCGCGGCGCCTTGCGGGCGAGCCGCCATTCGCGATGCGGCACGGTGCAGACGAGGATGTAAGGCGCATCGCCCTGGCCGGTGCGCAGACGGTTCAGCAGCAAGCGGAGATCGGGGCTGTGGCGCCCGATCGGGGTGCGTCGAAACTCCTCGATGAGGTCGCGCCGCGACCGGTCGATCTCGCTCATGTCCGTCCCCTCTCCCGATCTTCCCCGGCGCCGCGGCCGCAACCCGTTCGTCCGATGCGCCGGCCGGCCTGCCCGATGCGGATGGACAGGACGCGGCCGAGATGAGAATGATTTCCGGCCGCCTTTCTGGCAAGCGATCCGGTGGATCGCACGAGCAAGCCCGGCGGAGCACAAGGGAACGAGGACGGGGCCATGCAGCAATATATTCGCGAGCAGATCGACTGGCCGCAGCCCTTTCCGCCCGAGGAATATGCCGCGCGCCGGGCGCGGGTGCGGAAGGCGCTAGCCGCGAAGGACATCGCCGCTATCTACGTGACGACGCCGGCGAGCCTGACCTGGCTCACCGGCTACGACATGATCTGGTATCATTCGCGGAATCTGACGGGGCTGCTGCTGCGCGCCGACCGCGACGACACCGTCTTCTTCGACTACCACACCCACAGCACGATCCTCTCCACCACGCCCGAGATCGACCGGGTGGTGTGGCTCGACTATGCGCCCGCCGCGGCGGCGATCGAGACCATCGCGAAGACGATCGCGGAGGCCGGTCTCGCCAACGCGCGGATCGCGATCGAGCCGGGCGGCTATTCGCCGGACGCGACGATCATGGAAGCGCTCGGCAAGCGCCTCGCCGAGCAGGGCAAGTGCGTCGCGGAACCGCATCTCGTCGAGGAGCTGCGGCTCGTCAAGTCGCCGAACGAGATCGCCGTCGTGCGCCAGGCGGCCCTGATCGCCGATGCCGCGATGGGCGCCGCGCGGGATGCGATCGGCGTCGGCGTCATGGAGACGGAAATCGAGGCCGCGCTGATGCAGAGCCTCATGAAGGCGGGGGGCGGCTATCCCGGGATCCGCAGCATGATCGGCTCGGGCCCGCGCGCCGGCACCCATCACAGCGCGCCGCAGCATCGCAAGATCAAGGCGGGCGATCTCGTCTTCGTCGATTTCTGCGCCTCGCTGCATCGCTACCACGTCAACCTCAACCGGACTTTTTCGCTCGGCGAACCCGACCGCCGCTGGACCGACCTGATGGATCGCTCGGCCGGCTGCATCGACGCGATCTGCGCAGGGGTCAGAATCGGCGATACCTGGAGCAAGGTCGCGACGCTCGGCAAGCGCTACATCGAGGAGGCGGGGCTGCAGAAATACGTCTGGTGGGTGGGCGGCTACGCCCTCGGCATCGCGGTGCCGCCCGATTGGTGCGGCTCTTACTGGGTCGAGCCGCATGACGGGCTGCCCGATCGGCCGATCGAACCCGGCATGGTGTTCAACTTCGAGAACCAGTTCGACGTCTGGGAGAACTGGCCCGGCGGCAGCGGCGCCGCCTGGATCGACACCCTCCTCGCCACGGAAACGGGCCTCAAGCCCCTTTCGAAGCTGCCCCGGACGCTGGTCACGGTCTGACCGCGGATTTCCGCTTTCCGCACGCGGAAATCGGCGGCTGCGACATCGGAAGGGCAGGCCTCAGCGGGCTCTTTCCGCACGCAGGGTTTCTCCCCATGGTGCGTGGAGAGGATTGCGAGCCGGCAGACGGCCCTCGTCTCTCGTTGTCGGCTGCGGGAGGCGGGGCTTCATGCCGCACTCGGGGAACGGGACCCCGGAAACCATTCCGATTTTCGGAGGAACCCCGCTCCAACCAATCACGGACCTCCTGGCCGCGTCCTCGGCAGCCGGGCGGGTTCCTGGGAGGAGACGATGGCGAGAGGATTCAGCCGATTTGCCCTGGCCGCGATGGCGCTCGTCGGAGCGCTCTCGGTGGCAATGCCGGTCATGGCGGACGATGACGACGATTGGCGCCGGCGCGAGTGGAACGACGACGACAATCGCCGCTGGGGCCAGAATTATGGCCATGACTGGGGTCAGAACCATGACCGCAACTGGGGACAGAACTACGGCAATTGGAACCGCGATCGCGACCGCTGGAAGCAGGATGACGACCGCAATTGGGGCAACCGGAAGAACTGGGGCCACGATTGGAGCAACTGGGGCAACAACTGGCGCCGGAACGATCGACCGCGCGCGCCGGTCTATTACTACAACACGTACTACAACACGCGCCCCGGGGGCATCGTGATCCTGCCGCAGCGTCCGCAGTATTACTATGCGCCGCCGCCGGCCTATTACGGCCGACCGTCGGTCTATTTCAATTTCCCGATCCGCATCGACTGACGAGGTTCCGACCGGGCGAACCGCCGGTTCGGCCTCGCAAGGGGAAGCCGGCGCTCGCCCTCGGCACGGGAGGCCTGTCCGCTCCAGCAGCCGGGAGGGGCAGGCCTTTCCGCCATTCTGCGCCTTCGAGCCTTAGCCCGGCGGAACCCTGACGAAGCCCTGCAGCGCCGCCGCCAGTACCAATGCCGCCGCCGCGACCAGCGACGGCAGCAGGAAGCTTCCCGTTACGTCGTGCGCGTAGCCGGCGAAGCTCGGCCCCACGATCTGGCCGAGGCCGAAGGCGGCGGTCGCGAGCGCCAGCCAGCGCCGCGGATCCCTTGCGCCGAGCCGCCGGGCGCCGAGAAGACCGAGGGCGGTTATCCCCATCATCGTGCCGCCGAGCAGCACGGCGCCGATCAGCACGGCGGCGGGCGCGTCCCACAGCACGCTCAAGGCCACGCCGAAGGCCTCGACGACGCAGGCGATCGCGAAGGCAGCGGGCAGCCCGATGCGGACCGCCGCGCGGTTCCAGAACGCGACCGAAGGCACGGCGGCAAGCCCGACCGCGACCCAGATATAGGGTTCGAGCGGGGCCAGATTGGGCGTTCCGCGCACCAGATCGACGATGAAGGTCGCCGTGATGATGTAGCCGAAGCCGAAGAGCCCGTAGGCGAGGATCAAGGCGCCGAGACCACGACCGCCGGGACGCGCCGGTTCCGCGCGTGCCGGCGGCTCGGCCCCGCCCGGAATGAGGATGGCGGCAAGGACGAGCGCCACCAGCGCCGCCGCCGCGCTGTCGATCCACAGGCCGCGCCAGTCCGTTCCGGCGGCGATGCTGGCGGAGACGATCGCAGCAGAAACCGCGATGCCGATGCCGACGCCGGCGAAATGCACCGAAGAGAGGGAGGCGCGGCCCGCAGCGGCGATCCGGTCCAGCACCAGCGTCGAGGCGAACACCAGCACGAAGGCACTGGCGACGCCCCCGGCGAAGCGCAAGGCGAGAAAGGCCGGCAGATCGCCGGCATAGCCCATCGCACCGGTGGTGAGCGCGCTCGCCGCGAGCCCGCCGACGAGCCAGCCGCGCTTCGATCCGCGAAGGGCGGGGCTCGCCGCCAGCAACGCACCCAGCAGATAGCCGATGAAGTTCGCCGAGGCGATGAGACCGGCTTCGGCTTTCGAGAGGCCGAGCGCCGCGACCATAGCCGGCAGGATCGGCGTATAGACGAAGCGGCCGACGCCCATCGCCGCGGCCAGCGCCGCGAGCCCGCCGATCGCGAGGCGGTACGGATGGATCGCGACGGGGCTCGGGGAAACGGCGGAGGTCAGAGGCGATCCTCGAGGCAGGCCTTATGCGAGATGAGACGCCAGCATAGCGCGATCCGCCGGGTGCGCCGCGAAAGAAATCCCCGGGGCTGGGCCGGCGCCGCGCGGAAGGACGGGCCCCGTCCGATTGGCGCGCGCGCCGGAGCCATGTTAGAAGCGCCGGCCGATTCGGCCGCCTCCCCGGACGTCGCGGCCCTGCAAGGATCCCTCATGACGATCGCCGCAAGCCGGCAATCCCGCCTCGAGCTGCTGCTGATCCTCGGCGCGATGACGGCCTTCGCGCCGCTCGCGATCGATATGTATTTGCCGGCGCTTCCGACGCTAGCAACCGCCTTCTCGACCGACACCGGCGCGGTGCAGCGGACCCTCGCGAGCTTCTTCCTGGGGTTCGCCCTGGGTCAGGCCTTCTACGGCCCGCTCGCCGACCGCTTCGGCCGCAAGCGCCCGCTCTATGCCGGATTGCTGCTTTTCATCCTCGCCTCCGCCGCCTGCGCGCTCGCCCCCGACATCGAGGCGCTGATCGGGCTCCGCTTCCTCCAGGCCGTCGGCGCCTGCGCGGGCGCCGTCGTGGCGCGCGCCATGGTGCGCGACCTCTTCGCGCCGCAGGAGACGGCGCGCATCTTCTCGCTGCTGATGCTGATCATGGGCGTGGCGCCGATCCTGGCGCCGCTCATCGGCGGGTATGTGCTGCTCGCCTTCGGATGGTCGGCGATCTTCTGGGTGCTGACGGGCCTCGGCATTGCCTGCCTCGCGGCCGTGCTGCTGCGGCTGCCGGAGACGCACGATGCCGCGACCGCGCGACCGCTCGCTCTCGGCGACATCTTCCTCCGCTATTCGGGCTTGCTCCGCGACCGGCATTTTCTCGGCTGCTGCCTCGCGACGGCGCTGAGCTCCGGCGGGATGTTCGCCTATATCGCCGGCTCGCCCTTCGTTTTTATCGAATTGCTGGGCGTCGCCCCGGAGCATTTCGGCTGGATCTTCGGCACCAACGCTTTCGGCCTTATCCTGGTCTCGCAGGTGAACGGCCGTGTCGTCCATCGCTACGGCGCGGATCGCATCCTTCGCGCGGCCAATGTCGTGCAGGCCGTCGCCGGCCTCGCGCTGCTGGTCGCCGCCGCCGCCGGGATCGGCGGCTTCTGGGGCCTCGCCGTTCCGCTCTTCATCTTCGTGACCTGCGTCGGCGTGATCGCACCGAACGCGACGGCGCTCGCCATGGCGCCGCAAGGCGCCCAGGCCGGCATGGCATCCGCCCTGCTTGGCACGATCCAGTTCGGCATTGCGGCCGCCGCCGCAGCGGCGGTCGGCGCCATCCACGACGACACGGCGCGTCCCATGGCCGGCGTCATCGCGCTCTGCGGCATCCTCGGATTGCTCCTGCATCGCTGGCTGGTGCCCCGCGCTTCAGCCGCAAGCCTCTAGCGGAAGCGCACCCACGGGAATCAGGAGGCGGCGCGCTCGCGCGCGTCGCGCAGCGCCTTCCACCAGACCGTGGCCTGCATCGCCGGCAGGCGGAACCCATGGAACGGGATCGGCCGGATCGGCGACACCGGCACCGGGCATTCCTCGAGCGGACGCCCGAGAAGCCGGTCGGCGGCCACCTTGCCCATCGCCGTCGCCATGCCGACGCCGCGGCCGTTGCAGCCGAGCGCCGCGTGCAGCCCCGGGGCGGGCTCGTGCAGATGCGGCACATGGTCGAGGGTGAGCGCGACCCGGCCGCTCCAGGAATAGTCGCAGGCGATGGGGCCGAGCTGCGGGAAGAACTCGCGGAGCTTTTCGACGACCGGCGCGAAGCCCGATTCCGATCCGTCGTCCCTGAGCCCGCCGCGGCCGCCGAAAAGCAGCCGCCCGTCGGGCTCGAGGCGGAAATGGTTGGTGAGCCGCTTGAGATCGGCCGCGGTGTGGCCCTCGGGCAGGATCGTGCGGCGCACATTCTCGCCGAGGGGTGCGGTCGCGACCATGTAGCTCGGCACCGGAACGACGCTCCGCGCGAGACCCGGCCAGGGCGCTTCGCCGCCGGCAAGGGCGCTATAGGCGTTGGTGCAGAGCAGCACGCGATCCGCCTCGACGACGCCCTCCGCCGTCGCCACGCGCCAGCCTTTCGGCCCGCGCGTCACGTCGCGGACCAGCGTATCGCCATGGATCTGCGCACCGGCCTTCAGCGCCGCGCGGGCGAGGCCGCGCGCATAGCTGAGGGGCTGCAGCCGGCCGCCGCGCGGATCGAGATAGGCGCCTTTGTACCAGCCGGTGCCGAGCAGCCTTTCCGACTCCGCCGCATCGAGGATGCGCGCCGCGATCCCCCGCGCTTGCCACTCGGCGGCGCGGCGTTCGTAGTCGCGCAAGATTCCGGCGGAGTGCGCCGGCTGGATCCAGCCCGGCCGGCTCGCCTGACAGGCGATGCCGTGGCGCTCGATCAGGTCCAGCGTGAAATCGACGAAGCTGCCGGACCAGTCGAAGAGACGCCCGCCCCGCGCTTCGCCGAGGCGACGCACGAGCTCGCTCCGCTCCGCCTTGAAGCCCGGGATGATCTGCCCGCCATTGCGGCCGGAGGCACCCCAGCCCGGCTCCGCCGCCTCCAGCAGCGTGACCGCCGCGCCTGCCTCGGCAAGATGCAGCGCGGCCGAAAGCCCCGCATAGCCGCCGCCGACGATGCATATATCGGCGCGCCGATCGCCCGCGAGCGCCGGCGTGGGCGCCGCCGGCTCGGCGGTCGCCGCCCAATAGGAATCGGGCAGCGTTCTTGCGCTCGGCGCCGGTCCTGCAGTCATGCGCCCATCAGCGCGTCATGCACGAACTTCTGGAAAAAATGGACGTGATGCTCGCTGAACTCGTTGTGGCTCCGGTCCACCACGAAGCGTCCCTGGCTGTAGCCGCGCGAATGCAGCCCCTTCTGCACCTGCTCGCAGAGCCCGACATCCTCCGGCACGAGCACGTTCTTGATGTAGTCGATGAAGCGGCGCTCCTGCTCGGTCGGCACTTTGTGCGTGAAGTAGAAGTCCCAGCGCTCGCGCGTCGTCTCCACCCCGGTCGGAATGATCTGGAACATGGCAAGGCTCGGCGAGCCCGGATACATGAGCGGGATCACCGTCGGCCAGATGTAGCCGAAGAGCGAATGCTGCTCGACCTCTTCGGGCTTCAACGCATAGGCGCCGTTCTCGAGGGACCGGTTCTCGATCGCGTGGCTGAAGGTGATGCCGTCGTCGGACCAATGCGCCTTGTTGTCGTAATCGACGAGCTCCATCAGCGTCTTGTGGTTGGCCTGGCAGTGATAGCACTCGTGATTATTGTCGACGACGGTCTTCCAGTTGGCCGCCACATCCCGCTCCCAGCGCTCCGCCCGCACCAGCTCGTCGAGCCGCGGGCAGGCCTTGTACATGTCCTTGACGAATTTCGGTGCGAGCTCGATCAGCGGCCTGGCGTCGCGATCGAGATTGACGAAGAGGAATCCGCCATAGTTCTCGAGCCGCACCTCCTTGAGGTCGGCATTCTCCGGAATCCAGTCCTTGAGCGTCGCGCGGCCGCGCGCGCCGCGGAAGCCACCGTCCGAGCGATAGCACCACTGGTGATAGGGGCAGATGATGAGCGGCGCATTCCCCTCGCCCTCGAGAAGCGGATGGGCGCGATGGCTGCAGACGTTATAAAAGGCGCGGAGCATGCCATCGGGTCCGCGCATGATGGCGATGCTCTGATCCGCGACCTGGCCCACATGGTAGTCGCCCGGATTCGGCAGGTCGCTCGCATGGCACTGATAGATCCAGTTCCGATAAAAGATCGCCTCATGCTCCGCCCGATAGATTGCCGGATCGAAATACCAGGAGGCCGGCAAGGTGAAGGAGCGCTCGGCCGCCGGATCGAAGCGGCCGGCATCGAGCGAAAACCCTGAGCGGGGCGGGAAGGCTTGATTCATGGGCATTCCTCCGCTCGGGGGACATCCCCCAAAGCATTGATTATTTTTGTGTTGTGCTGACGTTACTGCAGCGTTTGTTTGGGATTCAAACGAGTTTTCTGCAGAAACTTATTAGTGAATTTGATAACATGAGGCGATGCGTCCGACGATCCCCTCGCTTGCCGCGCTCCGCGCCTTCGAGGCGGTGGCCCGGCTCGGCAGCTTCACACGCGCCGCCGGGGAACTCGGCGTCACGCAAGGGGCTGTCAGCTATCAGGTGCGGCTGCTGGAAGAGGAGATCCGCGGCCCGCTCTTCCGGCGCGAAGGCCGCGGCATCGCCTTGACCGCCGAGGCGCAGCGGCTGCTTCCGATCCTGCAGCAGGCGCTTGCCGACATCGCCGAAGGCATCGCAGCCGTGCTGCCGGCCGCGGAGGACGAAGCGAAGCTCACGGTGGCCCTCAGCACCTATTTCGCCGCCCACTGGCTGTCGAAGCGGCTGGCCGGCTTCTCGCAGCGCCATCCGGCGATCAAGCTTCGACTGCAGCACCCGGAATCGACCGCGGATTTCGCCGAGGTCGATATGGCGATCCGCTGGCATGCACTCGATGCCGCGGCGCCGGGACTGCAATCGGAGCTGCTCTTCGCAGCGCCGCTCGCACCGGTCTGCAGCCCGAAGCTGCGCGACGGACCGCTGCCCCTCGCCTCGCCCACGCACCTGCAGCATCACATGCTGCTGCGCGACGAGGTGACCCGCGATGCCTGGACGACATGGCTGAAACGCGCCGGCGTGACACCGCCGGCGCACATCCGCGAAGTCACCATCAACGACCCGAACGTCTATATCCAGGCGGCGATCGACGGCCAGGGCTTCGCGCTCGCCGACAGCCTGGTTGCGGACGACATCGCGCTCGGCCGGCTCATCGAGCCGTTCGACCTCAGGCTCGAAGGCTACGGATATTTCCTGACCTATCCGCGCGCGGCGCTCGCCCGGCGCAGCGCGCGAGCCTTCCGCGACTGGCTGCTGGCGGAAGCGGAATCGCCCGAGGCAGTCCCTGCGGGGCCGGGGAAAGCCATCCGAGGGAAACCTTTCCGCGGCTCAAAGCGAAGAACGAAGGCCAGGACCTAGCTGCGTCAAAGGGACGATGCAATCCCCGTTCGGGTCTGCATCGCCATCGCGCCTTCGCCGCCCACCGCCATTGACTTCGAGACGGCCGCCGGGTGGAGTGTCGGGGAATACGGGGGGCAGGCTTACCAGGATGTCGCACTACCCAGTCGTCCGCGGGCTCGTCACCATGCCGCCCGAATGGCGCTCCCGGACCGCCGTCACCTCGTCCGCCGGACATCTGACCTTCCTTGCGCTGCGCGACGGCATGCTGCGCTTCGCCGCGTGGCTGCAGCGCGAAGCCGCCTTGCGGATCGGCGACCGGGTGGCGCTCTGCCTGCCGAAGAGCCTCGAAGCCTTCCAGGCGATCTACGGCACGCTTGCCGCCGGCGGCGCCTATGTCGGGCTGCAATATCAGGGTCCGCCGGCACGGCTGGGCACGATCCTGACTGCGGTGCGCCCGCGTATCCTCCTTACCGACGGCGAGATGAAGCGCCGTCTGATCAAGGAAGGCGGCATGGCGGATCTGCCGCCCATTCTGGAGATCGAGCCGGGCCGGGGCCCGCAGGCGGGTCACGGGCTCGACGACCTGCTGCGCTCCGTCGATCCGCTTGCCGACACCGCGCCGGTCGGGCCCGACGACCTTGCCGCCATCGTCTTCACCTCGGGCTCCACGGGCGTGCCGAAGGGGGTGATGATCACCCACGGCAGCATGACCGCCAACACGATCTGGATGGCGAAGGCGGACGGGATGACCCCCACGGACCGTCGCCTCAGCCAGCGGCCGATGCATTACCTTTCGCCCAATCTCTTCCACCTCCCGACGGTCGGATCCCATCTCTATCTCTGCACCGACCAGGAGATCATGTTTCCTGCGCTGATGTCGGAGCTGATGGAACGCGACCGGACGACGATCTGGGCGTCGTCGGCAACGGCGCTGCGGCTGCTCCTCGAAAGCGGCGAGATCGAGCGGCACGACCTGCGCAGCCTGCGGCTTTTCAAGACGCATGGCGAAGCGCTTCCGCCCGCCGTGCTGCGCGCGGGCATGGCCGCCTTCCCGAAGGCGCGCTTCACCACGACCTATGGCTCGACGGAAGCGCCTAACGTCACGCATCACGTCATCGAAGGACCCTTGCCGACGGATATGCAATCCCTGCCGCTCGGTCCGGTCTGCCCGGACTACCGGATGATCATGTGCGACGAGGACGGCAACGAAGTGCCGCAGGGACAGATCGGCGAAATCTGCGCCTTCGGCCCCGCCATCACCAGCGGCTACTGGAACGATCCGGAACTGACCGCCTCGAAGCGGCTGCATGGCCGCCCCGACTCCTACCGTACCGGCGATCTCGGCTTCATGGCGAAGGACGGACAGGCCTATTTCGTCGGCCGCAAGGACCAGATGGTGAAGCTGCGCGGCCACCGCTTCGATCTCGGCGAGATCGAGGCGACGCTGAAGCGCCATCCGGCGGTGCATGAAGCGGTCTGCTACGCCATGCCGGCCGCATCCGGCGAAACCGATATCGTCGTGGGGGTCAAGGCCGCAGCGGTGCCGGGGCTCGAGGCCGAGCTCCGGCGGATCTGCGTCGAGCGCCTGCCGCGGTTCGCCTGGCCCGCCCATATCGCGCGGTTCGACGAGTTCCCGCTCCTGCCCAATCGCAAGATCGATCGTCAGCGGCTGCGCGCGATGGTCGCCTTCGACCGGCCGCTTTCGGTCGCGTCCTGAGTTCCCGACCCGCAGTCAGCGCGGCGGCTCGAAGTAGGCGGGCCGCGTCAGCACCGTCTTGTCGATACGCTCGACAAGGCTGCCCGCGGCCTCGCTCTCTTTCTTGAGGGCGAGCCATTCCGGATTATCCCGGAAGGCCGCCCAGCCGGCCGCCATCGCGGCCACGCTCTCCCACCGGACGACGTACCAGATTTCGCCGCTCTCGTCGGCGATCCAGTAGTCATCCACGACGATGCCGGCCCGCGCGAAAAGGGCAAGCGTCGCATGCTCGAACCGGTCCTGCAGCGCCTTCGCGCGGCCCGCCGCCGGAACATAGTGGCGCAGCTCGTAGATCACTCTTCGCTCCTTTGCGGTTCGGGCCGGTCGCGCATCAGCCGAGCAGCTCCTCCTCATAGGGGAAGGTGGTGAGCTTCTGGTAGCCCTGCTTCGTCACCAGCACCTGCTCCTCGAGCTTCACCCCTTCGATGCCGCCCTCGGAGCCGATGAAACTCTCGACGCAGAGCGTCATGCCTTCCTCGAGCGTGCCGTCGAAGCCGACCCCCTCCCAGTCGATCTGGTGGGCGATCGACGGGTATTCGTCGCAGAGCCCGATGCCGTGCATGAGGACGGAGTAGCGGTTCTTGATGAACTCGGCCGGAATCTTCCAGGCCTTCTCGGAATATTCGCGGAAGCTGCGGCCGGGCTTCACCAGCTCCAGATTGTGCGCGAGCTGCTCGGCGGCGATGCCGTAGAGCCGGCGTTGCTCGTCGGTCGCCTTGCCGGGCTTGCAGAGGAGGGTCCGCGAGACATCCACGCAATAGCCGAAGGGGCCGACCATGTCGGTGTCGAAGGCGACGAGCTCGCCCGCGCGGATGATCTTGTCGCAGCACTCCTTGCCCCAGGGATTGATGTTGCCGCCGGAGGAGAGAAGCCGCGCCTCGATCCATTCGCCGCCCTGCGCAATGTTCGCCTGATGCAGGAGCGACCAGAGCTCGTTCTCGGTCATGCCCGGGCGAAGCGCCTCGCGCATCCGGGCGATGCCGGATTCGCCGACGCTGATCGCCGCGGTCATGCAGCCGATCTCGTCCTCGGACTTGATGACGCGGGCATATTCCATCAGCCCTTGCGCGTTGACGATGGTGAAGCCGAGTTCCTGGAGCGCCGCGAGCCCGACCGGCTCGATGCGATCGACCGCGATCTTGCGCTCCTTGCCGCCGATCCCGCGCAGCAGGTCCGCGACCTCCGCCGCCCATTTGCGCGCCTGCTCCTCGACGCGCGGGCCGGCGGCGAAGAAGGTGAAGCTGCGCGCCGTGCGCACCTCGCCGACCGTCTCGATCGCCTTCGCCGTATGCTCGAGGCCGACCATCTCGAACATGACCGCCTTGCCCTCGGCGGGCAGCACCGCATAGCGGCTCGGCACATGAAACATGAAGACCGAGTGCGAGCTGGTGCCGGTCGCGTAGCGCACATTCACCGGGTCGAACAGCAGCGCCGCCACGCAACCGGCGCGCTTGAGCTCGGCCTGGGCGCGGCCCATCCGATAGGCGCGCATCCGCACCATGTCGATCTGCGGCCCATGATCCTGCAGCGTCAGCGCCGGCGCGCGCCGCGCCAGTCGGGTCTCGTCACCGGACGTCATCGTTCCCTCACTCCTTCGGCGCGCGCCCTGTCGCCGCATCTCGATCGCGTCGCACGCCGGCATGCGATCGACGGCATTTCATTTCACCAATGTTCGGATTATTACTTTCGTCGTTTTCGACCGTTATTATCTTGCGCGTCGCGACCCTCGAGGTTATTCACATCTCCGACTGAAACGCCGAATATTCGTGGCCGGCAGACGCGGCGCTCCTGAGGCGCGCCGCCGCTGGCGCTGCGAAGATGGAGAACGCCGGATGCATCTGCTGGAGATCGAGAAGCTGGTAAAGCGGTTCGGCGCATTGACCGTGCTGGACGGGATAGACCTGCATCTGCCGGCAAAAAGCATCCATGGCGTGATCGGTCCGAACGGCGCCGGCAAGACCACGCTCTTCGACGTCATCACCGGCATGTCGCCCGCAGACGGCGGATCGATCCGCCTCAAAGGCGTGGAGACAACCCGCAAATCCATCGAGGGCGTGGCCGAGATGGGCGTCGGGCGCACCTTTCAGGTCGCGCGCGTCTTCAACGAAATGACGCTGCTCGAGAACATGATGGTGGCGGCGCACACCCTGCCGCTGAGCCGCGCCGAGGCGCACGAACGCGCATACCGGCTCCTGGAGACGGCGCGCCTCGCCGGGCTCGCACAGCAGCTCGCGATCGAGATTTCGGGCGGGCAGAAGAAGCTGCTCGAGTTCGTGCGCACCATGATGGCGGACCCCGCGCTGGTCCTGCTGGACGAGCCCTTCAACGGCATCAATCCCGCCCTCATCGAGCGGCTGATCGAGATCATTCTCGAACTCAACCGCGAGCGCGGCACGGCGTTCCTGCTGATCAGCCACGAGATGCCGCATGTGATGACGCTTTGCGAGCGCGTCTTCGTGCTGAATGCGGGCCGCACCATCGCGCATGGCACGCCGGCCGAGGTGCGCGAGAACCCGGCCGTGGTCGAGGCCTATCTCGGCCACTGAGCGCCGGCGGAGCGGTTGCGGGACCCCGCGGGCCTTCCTCGTCACGGCAGCACCACCAGCTTGCCGGTGAAGTTCTTCTGCATGAACTCGGTCTGTGCGCGCCTGATCTCGGCGAGCGGAAAGGTCTTGTGCAGCAGCGGCTTCACCTTGCCCGCCTCGATATAGCCGAGCAGCGCCCGGAAATCCTCCGGCCGGCCGAGGCTGATGCCGGAAAGCTCCAGATGCTTCAGATAGATCGTGCGGAGGTCGAGCGAGACCATCGGGCCGGCGATGGCGCCCGCGGTGACGTAGCGGCCGAGCGGCCGCAGCAATCCCAGCAGCGCGCCCATATGCCGGCCGCCGACGACATCGGCCACCACCTCGACGCTGGGACGGCCGATCGCGCGCCGAACCGCCTCGGCGAAATCCGGGGCGTCGGAATCGACCGCGGCGACCGGGCCGAGCTTCCGCACCCAGTCGAGCTTGCTCGCGCGCGCGACACCGACCGCCTTTGCGCCGCGGGCCTGGGCAAGCTGGATCAGCGCCGAGCCCACGCCCCCCGAGGCGCCGGTGACGAGCACGGTTTCGCCCGCCGCGAGACCGGCGCGCGACAGCATATGCTCGGCGGTCGAGTAGGCGCAGGGGAAGGTCGCGAGCTCCGCATCCGAGAGCGACGTTCTCACCGCAAAGGCCGATACCGCCGGCACGGCGCAATATTCGGCATAGCCGCCCGGATGGGTGCCGCCGATCGACCCGATATAGCCCGTGCCGGTCTCGTCCTCGCCATAGATCGTATTGTCGACGATGACGCGCTCGCCGATGCGCGTTGCCGCGACGCCGCTGCCGACGGCGACGATCGTGCCCACGATGTCGGCGCCCTGGATCTGCGGAAAATTCGCGGGCGTACGGCCGGGGCCGGCGACCGCGGCCGGGTCCTCCTCGGTGCCGTAGCGGCCCTCTCTGGTCCAGATGTCCGTGTTGTTGAGGCCGCAAGCGGCGACCTTCACCAGCACCTCGTCCGCCGCCGGGGCGGGGACAGGCACGGTCCGGTAGTCGAGCTTGTCGAGCCGGCCATGGCCGGTGGTGACGACGGCCTTCATCTCGGCCGGAATCCTGGGTGCGTTCATCATGCAGCTCCTGTTACGGGCAGGTCGCGCTGCAGCGAGATCCCGCTCCGTTCCTCGATCATCCGCACGGGATGGAGGCAGCCGGCCGCATCGCCGTAGCGCGCGCGCGCTTCGCCATAGAGGCGGTCGATGAGCTCGGTCGCCTCCAGCTTCAGGCCCGCGTCGCGCGCGAGCGCGAGAGAGAGCCCGATATCCTTGCAGGCGAGCGCGATCGCGAAGCTGTCGCCATAGGCGCCGGAGAAGATGTCGGGCCCGTCCACCCGCGCGACGAAGCTGTCGGCGTAGCTGACCTTGATGGCCTCCCAGAGCTTCACCGTGTCGATTCCGTAGCTCGTGCCGAGGACTAGCCCCTCGCCCAGCGCCACCTCATGGATGAAGCACATGAAGTTGGTGATGAGCTTGACGATCGTCGCATTGCCGATCGGCCCCAGATGAATGATCTCCTTCCCCATCACGGAGAGCAGCGGCAGGACCTTCCTGTAGGTCTCCTCCGGACCGCCGACGAAGATGGTGATCTTGCCGGCGTGGGCGTTGGCGACGCCGCCGGTGACCGGCGCTTCCAGCGCCGCGACGTCGCGGGCGGCGAGCTCGGCCGCGAGCCGCCGCGTCTGGGCGAGATCGGTCGTGCTCAGATCGACCCAGATGCTGCCCGCCGCAAGCGCGCCCATAGCGCCCTTCTCGCCCTCGAGCACGGCTCGCACCTGCTTCGGTCCGGGCAGCGAGGTGAAGAGCACCTCGGCGCCCACCGCCGCTTCCGCGGGCGAGTTGGCCCAGCCTGCGCCCAGCGCCAACAGGTTATCCGCGCGCTGGCGCTGCAGATCGTGGACCGCGACCTGGTGCCCCGCCTTGACGAGATTGGCCGCCATCGGATTGCCGATGCTGCCGAGACCGATGAAACCGAGCTTCATGTGGGCAAGCCTATGAAATGAGGGCGCGCGGTGGACATTAGAGGAGTAGCCGCTTGAAGCGCGCGAGCCCCTTGGGCACGAAGATCATGACCAGGATCAGCAGCACGCCGAAGAGGACCAGCCGCCAGGCGCCGAGCCCGCGGAAATATTCCTGGATCCCGATCAGGAGAGCGGCGGCGAAGAACGAGCCCCAGAGCGTGCCGCGGCCGCCGACATAGGCGACCGTCAGCACCTCGACCGTGCGGCCGACGCCGAACTCGGTCGGGAGCGGCGAGAGCACGCCGAGATTATGGGCATAGAAGGAGCCCATCACGCCGGTGAGGAAGCTCGCGATGGTGAAATTGAGCAGCTTCCAGCGCGTGGCGCGAAGGCGCAGCGTGCGCGCCGCGGTCTCGTCCTCCTTCAGGGCGCGCCAGACCAGCCCCGCCTTGGAACGCACCAGCCAGTGCATGAAGATCATGATGGCGGCGCCGAGCAGGAGCAGCAGGTAGTAGTAGTTGAGCGGGTCCGCGCCGCGCGCGAAATCGATGCCGAAGACGTTCTCGAAAGGCGCCACGGTGAGGCCGAGCGTGCCGCGGGTATATTGCGGCAGATTCGAGATGGTGAGCCGGATCGTCTCGCCGACGAAGAAGGTCATCAGACCCAGATAGAGCCCGCGCAGCCGGAGCGTGATGATCCCGGTGAGGAGGCCGATCGCGCCGGCCGCGGTTCCGCCGATCAGCAGCCCCTCCCAGCCCGTCGTGCCGAAATTGAGCTGGCAGAGGGCCGAGGCGTAGGAACCGATCGCGAGCACGCCGGCGAAGCCGAAGTTGTTGAGGCCGGCATAGCCGACCATCAGGTCGTAGATCGCCCCGAGGATCCCGAAGAACACCACCGAGATGAGGATCGTGGTGAGATAGCGGTCGTCGAAATAGGGCGGCAGGAACACCGCCGCCAGCAGGAGCAGGCCGATCTTGACGATGGCCCATTTGCGCAAGCCCGCACCCCGGGCTTCGGGAGCAGGCAGATCCGCCGCCGGGCTCGCTGCGGTCGCGCCGGAAGCCTGGATGTCGGAGCCGCTCACGCGCGCTTGCCCCCGAGAACGAAGAGGCCGGCGGGCCGGACCAGCAACACGAGGATCACGAGATAGGCGGTCAGCACGTTCTGCCATCCGTCGGCGGCGATGAAGATGGTGAAGGCCTCGAGCACGCCGAGGAGGAGGCCCGCCGCGATCGCGCCGCTGACGTTGCCGAGCCCGCCCAGCACCACCACCGCGAAACTCTTGAGCAGCGGCTCGGCGCCGACCGTGGGCGAAGCCGGGTAGATCGAGATCAGGAGCGCGCCCGCCACGCCCGCGAACGCCGCCCCGAGGCCGAAGGTCACGGTGAAGAGGTTGCGCACGTCGATGCCGAGCGTTTCCGCGGCCTCCGCGTTCTGCGCAGCGGCCCGGATCGCGCGACCGGTGCGCGCGAACTTCATGAAGGCCCAGAGCAGCAGCACGGCAAGGCAGGCAAAGCCGAAGATCGCCAGCCGCTCCAGGCTGATCTCCATGTCGCCGACGGGCATCGAGCCCGCCACCAGCTCGGCGACGCCGTATTGCCGGCTGCCGAAGACGAGATGCGCGAGATTCTGCAGCACCACGGCGAGGCCGATGGTGAGCACGAAGGAATCCGATATCCAGTCGCGGCCGGCGCGACGGCGGAGCTGTTCGACGAGCCCGCGCTCGATCGCCACGCCGCAGACGAACACCACCCCCGCCGCGGCTACGATGCCGAGATAGAACGGCATGCCGAGGATGCCGACCGCGAGATACATGACGTAGCTGCCGAGCATGAAGAGCTCGCCATGCGCGAAGTTGACCACGCCGAGAATGCCGAAGATGAGCGAGAGGCCGATCCCCATCAGCGCATACATCGCGCCGCGCACCAGCCCCTGGAGCACCAGGACGGTGAGGATGTTCGGGTCGGCAAGCATGCTCCAATCCATTACAGCCACCCCTTGACGATCTCGTCCATCCGGACGTGGAAATCCGCTTGCGATCCCGCATAGCTGTTGGCGCCGAGCCGCAGCACATAGACCTGGTCGGCGATGGCCACCGCCTTCTTGACGTTCTGATCGACCATCACGACCGTCATCTTGCGGTCCTTCAGCCGCGCGATCTCCTCATAGACGGAATCGACCAGCTTCGGCATCAGGCCGACCGAGGGCTCATCGAGCAGCAGCAGCTTGGGCGAGGTCATGACGAGGCGAGCGATCTCGAGGGCGCGCTGTTCGCCGCCGGAGAGAAGTCCGGCCGCGCTGCGCCGCTTTTCCCTGAGCCGCGGAAAATGGTCGTAGGCATCCTCGATGGCGCGCGCGCGGGCCTGACGGTCATTGCCGAAGATCCAGGCGCCGAGCTCGAGGTTTTCCTCGACCGACATGCTCGGAAAGACGCTGTGGCCCTGCAGCAGATAGGCGATGCCATGGCGCAGCATCTCGCTCGGGCGCTTGCCGTTCAGCAGCTCGCCTCGGAAGCGGACCTCGCCGCGCCGCGGTTTGAGGTAGCCATAGACGGTCCGAAGGAGCGTGGATTTCCCGGCGCCGTTCGGCCCCAGGATGACCGTGACCTTGCCTTCCTCGGCGGTGAGATGCACGCCATTGAGGATCGACACCTCCTTGGTATAGCCGGCGACGACGTCGTTGACCTCGAGGAACATGGCGGCGCGAACTCACGCGGAAACGGGAGAGGATGCCGGCAGCATAGCAAGCGGGCCGCCGGCAAGCTGCCGGCGATTCGCGGGATCGACCGAACGGAGGATCGAAATCATCGTGCGTGCAGCGCCCGCGCGACGAAACGCCGATCCCGCCGGCCGAGACCGGCGGGATCTTCGTTCGCTGTCGCGGAAGGCGATCGGATCGTCAGATGCCCGGCGGCGGCACGAACTCCGCCTCGGCATATTCGAAGGGATAGACCACCTTCTTCTGACCGTTCATGAGCTGGACCATCGGGTAGAAAAGCCCTTCCATGAAGGAGCCGGTCAGGATCTCGTTCGGCGCGGTCGCCTTTTCGCCCGGACCGTCGGCGAATTTGTAGAGGTTCCAGATGCCCTTGTAGGAAGCCGCCTTGATCGTCTTCGTCAACGTGTCGAAGTCGAGCGTGCCAGCCTGGTTCAGTACCTGGATCGCCATCCGCGTGTAGTCGTAGGGCAGACCGGAGGGCGTGAGGTTGGCTTCGTGGCCGTACTTCTCCTGGAAGCGGGCCATCCAGTCCTTCTGCCAGGGCGCGATCGGAATCGGCGAATCCATCGACAGCACATAGTCCGAGGACTGGCCCGTGAGCTCGGCCCAGTCGTTGAACCAGGTGAGGCCGTGACCGAGCACGAGCGCCTTCAGGCCCTGGCTGCGGATCTGCTTCACCAGGTTGGAGGCGCCGGCGCTGGCGCTGATGGTCATGCCGACGGCCGACACCTTCGCCGCCTGATATTTGAGCACGAAGGGCGCGAACTCGGTCTGCTCGAGCGCGACCTTGTCGAAGGCCACCACCTCGAACCCGATCCGCTGCAGGCTCTCGACCATGCTCTGGCCCCAGGAGCTGCCGTAATCGGTATCCTCGGCGACGACCGCCGCCTTCCTGTTGGCCGGCTTCCACATGCCCTTGTCGAGGAACTGCTGCAGCGGCTCGGCGTAGATGCCCGCCTCCGCCTTCGCCGACGGCCATCCCTTGAAATAGCCGCGATACTTCTCCGGCTCCGCCAGGATCTTGTCGGCGATCGACTGCGAGGCGGCGAGGCTGCCCAGATTGACGATGTTGTAGGGGAGCTCGGCATCCATGACCGCCAGCGCGACCGAGGAATGCCAGCCATTGATGATCATCTGCACGCCGTCGCGGTTGATCGCGCTGTTGAGCGCCTTCACCGCGACCTCGGGGCTCGACTGATCGTCGATCCAGACGATCTCGACGTCGCGCTTCTGCCCGTCGATCGTGACGGGAATCTCGTTCGCCGCCCGCGCGTCCTCGATCGCGAGCATGGTGCCTTCCTTCATCGCATCGCCGGTACGCGCGGCCGGACCGGTGAAGGGCCCGAGACAGCCGATCTTCAGCGGACCGTCGGCGGCGAGGCCGGATTTGAGGTTGGCGGAGACGAGCAGGCTCGCGGTGGCGAGGCTCGTGCCGACGAGGAAGTCGCGGCGGTTCAGCGATCCATCGAGCATGAGGCCGGATCGTTTCGTCTTGTCGTCCATTGAATGCCCTCCCGTGAAATTGTCACTCGGCCGGCCGTGTTGGGTCTCGCCGCTCCCGACCGCGATGCGCCGGATTCCATCGCGAAGGGCGTGATTTCGTTCTCCCCGATTCACCCCGACCAGATGTCGGCCAGGACGCGAAGCAGGTTTCCGCCGTAAAACGCCTCGATGTCGGCCGCCGACCAGCCATGCGCCACCAGCGCGTGCGTGAGCGCGGAAAGCGCCGCGGGCGACCCGCAATCGACCGGATAGCGCGTCGCCATGTCGTTGCCGAAGGCCTTGGCGAACTCGCCGATGAAGCCCGGATAGCGCGCGAGCGTGGCCGAGACGACCGCCTTCAGCGGCGAGAGATCGTTCGCCGCAGGGAAGTCGGAGCCGAGCGCCACATGCTCGATGCCGACGAGGTCCACCAGATAGTCGAGCTGGCGCACCACGTCGGTCAGGTCCGGGCGACGACCGGGATCGCCGTCCCAGCACATCGAGGCATGGATCACCACGCCGATGGTGCCGCCCGCCGCCGCGACCGCTTTCAGCACCTCGTCGCTGCGGTTGCGCACGGCCGGGTGGATCGCGCGGGCGTTCGCGTGGGTGACGAGCACCGGCTTCGACGAGATTTCGATCGCATCGAGCGTGGTCCGATCGCCGACATGGCTTACATCGACCGCGATCCCGAGCCGGTTCATCTCCCGGACCGCGTCGCGGCCGAGCGCCGTGAGTCCGCCGTTCTGCGGCTCGAGGCAGCCGTCGCCGATGAAGTTGCGCTCGTTGTAGGTGAGTTGCATCACCCGAACGCCGAGCTTGTGGAAGAAGGCGAGCCGCTCGAGCTTGTCCTCGATCGGCCGCATGTTCTGCCAGCCCATGACCAGTCCGACCTTGCCGAGCTTGCGGGCGATGGCGACATCGGCGGCGGCGAGCACCGGGTGCCAGGGCCCGTCGGACCGGCTCAGACGGTCCGCCCAGATCGCCATCTCGTCGCAGCAGCGCGCGAAATCGGCCTGGAAGCCGCACACTGTCAGGTTCACGGCCGCGACATTGCCCTGGCGGAGCGTGTCCGCCGTGCCGTCCGACCAGAACACCAGCCCGTCGACGATGGTGACCTCGCGATGCAGGCGATCGGCATCGATGCGAGCGCCCGCGCCGGACGCCGTCTTCGCCGTGGGTCTTCCCGCCCGCTCAGCCAATCCTATTCTCCGTTGCGGAACGTCCGTTCCGGTTCGTTCGACTACTTCGCCGCGACCGGCGCCTGGTTCGACCAGCTCACCGAGCCGGGCGTGCCCGCGAAATGCGGCATCACCTTCTCGGCAAAGAGCTCAAGCGACCGCATCGCGTCGCGATGACTCGCGCCGAAGGTGCCGTTGAGCTGCATGTTGTGAACGCCGAGATCGCCATAGGCCATCATCTTCTCAAGCACGTAGTCGGCCGAGCCGATGATGAGGGCTTTCTCGACTTCTTCTTCGGAAATCGTCACCCGGTCGAGCGGCTTGATGGCGCCGCCGATCACCTCGCCCGGCGTCTCGAACACGTTGGAGAAGCGACGATGATTGTCCATCGCCATCCGGCGCTTCTCGCGGATATCGGCCTCGCTGGTGCCGATGTAGGTCATGCGGAGCGTGGAGAAGAGCAGGTGCTTCGCCTTCTCGCCCTCCTCGCGCTGCGCCCTGAAGAAGGCCTCGGCCTGCGCCTTCGCCGCGTTGAAGGGGTCGCGCAGCGGCGTGGTCATGACGTGGTGGCCGAATTTCACCGACGAGTAGATCGCCTCCGGCGCCAGCGCCGCGATCCAGATCGGCGGGTGCGGCTTCTGCACCACCCGCGGCATGGTGGTGAGCGGCGGAAAATCGTACCACTTGCTCTTCCAGGAGACATCGGTCTCCGTCAACAGCTTGATGAGGAGCTGCAGCGCGTCGACGAAGCGCTCGCGGCTTTCCGCGAGCGGAATGCCGAACCGGTCGAACTCGTACTGGAAGGCGCCGCGTCCGACGCCGAGCTCGAGCCGGCCGTCGGTGAGACAGTCCGTCTGCGCGATCTCGCCCGCGAGCCGGCGCATGTCGGAAAACGGCAGCACCAGGATCGCGGTCATGACCTTCATCCGCTTGGTCACGCTCGCGATCTTGACCGCGGTCAGCAGGGTGCTCGGATGGACGAGATAGTTGATGAAGTGGTGCTCGGGAATCGTGACCGACACGAAGCCAAGATCTTCGACGAGCTTCGCCTGTTCCAGCATGTCGGCATAGAGCCGGTCGGGCGGATAGGACATGTCGGGCCAGTAGCAGGGCAGATAGAAGCCGAAATCCAAGCGGTGCTCCCTTCGCGACCCGACACCGCCCGGCGCAGCGCCGGACGGCCCGGACGGTGACTATTGTCGTAAGACAATCGGGCGAACTTTCGGTCCTCACGGACGCCGGGGACCCTAGAAATCGGCCGGAAACGAGTCAAGTTGGACATTGATGCATGACAATCCGGCGCGCCAAAAGCTGATCGCGCACGCAACTTCTGGCGCGGAATGTCGTGCCACAAGCGCAACGAAACGAGGGGCGAGGCGCGTCCGCTACATCACCAGCAGCGCCGGTTCGACGCGGCCGTTCAACACTTCGAGCAGGATATGCAGGCCCTTTTCGAGCTCGACGCGCGAAGCGGTGGCGCCGCCGAGGCTGATGCGGATCGATTGCGGCGCCGAATTGTGACCGACGACGAAGACTTCGCCCGGCGTCACCACCACGCCCCGCAGCCGCGCTTGCTTGGTGAAATTGTCGGCGCGCCAGGGCGACGGCACCGGCATCCAGACATGGAGCGAAGTCGGCAGGGCGGTATAGCGGCAGCCGATGAGGATCTGCTTCACCAGAGCGTGGCGACGGGCCATTTCCTTGCGCTGCCAGCTCGCGAGCTTCTCCGCGGTGCCGTCATTGATCCAGAGGGAGGCGACCTCGGCGGAGAGGTGCGACGTCATCCAGGACGTCGAGCCAAGCCCCGCGACGAGATCCATGGCGCGGCCCGGCGGGGCCGCGACATAGCCGATGCGCAGGCCCGGCGCCATCAGCTTGGACAGGCTCGTATAGTAGTAGGTGCGGTCGGGGGCGAAGCTCGCCAGCGCCGCCGGCGGCGATTCGAGATAGCCGCCATAGACGTCATTTTCGATGATGGTGAAATCGTAGCGAGCGGCGATCGCGGCGATCTCGGCGCGGCGCTTCGGCGGCATGACCGACAGCGTCGGGCTCTGATGGTTCGGCATACAGAAAAGCGCCTTGATGCGCGTGCCGCGGCAGGCCGCCTCCACCGCGTCCGGGAGCAACCCCTGCTCGTCCGTCTCGACCCCGCGCAGGGAGAGCTGGAGGTTCGCACAGAGGAACTTCATTCCCGGATCGGTCAGATCCTCCGTCAGCACGACATCGCCCGGACGGCAGACCGAGGCGAGCGTAACCGATCCCCCATGTTGCGCACCGCCGACGACGACGATGTTGTCGGGCGAGGTCTCGACCCCCTGCCGGCGGACCCAGGCCGCCCCTGCCGCGCGATGCTCCTCGAGCCCGAGATAGGGGCGTTCGTAGGCGAGCAGCCGCGCGAAGCGGTCGCCTTTGGCGACCGCCGTCAGCGCCTTGGCGAGCGCGCCCGTATGCTTGCTGTCGAGGACCGGGCAATTGTATCCGAGGTCGATGAGGCCCGGATCCTCGAGCGCGAGCACCTGACGGGAACGGTCCGACCGCGCCTGCAGCAGCACGTAGGTGCCGCGGCCGACCTCGCTGCTGATGAATTGACGTCGGGTGGCCTCGGCGTAGGCCTTGCTCACCGTGCTGACGGAGACGCCGAGCTTGTAGGCGAGTTCGCGATGCGTCGGCAGCTGATCCCCCGGCCGAAGCTTGCCGTCGCGGATGTCGCGCGCCATGGCTTCCGCGATGGCCAGGTAGCGCTGCCCCTTGCTCGGAAGGTCCTGCGGAAGCCAATCCACCATGCCATCCTCCGCGACTACGTCCTATGACAAATACTGCGTGACGGCGGATTGTCCTGTCAAATGTCAGGTGCCTTTAATCCAGCAAATCCGCCATGTTCCGCAATTGATATGAGAGGTCTCATCGTCGCGCGGCGAGACATTCCACAGGATCTGCCGGGACTCTCCCGTAGCGGTCGGGCGTGCCGTGCGACGGTTCCGGCCGAATCGTATCAACGTCGCGAACATCCATAATTGTCTTGCCTGACAGGAAATTTCGTCCGGCCCGCGTTGACTTTTCGAGTGAAGCTGCTGCAATAGGATGCACGACCGGCAATCGAGACCGACGGAACATCGTGTTCGATGCCGGCATGGGGAACGGAATGCAGGCTTTGCTCCATTGCGGGAGGGTGACACGGCGTCAGGCTGCGCTCGCCGAAAGCCGTCTTACCGTCCGTTCCTCGCGGTGGAATGTCTGTCACGGAACCGTCTGGGGTAGCGGTATCGTTCCCTAGAGCGGCGGCATGCATGGACCTGCGCCCGTCCGACAGTCTGTCGCCAGTGTTTCAAAGACGATGATCCGCCTGTACCCGACTTCGTTCCTCGCGATATTTCCCTTTCTGCCCTGGGCCTGCGCTTCGCCGCGCCTCCCGGTTCGTTTGCGTGCACCCGAGCGCGCGATGCCGAACGAGACCCGCCATTCCGTCGCCGGGTCTCCGCACCGCACCGCGGAGCCGGCATGAAGCTCCGTCACCACACTCTCCATTCCCATCACCGCCATTTCGGGTGGGATCGCGCCCTCTCGCCGGTCCTTACCGTGGCGCCCGGCGACACGATCGAAGTCGACGTCGTGGACGGCGGCGGCGGCCAGATCAAGCCAGATTCGACCGCCGCCGACATCGCCGCGCTCGACTATTCGGCGCTGCTTCCGCTGTTCGGCCCGATCGCGGTCGACGGCGCAAAGCCGGGCGACGCGCTCAAAATCACCATCCTCGGCCTGAAGAGCGCCGGATGGGGCTGGAGCGGCGTCATTCCGGGCTTCGGCCTCCTCGAGGACGAGTTCCGCGAACCGCAACTCGCGATCTGGCGATTCGATCCGAGCGGCAAGGTGCCGGCGCTTTTCGGCGAACATGCGCGCGTTCCGCTCAAGCCCTTTCCCGGCACAATCGGGCTCGCCCCGAACGAGCCGGGGCCGGTAACCGCTCTCCCGCCCCGCCGCGTCGGCGGCAATCTCGACACGCGCGACATCGCGGAAGGCGCCGTGCTGCGGCTTCCGATCGAGGTCGCGGGCGGTCTGCTCTCGATCGGCGATACGCATGCCGCGCAGGGGGATGGCGAGCTCGCCGGCTCCGCGATCGAGGCGCCGATGTCGGTCGCGCTCAGGATCGAGCTCGAACGCGACGCCCGGATTCCGGCGCCCTGGATCGAAACGTCGGGGCCCGTCACCCGCCATCTCGACGGCGCCGGCTATCACATCGCGTCCGGCATCGCCGACGACCTGATGGAGGCTGCGCGCGCCGCGGTGCGCTCGATGATCGAGCTGCTCGGCCGGCGTCACGGCCTGGCTCCGGTCGAGGCCTACATGCTCTGCAGCGTCTGCGCCGATCTCCGCATCAGCCAATTGGTCAACAAGCCGACCTGGGGAGTATCGCTCTATTTTCCGCGCATCGTTTTCGAATGAACCCGCGACACGCCTAGCCTGAACATGACGATCGAACTTCCTATCCATCACCGCTGCAACGATTGAGGTAGACAGCAATGCGAACCGACCAAGCCAAGCGACGCCTTTCCGGCGCCATCCTGGCGGCCGCCTGCGCGGCCGCGCTCTCCCTTCCCGCCCAAGCGGCCTCCGTGCCGGAATCGAACGATCCGATCGTTCTTGCCATCAACGAATGGACCGGCCAGCACGTCACCACCCATATCGCCGGCGAGATCCTGAAGCGCATGGGTTACAACGTGGAGTTCGTGACGGCCTCCTACACGCCGCAGTTCGCGGCGATCGAGGCGGGCGACATCGCCGCCGCGCTCGAGATCTGGGAAGGCACCGGCTCCGGCGAGATCTTCGACAAGGCGGTTGCCAGCGGCAAGGCCGAGGACCTCGGGGACCTCGGGCTCAAGGAGCATCAGAGCTTCTGGTATCCGCTCTATGTGAAGGAGCTCTGCCCGGGCCTGCCGGACTGGAAGGCGCTCAACGACTGTGCCGAGATCTTCGCCACGCCGGAAACCGCGCCCAAGGGCCGGCTGGTCGATTTCCCCCTCGAATGGGGCGGCCATAACCAGGACCGGCTCGATGCGCTGGGCATCAATTTCGTCGCGGTGCCGGCGGGATCGGAGGGCGCCATCGTCACCGAGATCAAGTCGGCGGTCGCCCGCAAGGCGCCGGTGCTGGCGATGTTCTGGACGCCGCACTGGCTCTTCTCGGAGATGGAAGGCGAGTTCGTCGCCCTGCCCGCCTATGACGACCGCTGCTACGAGGATGCGAGCTGGGGTCTCAACCCGGACAAGACCTATGACTGCGACTGGGATCGCGGCTGGATCAAGAAGCTCGCTTGGGCAGGCCTCAAGGACAAATGGCCGGCGGCCCACAGCATGCTGAAGAAGCTGACGGTCGACAACAAGACCCAGATCGACCTGATCCACGCGATCGATGTGGACGGGAAGCCGGTCGAGGAGGTCACCAAGGCGTGGGTTGACGCCAACGAAGCCGTCTGGAAGCCCTGGACGGAGTGAGGCGACAGGGAGCGGGCGGGCAACCGCCTTCCCCTGCACCCGGATCGACCCCGCTCCGCCGACTGCAACCGGCGGAGCGGGGCTGACCAGAGTCGACATGATGACCCCATCCAGCCACTCGACCAGCAAGATCGCCTGCCGCGGGCTCTGGAAGCTCTATGGCGAGGAGCCTGTCGCGCGCCTCGCCGCGCGCGGCATCGATCTCGCCACGAGCGATCCTTCCGCCATCCGCACCGCCGCAGCCGAGCTCGGCCTCATCGCAGCCGCAGCCGATGTGAGCTTTACGGTCGAGACCGGCGAGTCCTTCGTCGTGATGGGGCTTTCCGGCTCCGGCAAATCGACCGTCGTGCGCTGCCTTTCGCGCCTGATCGAGCCGACCGCGGGGAGCGTGGAGCTCGACGGAGAATCCCTGCTCGACATGTCCGAACGCGCGCTCATCGAGGTGCGGCGGCGGCGCATGGGCATGGTGTTCCAGCATTTCGGCCTCTTCGCCCATCAGACCGTGCTGGAGAACGTGGCCTTTCCGCTAAAGGTGCAGGGGTTGCCGAAAGCGGAGCAGCATCGCCGCGCGCGGGAGACCATCGAGCTGGTCGGGCTGAAAGGCCGCGAAGACAGCTACCCCTGGGAGCTTTCGGGCGGCCAGCAGCAGCGCGTCGGATTCGCGCGCAGTCTCGCGGTCGGCCCCGATCTCTGGTTCCTCGACGAGCCCTTCAGCGCGCTCGACCCGCTGATCCGCAAGCAGATGCAGACCGAGTTCCTCGCGCTGAAGAAGATGCTGAAGAAGACGGTCGCCTTCATCACGCATGATTTCCTCGAGGCGGTCTATCTCGGCGACCGCATCGCCATCATGCGCGAAGGCTCGATCGTCCAGGTCGGCACGCCGGCGGCGCTGATCCTCCATCCGGCCAACGACTACGTGCGCCAGTTCACCCGCGACGTGCCGCGGTCGATGGTGTTGACCGCCGGCGATCTGGCGGAACCGATCGAAGGCGCCGCACCCGCCGACGGCGATCCCGCGATCGGCGCCGAGACCACGCTCGCGGAGATCCTCGCGAGCGTCTCGATCCATGCCCCGACCATGCTGGTCACCGACGCGGCCGGCCGGCCGGTCGGGCGCCTCACGGCCAAGCGGCTCGCGGCCGCGCTCGAGAGCGGGAAAGCCGAACCGTGAGCCTCTCCGGCGCCATCGATCCCACGCCCCGCGCCTGGAGCGCCATCCGGCCGGCAACCCTCGTCTGGATCGCCATCGCCCTGCTCGCCTTGCTGCTCTATCCCCTGCGTGCGACCGAGCCGTGGCTGCTCGCCTGGCCGGCCGATCTCGTGCCGCCGATCGAGCCCGCGCTCGATACGGCGATGGCCTGGTTCACCGACAGATTCCATCTCCTGTTTCGTGCCCTCGCCGCCCTCATCCGGGCGCCGCTGGAAGCGCTCCGCGCGCTGCTCGGTTGGCTTCCCTGGCTGACCGTGACGGCGGCGGCGGCGCTCGTCGCCCACGCGGCCGGCGGGGGGCGGCTCGCCCTGCTCGCCATCGGCACCTGTCTCTATGTCGTGCTGTTCGGCTTCTGGGCGCCGACCATGAACACGCTCTCCCTCGTGGGGGTGGCCGTGCCGATCGCGGTCCTGCTCGGGCTCCTGCTCGGCGTTCTCGCCTTCCGCCACCCCCGCTTTCGCCGCGTGCTGCTGCCGTCGCTCGACGTGATGCAGACGATCCCGGCCCTCGCCTATCTCATTCCCTTCGTGCTGCTGTTCGGCTACGGGCCGGTCGTGGGGCTGGTGGCGAGCGTGATCTATGCTTGCCCGCCGATGATCCGCAACGTGATGCTGGGGCTCGAGCGAGTGCCTGCCGATGTGGTCGAATCCGGCGTCATGGCCGGCTGCACGCGGCGACAGCATCTCTTCTGGGTGCGCATCCCCGCCGCCATGCCGAGCGTCCTCGTCGGCATCAATCAGGCGATCATGACCACCCTTTCGATGGTGATCCTCGCCGCCATCGTCGGCGGCTACAGCGACATCGGCTGGCAGTTGCTGAGCACGCTCCGCAAGTCGCTTTTCGGCCAGAGCCTTCTCGCAGGCCTCGTCATCGCCCTCATCGCGATCCTCTTCGACCGTGTGGGCCAGGCCTTCGTCGATGGCGGCCGGGCCCGCCGGGCAGCGCAGCGGCGGCGGAACGGGCGCGGCGCGGCGATGGCGGCGGCGATGCTGGCGGGGAGCCTGCTTCTCGCGGCGCTGCTGCCGCCGCTCTGGGTCTATCCGTCCGGCTGGTATCTCGACCCCGGGCCGCTGCTCAACGATGCCGTGACCTGGTTCACGGTGAACTATTTCTTCCTCACCGACGCGATCAAAAACGCGGCGCTCTTCTTCGTGCTGTTCCCGCTCAAGATCGGTCTCGAAGGCGCCGTGCGGCCCGGCTTCTGGGGCTTTTCCCTGACCCCTCTGGTATCGGCGATCTATGCGGCGCTGATCGCGTCGCTCGCGCTGCTCGCCTATCGCCTCTGGCGCTGGCGCGGTTTCGGCGCCGTGCTCGGCTTCGGCTGCCTCTACTACTTCGGCACCACAGGCACGCCCTGGCCGCTCTTCGCGGCCGTGATCGCCGCTCTCGCCTGGCAGACCGGCGGACCGCGCCTCGCCCTTTTCGCACTCACCGGCATGGCGTTCATTCTGATCGCCGGCCTCTGGCACCGGGCGATGCTGACCGTGCAGCTCTGCGGTGCCGCGGTCATGGTCTCTTTCCTGATCGGCTCTGCCATCGGCATCCTCGCGGCGCGCAGCGACCGGTTTTCCCGCCTTATCCGGCCGATCTGCGACGCGCTGCAGACCATGCCGCAATTCGTGTTCCTGATCCCGATCATGATGGTTTTCCTGGCCGGCGAGTTCTCCGCCATGCTGGCGGTCGTGCTCTACGCGATCGTGCCGCCGATCCGCTACATGGAGAGCGGCCTTCGCGGCGTGCCGGCGCAATCCATCGAGGCCGCGCGCGCGCTCGGCTGCAGCCGACGCCAACTGCTCTGGCAGGTGCAGATCCCGCTCGCCATGCCGGAAATCATGCTCGGGCTCAACCAGACCATCGTCATGGCGCTTTACATGGTGGTGGTGGCGGCGCTGGTGGGCGATGTCGGTCTCGGCCAGCTCGTCTATCAGGGCGTCGGCACGGCAAGCTTCGGCGAAGGCGCCATTGCCGGCCTCGGTATCGCGATCATCGCCATGATCGCCGACGGCATCCTGCAATCCTGGAGCCGAAGCCAGGCGGCGGCGCGCGGCCGGCGATGAACGCAGCATCAAGGAGCGGACGAGCATGATCTGGCTTACCGGCGGCAATGTGTATGACGTCGCGAAAGGGCGATTCGAGCGAAAGGCGATCTGCATCCGGGACGGGCGCATCGAAGCCCTGACCGCCGGTCCGACGCCGGCGCCGGGCGACCGCGTGCTCGACATGTCCGGGTCGTGGCTGCTGCCGGGGCTGATCGATTGCCATGTCCATCTGACCCTCAATCCCGACGTCACCGGCACGGCCGCCTTCGGCGCGCGGAGCCGCGAGCGGATCCGGCAGGACACCGCCGAGGCGGCCGCCCGCACGCTCGAGGGCGGCATCACCACCGTGCGCGATTGCGGCGGCTGGGACTATCTCGAGATGGAGGTGCGCGACGAGGTCCGGGCCGGCACGCTTCCGGGTCCGCGCATGTTCCTCTCGGGCCGGCTCATTTCCATCGAGACGCCGGGCGCCGCCGACTATTGGGGCATGTACGACTTTGCGCAGACGGCCGAGGAGCTGAAGGCCGCCGCCGGACGCCAGATGGCGAAGGGCGCCGATTTCATCAAGATCATGGTGACCGGCATGTTCCTCGCGCCGGAAACCGAGCGCGCCGAGGATTGCTATTACAGCAACGACGAGCTTTCGGCGCTTGTCCGCCATTCGCACGATCACGGCCGCCACGTCGCCTGCCACGCCCATGCGATCGAAGGCATCCGTCTCGCCATCGCCGCCGGGGTGGACAGTCTCGAGCATGGCACCTATGCCGACCGCGGCGCCCTTGTCGCCATGGCAAAAGCCGGCATCGTGCTGGTGCCGACCTGCACCGTCATGTCGGCGATGATCGAGAACCCGACGATCCGCGCGGAGATGCCGGACTATCTCATTGCCCGCTACGAGAGCGCGCGGAAATTGCATCGCGACGCGATGATCGCGGCGCGCGCCGAGGGCGTGCCGCTGGTGATGGGCACGGACGCCGGCGCGCCCGGCAACCATCACGGCGCCAACGCCCAGGAATGCGTGCGGATGGTGCGCGACGTAGGGATGACGCCCGCCGAGGCGATCCGGGCGGCAACCTTGGGCGGAGCCGCCCTGCTCGGACAGACAGGTTCGCTCGGCAGCCTCGAGCCCGGCAAGTTCGCCGATATCGTTGCCACCCGCAGCAACCCGCTCGACGACATCACCGCGTTGCAGCGGCTCCATTTCGTCATGAAGGACGGCGCGCTCGTTCGCCACAACGCCTGATCTCCCAGGATCGGCGCCGCAGATAGCGGACGCCGCAACGGACGGACCTTGCGGCACTTGCGCGGAGCCGGTTCTTGCGGGCCGGCTTCTTCGCTAAGCTTCCGGCGAGAGCGATCGAGGAGAGGATATGGCGGCCAGCCTGAAACGCCCCGCGCGGCAGACGGAGATCCGCGCCTTCCGCCGGGAGGCGCTGATCCGCGGCGTGCTCAACTCGATCGCCGATCACGGCATGGCCGGGACCACGGTCGAAACCATCGCCGAGGCCGCCGGCGTCTCGCGCGGACTGCTCGGCCACTACTTCAAGAGCAAGGATCACCTGCTGGTCGAGAGCTATCGCCGTCTGGCGGAGAACTGGGCCGAGGAGGTCGGCCGCCAGGCGCGCGCTGCGGGACGCGACGCCGATCTCCGGCTGAAGGCCATGGCCGAGGCGTTGATGACGCCACCGGTGTTCGAGAAGCGCATCCTCGCCGCCTATCTCGCCTTCTGGAACGCGGCGCGGAACTCCAAGCCGATCCGCGTGGTGAACCGACGCTACAACAGCAACTACCGCAAGACGATCGCGCGCCTCTTCGCGCGGGCGGCGAAGGAGAAGGGTATCGAGATCGATGCCGAGGATGCCGCGATCGGCCTGCTCGCGATCTTCGACGGGCTCTGGCTGTCGCTCGCCGTCGATCCGAAATCCTATGCGCCGGCGCGCGCCGTCAAGGTCTGCCACACTTTCATCGACCGCATGCTGGGCGCGCCCGGCTCCGGCGGCGCAAAGCCCTCGACCGGCAAGGGCTGAGGAGCGGGCCAGCCCGCCATCGAGCGGATCGGCGGTTCAGTAGCGCGGGCGGAAGAGCCCGCGCCGTTCATAGACCGTCGCGGCCTCTTCCAGCATCGAAGCGATCCGCTCGGCGCCGTATTCGCGCCTGAGAAAGTCGGCTTTCTCCCGCAGCGCCGCCTCGCTCGCCAGTCTTCCGGGGCGGAGCCATTCATAGATCTCCATGACGGTCTCCTGCGGGATACCCACGAGCTCCGCGGCGCGCTCGAAATTGCGCGCGACCGATTCCCGCCCCGCGGCCCGCGCCACTTCCGCCTGCAGATGCAGCGCCTTCGCGGTGATGGCGAACTCGCTCTGGTCGAGCGTGCCGTCTGCGACCGCTTCGAAGGAGAGCGCCGCGAAGGGCCGTCCGCTCCGGCTCAGAAGCTTCTCCGGCTGCTTCTCGTCGAGCGGATAGAGCGCGTCCAGCTTCTTGCCGGTCACAGATACCTCGCCTCGAGCTCGATCGGGGGCGCTTCGGGATCGATCGCGGCCGTCTCGATGCCATAGAGGATGGCGGTGCGCACATAGAAGCGGGAGCCGAGCGATTCGCCCTCATAGGGCACTCGCACCGGCTCCGGCCGCTCGCCGGCGGCGTAGCGCGCCGCATTGCGGCCGAGCGCCCGATACTGGTCGAGCGTCACCATGGGCGCCATGGAGAAGAGCTCGAGATTCATGTGCGGCAGCCGGTCCCGCTGATGCAGCACGGCCGTGCCTTTGGCCTGAATGCCGATCCCGAAGCCCGAGCCCGCGAGCCGCGCCGCGGTCAAGGCCAGGAAAGAGGTATCGGCGCTGTGCCGGACCCGCACCAGCCGCGGCTTTCCCCCGCCAGCCTCGATCCCTTCCATCAACGCGCGCAGCACCGCAGAGAGCGGGTGGTTCGCCGTCGTCTTGAAGAGCGCGAGGTTCCAGGCGGGACTGAGGGCAATCACGACCTCCTGCAGATCCTTGCCGACGGCGGCGGCACCGCGTTCCGTCAGCCGATAGCGGCGCTGCTCCTCGCGCTGCAGCGCGCCTTCCTGCGCCAGGATCTCGGCTCGGCCGGCCGCGTCCCGGAAGCGGCTGATCTCGGCGCGCCGCTCCGGCGACATGACATAGCCGGTGCCGGGGCCGCGATAGTCGTTCGGATCGTTGACGGCGCTCACGACGCGGCCATTGCGGATCGTCGCGGCGGTCTGGAGATAGTCGCCCGAGACGCGGCGCTTCAGCATGCCATAGAGATTGCGCGCCTCGGGCTCGAAGCCGCGCCGCAACAGCGCCTTCACCGCGTCGATCCCGGTGATGCCGCGATCCTTGATCGCATCGCTGATCCGGCCCACCTCACCCAGCGAGAAGGTCTCGGTCTCGTCGGAGCCGCTGGCGGCGACCACGCTTTCCCGCATGATCGGCGCGACGCTCGCGAGCTGCAGCTCCTCCAGCACGGCCGAGATCGCACCCACCGCACGCTCGCGCACCGCCCAGGCCTCGCCCGGCTCGATCGACCGCAGGCCGCCTTCGACGAGGTAGTCCCGCTGCAACGCCAGGAAATCCTCGATCTCCTCGCCGTTATAGAGCGAGGCGCCGAAGGAATTGTCGTAGCGCTGGATGGCACCGAAGCCGGAGGTGACGAGATCGGTGCCAGCCATCAGGGTCGGCATGATCTTGGCGCCGACGCGAATCTCGGATTCGCTCATCCGCGCATCGTTGCCCGACGCGCATTCGAGATCGAGCAGGGCCGCGAGCAGGTTCTCGCCGATGATCTCGCGCCCGCCGCCCGGCACCGAATGGGCGAGCGGCGCGCCGTCGATGCCGCCATTCTGCACGCCCTGCACCCCCATGCCGCGCTCGGCGCAGAGGCAGCGCGCCTCGAGATAGAGCATGGATTTGCCGCTGTGGAAGCCCATCAGCAGCTCGGAACCCGCGCCCGAGGTGGTTCGCATCTTGATGCCGCGCGAGGCGTAAGCCGCGACCAGGAACGCCTTCGACCAGGGCGTATCGTCGCCATCGACGAAGCTCTGCTCGGTGCCATAGACCGACACGGTCTCGGCATAGGAGGTGAAGCCCGCCATGCCGATGCGCAGCTCCTCGGCCTCCTCGATCGAGCATTGGAAGAGCGCGTCGCCGCTGCCGACCGCGGCGCCCACCGCGCAGCCGAGCGCCGCCGCCCAGCAGTTCTTCGCGACGCGAAGCGTGGTCTCCACCTCGTTGAAGCCGAGCAGCGCGGCAATCGCCGAATCGGCGGCGAGCTGCAGCGGGCAATCCTTGGCGTTGGTCACATGCGCCTGGTTGCCCGGCTGGCGCCGTGCCCGCAACTTCGCCTGGGCGAAAGTGATCTCGACCGCGCTCAGCATGCCGACGATCTCGGCGAGCTTCGCAGGCGTCATGCCGCGGGCGAGCCGGACGAGCCTGGCGCGTGGCACGCCGATATCGACGAGGTCGCGGGCGAAGGCCGCGGAATCGACCGCCATCGCCTCGGGTGCCACCGCAAGGTCGAGATGATGGCTGGCGATGAACGCATCGAGCATGTCGAAATCGGCAGCGGCGACGCCGTCCATCTCGACGACGCGGCCGTCCGCGACGGTCAGCGACGGCACGGGGTCGTCGGGCCCCGCCATGGCGGAGAAGCCGTTCGCCGCATCCTCGATCGCGAATTTGTCGAGCCGGAGCGGCCGCTCGTCCCAGAGGTCGAAGCGGCGCCATCGATTGACGCTTCTCGGATCGCGCATGCCGCCAAACTCCCGGGTTCCCATGCGGAGGGCCGGCTTCGCCCCTCAGCCGTTCGCGGCGCAGAACTCGCCGATCAGGCGGTTCACCTCCGCATAGGCTTCGGCATGCACCATATGCCCCGCCGCGGGGAAGATCTCCTTCCGCGCCCCGGCAATCTTATCGGCATGGGAAGCCGGCACAATGCGGTCCTTGCCGCCCCAGATCACCAGCACCGGCACCGTATCTGGCAACTTGCCGCCGGTATCCTCGGCCTGTCGCCCATTCGGGAAGCTGCGGGCAGCGATCCGGCGCATCGCCTCGGTCACCCCGTCGATCCGCTTGATGCGCAGCATGTCCTCGACTAGCTTCCGCGTCACCAGCGCCGGATCGGCGAACAGCATCTGCGCCACGCCGGTCATCTCCTTGCGCCGCTCGGCCGCCGCAAATTCCGCAATGAAGCCGCCATCGATCTCCGGCCCGAGCCCTGCGCTCGCCACGAGGATGAGCGAGGCAACCTGCTGCGGCCGCGCCCCGGCGATGGCGAGCGCCACGGCGCCGCCGAGGGAATGGCCCGCGAGGTGATAGCGGGCGAGGCCGAGCGCATCGATCGCAGCGCCGATCGCTGCGGCGAGGCTTGCAACCGACCCGTCGCCCACATCCTTCTGCGAGCCGCCATGGCCCGGCAGATCGATGGCGATGACGCGCCGCGTCTCGGCGAGTGCCGGCTGGTTGAACATCCAGCTCCCGAGATCGCCGCCGAAGCCATGGATCAGCACCAGCGGCGGCTCGCCGGAGCCCTGATCGAGATAGGCGAAGCGGAGTCCGCCCGCCTCGATCGAGGCGACGCTCGGGCCCGCGGCACCGCCGCCTTCGCCCGCCGGCGTGACATAGCCCTCCACGAAGGCGTCGATATCCGCCTCCGGCACCTCGGCGTCGGCGATCACGCCGAGCAGCCCGCCCACCGGCAGCACGTCCCCCAGCGTCGCGACCCGGCGGCGCAAGAGCCCGCCCTGTTTCGCCTCGATCGCATTGGCGATCTTCGGCGATTCGACATCGACCACTTCCTGGCCTTCCGCCACGACGGCGCCTTCTTCCGCATGCCAGGCGACGACGGTCCCTTCCTCCATCGCCATGCCCCATTTCGGCATGACGATTGCGGCGATCTTCTCGCTCATGGGATCAGGCCATCACGGTGCGAGCGGCGGCGGCGACCGCCGTGTCGCTCGGGATGAAGGCATCCTCCAGCACCGGCGAGAAGGGCACGGGCGTGTGCGGCGCGGTCACGCATTTCACCGGCGCTTTCAGCGACTTGAAGGCCTTGTCGGCGACGAGCGCCGCGATGTCCGCCGCCATGCCGCAGCGCGGATGCGCCTCGTCCACCACGACGAGCCGGCCGGTCTTCTCGACGCTTTCGAGGATCGAATCCTCGTCGAGCGGCGAAATGGTGCGCGGATCGATGAGCTCGACCTCGATCTTCTCCTGGGCGAGCTTGTCGGCGGCGCGCTTGGCGACATGCACCATGCGGCCGATCGCCACGATCGTCACGTCCTCGCCCTCGCGCACGAAGTTCGCTTCGCCGAAGGGGATGGCATAGGGCGCTTCCGGCACGTGGTCGCGCGCCTCGTCATAGAGGACCTTGTGCTCGAAGAAGACGACGGGGTCGTCGTCCCGCACGGAACTGATGAGGAGACCCTTGGCGTCGTAGGCGGTGGACGGGATCACGACCTTGAGCCCCGGCACATGGGCGAAGAGCGGATAGAGCGACTGCGAATGCTGCGCCGCCGTGCGGTAGCCCGCGCCGTACTGGGTGCGGATCACGACCGGGGTCTTCGCCTTGCCGCCGAACATATAGCGGAACTTGGCGCCCTGGTTCAGAAGCTGGTCGAAGCAGACGCCCATGAAATCGACGAACATGAGCTCGGCGATCGGCCGCAACCCGCAGGTCGCCGCCCCGACCGCGGCGCCGATATAGGCGGATTCGCTGATCGGCGTGTCGAGAATGCGTTCCGGGCCGAACTGGCCGAAGAGCCCCTTGGTCACGCCCATGTCGCCGCCCCAGGCGTCGAGCTCGCCCGGCGCACCGAGGCCGCCGGCAATATCTTCGCCCATCACGATGACGGTGGGGTCTTCCTCGAGCACCTGCCGCAGCGCTTCGCGCAGCGCCTCCCGGTAGGTCAGAATGCGCGCCATCTAGAGCACCCTCCCGGTCAATAGCGGATATAGACGTCGGTCAGCAGATCGACCTTCGGATCCGGCATCGGCGATTTGCGGGCGAGCGCCACCGAACCCTCGATCAGCGTCTCGATCTCCGAATCGATCGCATCGAGATCGGCATCCGTCAGCAGCGCCGCGCTCGTGACGCGCGTGCGAAAACCGGCGAGCGGATCCTTCTCCGCCTTCAGCTTCGCCACCTCCCCCTTCGCGCGGTAGGTCTGCGCATCGCCCTCGTGATGGCCGTAGAAACGACCGAACTTGATCTCGAGCAGCGTAGGCCCTTCGCCCCGGCGCGCCCGCTCGATCGCCTCGCCCGCCGCCTCGTGGACGGCGAAGAAGTCGAACCCGTCCACCTGGACGCCCGGCATGTCGAAAGCGGGCGCGCGGCGCACGATGTCGCCGCCCGCGACGGACCATCCGGAACCGGTCGATTCCGCATAGCCGTTGTTCTCGAAGACGAAGATCAGCGGCAGCTTCCAGACCGAGGCGAGGTTGAGGCTCTCGAAGGTCGTGCCCTGGTTCGAGCCGCCGTCGCCCGTGAAGGTCACGGCGACCTTGCCGGTCTTCAGCGTCTTCGCCGCGAGCGCCGCCCCGCAGGCGAGCGGGGGGCCGCCGCCCACGATCGCGTTCGCCCCCATCATGCCCTTGGAGAGATCGGCGATATGCATCGAGCCGCCCTTGCCGCCGCAGACGCCGTCGCGCCGCCCGAAGAGCTCCAGCATCATGCCTTCGACGTCGCAGCCCTTGGCGATGCAGTGGCCGTGGCCGCGATGGGTGGAGACGATGCGGTCCTCGTCGTCCAGATGCGCGCAGACCCCGACGGCGGACGCTTCCTCGCCCGCGTAGAGATGCACGAAGCCGGGAAGCTCGCCGGTCTCGAACAGGTCATGGACCTTGTCCTCGAAGGTCCGGATCGTCCGCATCTTGCGATAGGCTTCGAGCAACGCGGTTCGGCTGAGCTGCATCCTCACCCCCTCAAGAGACGCGCGCGACCGGCGGGCGCCCCTTGCCACGATGTTTATATTCGGAACCCGGTCCAGCGAGATTTTTTTGCCTCGCGGTCTAGGTGCGTTTGCCCATCCGCGGGCGCGTAGGAAGACGCCGCGGACGGGTCGAACGCCGCCGTCTCACCACCAGATCATCGGCGCCTTGGTGATAACTTCAGCGCCTTTCTCCGTCACGATCAGGTTCTGCTCGAAACCCGCCGCGCCGACGCCCTCGCGTCCGAGGAAGGCCTCGACGCCGAACACCATGTTCGGCTGGACGGTATCGGACTCCTTGCACATCTGGGTGCCGATATAGGGGTCCTCCCAGAAGAGGCCGAGGCAGTGACCGTAGAGCGGCCATTGCGTCGAGGTCTGGTCCTTGCCGCCGCCGGCCTCCCTGGTCAGGCGCTCGCCGATCCTCGCGAGATCCATGACCTTCACGCCCGGCTTTATTGCGGCGATGACCTGCTCGACGATGTTCGCCGTCGCCTCGATAAGGGACTTCTGGTCGGCGCTCGGCTTGCTGCCGCAGACGGCCGTCCGGCCGGGATCGAGGTAATAGCCCTGATAGACCGGTCCCAGGAGCCAGCCGCGCACGATGTCGCCCTTCTCCGGCGCGTCGGTGCTGTAGCCGGTCAAGGGCTGGCGCAGCCAGTAATCCAGCGTCTTGCCGTGGTTGCAGGGCAGCATGAGGAAGCCGCCGCCGCTTTTCATGATCTCGATCGCCGCCTTCGCCGCCGCATCGCATTCGCGCTGGCCGGCGATGAGGTTCTCCATGAAGGCCGTGATGGCCCGCGTCGCCACCTCGCCGCCCTCGCGATAGCACTGGATCTCGCGCGGGCTCTTGATGCGGCGGACGGCCGCGACGAGATCCTCCTCCTCGACCCATTCGATGCCGGGCGTCTGGGCGAAGAGCTGCTTCGCATATTTGTGGGGCAGAACGTCGCCGCCCACGAGCGCGACTCGTCCGCCGATCTTGCGCCGCTTCAGTGCTTCCGCCGTGCCCTTGATCGGATCGTAGTGATCCTCGATGCGGTCGATCGCGTAGAGATCGGGCCGCCGGCCGGGCATGTCGATATGGAGCTCGGGCTCCTTGCCCACCTCCATGATGAGCGCGCAGAAGGACCGCGCATTGAGCAGCGCATTGTCCGGCTCCTGGCCGGAAGCGCCGGAGTAGTAGTTGGTGAGGTAGAGCGTGTCCTGGCCGCGTTCGTGGAATCCGCCGCCGCGACCCCAGATCACCGCCGCCGTATAGCCGCGCCGGGCGAGTTCCTTCTCGACCTTGGCCCGACGGTCCTCATATTCGCCGATCGGGAAATAACGCTGGGACATCGTCTCCTCCGATTTTGGTTGGCACCGTGCATTTTTTCGCCGATGCAGGGTTCGATTGCGCTCCGCAGCCTTGTCCCTATTATTCCGACGGCGCGCGAGCGCCACCGACCTTCGAGGCGATGGTCGTGTGCAACCGAAGGTCGATTACGGGACGAAAGGAACAAAGGGATATGCTCAACGGAAAGATCATCGTCGTGACCGGTGCCACCTCCGGCATCGGCGCCGCCACCGCCCGCCGGCTCGCGAAGGCGGGTGCCACCGTGGCGCTGCTCGGACGCGACGAGGCGCGTGGGAAGGCACTCGAAAAGGAACTGGGCGCCGGCAAGTCCGCCTTCTTCTCCGTCGAGGTCACGGATTTCGCCTCCTGCGAGAAGGCCGTGGCGGCCGTCGTGAAGCGGTTCGGGCGCATCGACGCGCTGGTGAACGGTGCCGGGGTGTTCTTCTACGGCACCGCCATCGACCAGCAGCTCGATCATTGGCGTACGACAATGTCGGTGAATGTGGACGGCGTCTTCCATATGAGCCGGGCGACGCTGCCCGGCATGATCGCCCAGGGCAAGGGCAATATCGTGAATGTCGCCTCCGACTGGGGGCTCGTCGGCGGGACACGCGCCTTTGCCTATTGCGCGAGCAAGGGTGCCGTCGTGCAGATGACCCGCTGCATGGCCCTCGATCACATCAAGCAGGGCATTCGCGTCAATGTGGTCTGCCCCGGCGAAACCAACACGCCGATGCTGATGGAAGAATATGCCGCTCGCGGCCTTTCCGCAGCCGAAGGGTTCAAGGAAAGCGGCAACAACACGCCCATCGGCCGGGTTTGCCAGCCGGAGGAGGTGGCGGAGGCCATCCTGTTCCTGCTGTCCGATGCCTCGGGCTACATCAACGGCGTGGCCCTGCCGATCGACGGCGGCAACACCGCCGCCTGAGGCGGGGAGAGGCACGGCGGCCTCGGTCGGGACCGGGCGCGCGCGGGACGGAGATCCCGCGCGCGAGGAAAGCATCGTCGATCCCGACTCAGCGCCGCCGGGCCGCGACACGGAGCATCTCTTCCTCGGTCCGCCGCGCCTGGGTCCGGATCACCGCCTGGATGCGGTTGCGGAGATGGAGGAACTGCTCGGAGTCCTTGACCTTCAGGTCGCGCTTGGCCGGCAGGGTTTCGCTGACGCGGATTTCCTCGATGATGGTGGCCGGGCGCGCGGAGAAGATGAACACGCGTTCCGCGAGAAACACGGCCTCGTCCACGTCATGCGTCACGAAGACGATGGTCTTGCGTTCCCGCTCGCGGATATCGAGAAGCTGGACCTGCAGGAACTCCCGGTTCTGCGCATCGAGCGCGCCGAACGGTTCGTCCATCAGAAGAATATCCGGATCGGCCGCAAGCGTGCGCGCGAGCGCCAGGCGCTGCCGCATTCCGCCGGAGATCTTGTTCACGTAAAACGACTCGAACCCGACCAACCCGACCAGGTCCACATAATGCCGGGCGATCTCTTCCTTCTCCTTGGCGGAAAGCCCGTCGCGGAAGCGGAGGCCGAACTTCACGTTGTCGAGCACGTTGAGCCAGGGGAAGGAGGAATAGGACTGGAACACCACGCCCTTGTGCCGGTCCGGCCCCTTGACCGCCTCGCCGCCGAGCATCACCGTTCCGCTGCTCGGCTGGTCGAGCCCGCCCACGATGCGCATCAGGGTCGTCTTGCCGCAGCCCGACGGGCCGACGAATACGGCGAGTTCCCCCTTCTCGATGGTCATCGAGACGTCGTCGATCACCTGCATGCCCGCATGCTCGTCGGTGCCACCGAACCACTTGCTCACATGGTCGATTCGCAGGAAATCCGCTTCGCCCGTGCGCGCCTCATGCTGCGTCATTCGCCGTCACCTTCGCTTTCGATCCTGTCCATGCCGCAGCCTCCTGCCCGCCTCACCGCAGATAGGGAAACAGCTTCTTGCTGGCGAGCCGAATGAGCTGGTCGCTCAACAGGCCGATGAGGCCGATGGTGAGCACGCCCGCCATGACCTCGGGCGTCTTGCCGAAGCGCCGCGAGGCCCAGATCACCTGGCCGATACCCTCGTTGGAGGCCACGATCTCGGCCAGGATCACATAGCTCCAGCACCAGCCGAGCGTGATGCGGAGATTGTCCACCATGGTGGGCAGGATGCTGCGCAGGATCACCAGGCCCAGCACGTGACGCTGCTTTGCGCCGAGCGTGTAGGCCGTTTCGACATATTCCTGCGGCACGCGCTTCGCGTCGTCGGCGATCAGGAGAACGAGCTGGAAGAAGGTACCCATCCAGAGCAGGGCGATCTTCGAGCCCTCGCCGATCCCGAGCCAGATGACCGTGAGCGGCACGAGCGCGGGGACCGGCAGATAGCGGATGAGATCGATGACCGGCTCGCCCAGCGCACCGAAGACACGGTAGCTGCCCATCAGGATTCCGATCGGAATGGCCATGACCGCCGCGATCGCGAAGGCGATCGCGACGCGGACCACGCTGATATAGATGTCCGCGGCGAAGTTGAAATCGACGAACAGGCTGTAGAGCGCCTCGCCGATCGAGAGCAGCGAGGGCATGTATTGCGGCTTGATCGAGCTCGTGGCCACCACGATCGCCCAGACCGCCAGCAGGAAAACGAAGGCGAGAACGCCGAGTCCGATTTCGGTCGGACGGCTCAGCCGGGAGCGCAGCGTGAAGAGTCGCTTCCACAGGCCGGGTTCGCCGCCGGGATTGCGGGGCATCAGCATTCCTTCCGATCGGGCAAGAAAGTCATTCTGCGCAGACGAACCGGGAGGGCGCACCGGAGCGCGCCCTCCCGGGTGATCGAACCCTGCTTAGCGGGTGTGACCTTCGAACAGGTTGCCGAGGAAGGAGGCATCGACCTGATTGCCGTATTTCAGCGGCTCGTCGGCAACGCCCTGCTCGACATTGAGCTGCATCACCGTGTCGAAGATCCCCTGGAAGCGACCCGGCGCCTCGTTGGTCCCGAAGAGATCGACCGACTCTTCATAGGTCGCGAGCTTGAGACCCGCCATCGCCTCCTTCATCTCGGCCGGCGTGAGGTTGAAGGCCGGCGCCATGATCTCGAGCGCCTTGTCCGTCTCCTTGAAATAATAATCGGCGGCCCGATAGACGGCGCGCAGCATCCCGCGCACGAGCTCCGGATTCTTCTCCAGCAGCTCCTCGTGCAGGAAGATGATGTCGACGATCAGCTCCGGATAGTCTGCCGAATCCACGAGCTTGTAGGCGCCCGGCCGAACGTTCGCCGCCAGAATCTGGCTGAGCAGCGGCTCGTAGGATTCGATCACGTCGACCTTCGGATCCGCGAACACGGCGAGCCCGTCGGCCGTCGCGATATGCAGGATGTTGAGGTCGTTCAGCGTCATGCCGCACTTCTCCCGGAGCTCGATCTGGAGCAGGAGATTGGCCGGCAGGGTCGGTTCCATCGCGAAGGTCTTGCCCTTGAGATCGCAGACATCCTTGATGTCGCCGCTGGCGATCACGCCGTCGCCGCCGCGCGAGAAATCCATGGCCGCCACGACCTTGCCCTTGGTCTCGGCGTTGCGCGGGCGGCTCAGATACTCGCCGATGGTGCGCGAGTTGCAGTTGATGTGCCCCGCCTCCATCGCCTCGGTCTGGATCTGGATGTCGTCCTCCTGGACGAACTCCATCTGCACGCCCTCTTCGCCGAAGTAGCCGAGCTTGTCGGCCAGGATGTAGACGCCCTGGCCCGGCCAGAAGGTGAAGGCGCAGACGAGCTTGTCCGTATCGACCGCCTTGGCGGGCGACGCGGTTCCTGTCATCAGCGCAAAGCCGCCGATCGCCAGGCAACAGGCAATGAGTCGTTTCATCGAGTTCCCTCCCATGGGTGTTATGCCGCCCGGCGATGCGACGCTGCCGGGCGGGTCCGTTTGAACGCGATCATAGGCGAAATGGCATCGAGCCGAAATCCGAATGCGCCGCAGCGCCCTGGTCGCGAATCCTTCGCCTTGCGGTGGCGCATCACAGCGCGGTCGATCCTGCGGTCACACCGCCATCGACCATCAGTGCCGTGCCCGTGATGAAGGTCGCATCCTCGGATGCCAGAAAGAGAATTGCCCGCGCGATCTCCGCCGGTTTGCCGAGCCGTTTCATCGGCGTGTAGTTGCGAAGCGCGGCGCGATAGGCGTCGACGTTGGGAATGGTCGCGGCGGTATCGTCGAAGATTTGCGTATCGGTGGGGGCCGGGCAGACGCACGTCACCCGCACCGCGTTCGCCAGCTCCATGGCGAGCGCCCGGGTGAGGCCGATGACACCAGCCTTCGACGCGGCATAGGCACCGACGTTCGGCGTGCCGATCACGCCCGCTTCCGAGGCGAGATTGACGATCACGCCGCGGCTCTCCCGCAGATGCGGGACGGCGGCACGGCTCGCGAAGAAGGTGCCCTTCAGATTGACGTCGATGATGCGGTCCCATAGCGCCTCGTCGGTCACTTCGATCGACGCCTCGCGATAAAGCCCGGCGTTGTTGACGAGCACGTCGAGACCGCCAAGCCCTTCGACGGCGCGGCGGAGGATGGCCTCGCAGTCGGCGACGGAGCCGACCGAGCCGGGCGCTGCGACGAGCCGCTTGCCGCCGAGGCTGGCGATCGCGGCATCGACGGCGGCACCGCTAAGGTCATTGACCGCGACCGTCGCGCCTTCCTGGAGAAAGGCCTCGACCGCCGCCCGGCCTATACCGCGTGCGGCGCCGGTGACGAGCACCCGCTTGCCTGCAAATCTCACCCCAGTCCCCCTCGCTCGACCGGAATTCGTCCCAAGCCCGTTCCGGGCAACCCTGCCGTACCCGGTCGCAACAGGAAAACGCCGCCGGACGGCGGTTTTCCTCGCCAGAAGCGAGGCGGACGGCGATCCCAAGCTGCCACGGTCTGGCAAGAAGGTCTCACACACAATTGAATATTTCTGGGGTTTTCTGTAAATAATGTTTGCGGGCCGATGCAGTCCGCTTGTCGATCGGGGCTCCGCTTTCTCATGCCGATCCGCCGCCAGAACCTGCCGCTGAATGCGCTCCGCACTTTCGAAGTGCTGGGCCGCCACGGCCATATGCAGCGCGCCGCGGAAGAACTCGGCGTGACCCACGCGGCGGTCAGCCACCAGCTTCGGCTGCTCGAGGAGCTCGTCGGCATCACGCTCTTCCGGCGCAAGGGCGGGCTTCGCCTCACGCCGGAGGGGAGCCGCCTGCTGCCGATCCTCTCCGCCTCCTTCGACAAGATGGAGGCGGCGCTCAATTTCATGAATCCGCTGTCGATGACGGGGCAGATCACCGTCGCCTCGACGACGACGCTCTGCGCGACCTGGCTCGCGCCGCATCTGCATCGCTTCCTCAATCGCCATCCGGAGATCGACATCCACCTCATCCCGACCGGCATCCCGGATACCGAGCAGCCGATGGAGGGAATTCCCGAGGCCGACCTCACCATCAACTATGGCGAAACCTTCGGGCCGGGGCGGCGCACGGTGCTGCTCTCCAAGGTCGAGTTCTTTCCCGTCTGCAGCCCGAAGCTGCTTGCCTCGTCGCGGCCGCGCCGGCCGGCGGATCTTACGAACTACGACCTCCTCTACGGCGAGTCCGACGAGGATTGGGAATGGTGGTTCACCCATGTCGGCCAGCCGCAGGTGGAACCGGCGCGGAAACTCATGCTGCGCGACACCCATATCGCGCTCGAATATGCGCGATCGGGTCATGGCGTCGCGATGGGCGACCAGCTCACCGCCAAGGTCGGGCTCGAGGACGGCTCGCTGGTACCGCTGTTCGACTACCGCATTCCCGCACCGCACGACGTCTATATCATCACGCACAGCGAGGCGGAGATGTCGATCCGGACCAAGGAGTTCGAGAACTGGCTGCGCAGCGACCTGCTGGCGCAGTAGCCCGGATCGGGCGCCCCCTTCAGCCGGGATAGCGGATTCCCGCGGGAGGCACGGCCGGTTGGCGTTCGAAGAGCTTCAGCCTGATACCGAGAACGTCTTCCGTCGCCAGATAGGCGGCGCGGCCGCCGCCGGCACCGTCCGCCGGTGCGATATCGATGTGGCGCGCCCGCAACTGTGCCAAGGTTCCCTCATAGTCGCCGCCGCTCACGCCGATGGAATGGGCGCTTGCGTCCTTGGCATCGAGACGCTCGCGATAGGCGGAAGCCCCCTCGCCCGGCTCGACCAGCTCCCAGAGATAGCGGCCGATCCGCGCGGTGGCGCGGCGTGCGATCGCCGGCGAAACGCGCTCCTCGACCGACCAGGGGCCGATGCCGAGCCCGTCCGCATAGATGGCGAGACTCCGGCCGAGATCGCCCGTGACAAGGCCGACCGAAACCGTCCGGTCGAAGAGCGGCGCGGCACCGGTGCCGTCGCTCTGCGCGGGGAAACGGTAAAGCCTGTCGAGCATGGTTGCGTTGTGATCCTCGATCAGTTCGAAGATCAGATGCGCCCGTTCGCGGGTGTCGAGATAGCAGAAGCGGCCACAATAGTCGCCCTTCTGCACGACCGCATAGCCGCGGCGGCCGAACTCGCGGATGCAGTCCGCATAGCTCAACGGCTCATGCAGGAAGGCGACATGATGCAGGCCGGGCCCGCGCCGTTTCAGGAAATCCGCATAGATCGAAGTGCCCCCGGTCGGCTCCAGCAGCGACCAGCCCATGCCGCCGACGGCGCTGAAGGCCACCCGCATCCGGTAGGGCGCGGGCATGCCGGAAATCTCGGTGTCGAAGAGCCGCGGCGGCGCGAAGTCATAGACTTCCCAGGGGCCGATTCCCAGCTCCGTCGCGCAGCGCCGTACCGTCTCGTCGAGATCCGCGCAGACGAAACAGAGCAGCGACAGGTCGGCAAGAAAGCCGTTCTCGAGGGTCACGGGATGTACGAGCTCCGCCGGAGGTTACTTGCGATAGCGAATGAAGCGCATGCTGAGAACGCTCACGCTGACGGTCACCGCCATCAGGATCAGCGCCACGGCATTGATCGAGGGGTTCATCCCCTTGCGCAGCATGCCCCATAGGAAGGTCGGCAAGGTGTTGCCGCCGCCAATGGTGAAGAAGGTGATGATGAAGTCGTCGACCGAGAGCGCCATGGCGACGAGCGCGGCGCCGATCACGGTCGGACCGATGATCGGCAGCGTCACCTGGAAGAAGGCCTGCAGCGGCGTGGCGCCCAGATCGCGCGCGCTGTGGATCACCGCCTCGTCGAACTTCTCGAGCCGCGCATAGACGATGAGGATCACGATCGGCTGCGTGAAGACGACATGGCTGAGAATGACCGTGATGAGATCGAGCTTGATGCCGAGCGTGACGAAATAGGTCAGGAGTCCGATGCCGAGCACCAGCGGCGGCAGCATCAGCGGCACCATGAGTGCACCGCGAAGCGCGGAGCCGGTGCGCGGCCCGGCCCGCGTGAGTGCGATCGCCGACATGGTGCCGAGCACGGTCGAGACGGCACCCACGCTGCCGGTGATGACGAGGCTGTTGGAGAAGGCGCCCCAGAACTCGCGATCCTCGAAGAGCCTGCCGAACCAGGCGAGCGTAAGGCCCGTGATCGGGAAGGAGAGCGTGCTCCCCTCGCTGAAGGCGAAAAGCGTCAGGATCGCGAAGGGCGACGCGATGAAAACGAGCACCGCGAGGGTGAGCAAGCCGAAGACGGGCGCTGCCGGATGCTTCATCGCGGCCTCGCGATGCGGGTGAGCAGCAGGACCGCCAATCCGATGACGAGCGCGGAAAGCGCGATGATCGAGAAGGACATGGCGGCGCCGAGCGGCGGGTTGAAGCGGCTGCCGAACTGGTTCTGGATGAAGACGCCCATCATGGAGGTGACCGGCCCCCCTACCAGGCGCGGCGTCACATAGTCCCCGACGGTGAAGAGGAAGGCCAGGGTGAAGCTCACGACGAGCCCGGTCCGGCATTGCGGCAGGATGATGTCGAAGAAGCTGCGCCAGCGGCGCGCGCCGAGATCGCAGGCGGCTTCGACCGATTGATCGCCGATCGAGCGCAACGAGCCGTAGAGCGGCAGGATCGCGAGCGGCAGCAGGTAGTGCGTGAGGGCAACGACCACCGCGACCGGGCTATAGAGGAACATGTCGATCGGCTGCTCGATCGCGCCCGTCGCGATCAGCGCCGAATTGATGGCGCCGCTCGGGCCGAGGATCGTCTTCCAGGCATAGATCTTGGTGAGGTAGCCGCCGAAGAGCGTGAACATCACCAGCGCCAGCATCAGATTTCCCCAGCGCGGCACCACGAACCGGGCGCTATAGGCGAAGAAGAAGGCGACGGCGGTGGTAGTGAGGGCGATGACGATCGCCATCCCGAAGGTGACGAGGATCGAATCCCAGTAGCCGGTGAAGACCTCGATGTAGTTCTCGAGGGTGAAATCGCGAGCGAGCCTGTAGGCGCGCATCTGCCAGAAGCTGGTGAGGAACAGATGCAGCGCCGGCGCCACGAAGAAGACGAGGAAGAAGACCGCCGACGGAACGGCGAGCGCGGTGTGGGCCGGGCGTCGGAGCGCAAGCGCCATGGCGCTCAGGCCTCCCCGCGCCGGGGAAGCCGCCGCGTCGGCACGGCGAGCCGCCTTCCGCTTTCCCGGCAGGGGATCGCGAAAGGCGGTTGCGTGGATCGGTCGCGACGGCAGAGGGCCGTCGACGGGAGCGTTCGAACCATCACGCCCGCTGGAACTTCTCCCAGCCGTCCAGGACCTGGTCGTAGGTCACGTGCGTCCCATCCGATTCGATCGGATAGAGGCGGGTTGCGCCGCCGGAGGCCTCGAAGTAGCTCGGAATGTCGGCGTAGGGATAGAGCGCCTGTTGCTCGGGCGTGAGCAGCGGCACGGCATCGGCGGTGATCACGCCGAACGCCTCGTTGGCATTGGCCGCCTGCGCTTCCGCGGAGAGCGACTGATTGAGGATCAGATAGTCGGCATCGACGTTGGGCGCGTCGCGAACCATGGCGAAGCAACCGACGAAATTGATGGCGCCTTCCTTCGGCACCGCCCATTTGATGTTTTTCGCATCGGCGCCGCCCCAGATGCTGCAGGGTTCCCAGCCGATCGCAATGACGATCTCCTCGTTCGCGAACATCGAGGCGAGATCGCCCCAGCTCGGCGCGATGGTGAGGGCCTGCTCCTTCTTGAACTTGATGAGCAGGTCGATCGTCTTGTCGAGCTCCTCCTGGGTCAGATTGTAGACGTCCGAACGGCCGGTCGCCGCCATGGCGAAGCTCATGGTGGCCGCGATCACGTCCTCGACGATCGCGGTCTTGCCCTTGAATTCCGGGCGGAACAGATCGTGCCAGGAGTCGGGCGTGCCCTGCACCAGGTCGGCGTTCCACATCAGCGGGCAGGAGCCCCAATAGTTCGGCAGTGCGAAATACTTGCCGTCCTTCGAGATACCAGGCGAATTCTGGAATTGCGGGAAGACGTTGGCGAAGTTCGGGATCCGGCTGAGGTCGAGCTCCTGCAGCAAGTCGCCCGCAAGATAGGCCGGCAGGAAATAGGCATCCGGCGTCACGATATCCATCTGACCGATGCCGCCCGCCTGCGCCGCCGCGATGATCTCTTCGTTCGAGTTGATGTAGGTGGCCTGCAACGCGATGTCGTTCTTCGCGAGCCAGCCGCCGGCATCGACGCTGGCATCGAGCCCTTGCCATCCGTTGTAGCGCACCTCGGTCGCAGCCGTGGCCGGGCGGGCGCCGAAGCCGAGCGCGCCGGCCGCGCCTGCGGCCAGCATGCCCTTGCCGAAGCTGCGTCGCGTCATCGGCATGGGCACGCGGAAATGCACGAGGCCGCTGCCGGCCTTCGGCAGGATTCTATCGTTCGCTCGGTTGCGTTCGGCGGTCATCGGATCCTCCCCTGTCGACGATCGAGAGAATCCATTCCTGGAAGCCCTCTTGATGAAACCATTCGTTATCGGATGAAAGCTGCCTCGGGCAGTGCTCCGATACGGTTCCTATCGCTAGCAACCGGCAGCGTTCATGTCGAGGCCCTCGTTGGCAGCTTGCGGCCGAGCCATTGCTCGTAGAACGCCTCGAGGTCCGGCTGGAAGTCGAACAGGATCGGATAGCCGGGCGGAACCGCTTCCACTTCCAGCAGCGTCTTGCAGCCGGGACAGATGAATTCCCGGAGCTGCATCCATTCCGCATTCGCGGCCATCATCTTCGGATAGAGTTCCTCGATCTCGGCCTGGCTCGAACGGACGCGGATCAGCGCTTCCAGCTTCCAGTTCTGCCGGTAGTCGCCGAACTCCTGGCCGCAAGCGCATTTGACGACGCGCCGCGCGTCGGCCGTCTGCACGATATAGAGGTTCTCCCCATAGGGCAGGAGGATGCGGTCCCGCCACGTCACCCGGCTCTGGTGGATCTCCAGCATCTTGTCGAACCGATCGGGATCCTTGAAGGCCGACATGATGCCGTGCACCTCCGACCAGGGCAGCTTGCCCTCGAGGAGGTCGCGCAGGGTAGCGCTGTCGTAGCTGGGGATCATCCGGCCGTTTCCTTCCTTGCTCGCCCGCGCCCGCTCAAACCTGGTAGCCGTCCGGCAGATGCCAGAAGGCGCGGTACCGCGCCGCCCAGGCCGGGGACAGCTTCATCGACGAGCGATACATGTCGGCGACGGGCGCCGAGAAATCCTTCGCCATGACGCGAACCTCGCGCTCCTTCGCGAGCCATTCGCGCACCGGCATCGCCTTCACCGCCCGGTCCTCGCGCAACGCCTTCTTCCGCGCCGCTGTGGCCGCCTCATCGACATTGACGCCGGATTTCTCGAGCACCACGCCATAGATCCGCTCGGCCATTTCCGCGGAAACCACCTCCTCCCGCACGTCGACGGCGACGTCGGCCGCGATCCGCGCGAGGGGATCGCCGACGCCGGGCCCGCCCCGCATGAAGGAGAGATAGAGGTCGCGCTCGCGAAAGGGTGCCGGCAGGTCGGTCGCGCGCTTGTCCAGCACCACGTCGCCGCGGACGAGATCGGTTGCCTGCTTGCCGTCCGAATGGCGGTCGCCGGTCGGATAGGGCGCCCGGCGCGCGAAGACTTCCTCGAGGTCGTTGTTCTTGAGCGCGAAGCGATAGCCGGAGGAGCCCGGATAGCCACCGAAGATTCCCGGATAGGAGAAGACCGCGCCGTCGCCGACGAACTGCAACTCGTAGGTCTCCGTGTGCCAGAGCATTCGCATGCATTCGTAGCCGGATCCGCCGCGACGGCGGCCGGCTCCCGCGCTATTGGTCTTCACGCTGCGACCGAGATAGAGCAGCGGCTCCACCATCTCCCAGGCCTCGACGTCGCCCATGTCGCCTTCCGGGTTCCACATCACCGAGGCATGGTCGAGACCGTCCCGGATGGTTCCGGCGCCGCCGCCGATGCAGGACATCTCGAAGTTCGAGACCGCGGATTCGTTGCCGTGATGGTCGATGCCACCGCCCTGGAGGATGTTGCCGTCATGGCCGTAGCCGGCGATCACCTCCTCCACATAGCCGCGCGCATAGAAGGCGCGCCCGAGCGAGCGGAACATTCCCCCGAAGGACGGCACCAGATAGTACCAGGCATTGCCGTGGGCCGTGGTCGATGTGTCGGGGTTGACCCAGGAACCGCGCGGGCAATGGATGCCGGTCGCGAAATGCGCCCCGTCATTGACCTTGTCGTTCGGCATGATGGTCTGGGTCAGCGCCACCCAGAGCGCGCCCGCCATGGCGCTCGGCGTGCAGTTGAAGCTGTGCAGGCCCCACTTTCCCGCGCCCTCGAAATCGACATCGAGCCGGCCGGCGGCGCCGATGCTGAGGGTGAAGGGCGAATGCATGAGGATGTCCTTGCGCGTCTCGGCCGGGAGCCGCGCCTCGTCCGCGAATTGCGCGTCGATGAAGGCCGGCGCTTCATAGCGGCCGGGAATGAGGAGCTGCTTCACGCGCTCGACGAAGGAGCGGCGGCTGTCCTCGAGCACCTCGCGGATGAACTGCTTGTAGCTGTCGATGCCTTCCTCGCGGATCAGCGCCTGCACGGCGGCGCGGATCATGTGACAGCCGGCGAGCCGGGTCTTTTCGTCCAGCGACCAGTACATCGGCGTACGAACGGCGCGCTCGCATCGCTTAACATGGTCCTGGAACAGGCGGTCGTTAGCGCCGCATTTCACGCAAGGCAGATAGAGCCCGTCCTCGTAGCGCGTCGTCGGCCCGACCGCGTTGCTGCCGGGCGTATTGGAGCCGATATCCATCACGTGGGTGACGCCGCCGGCCCAGCCGACCACCTCGCCTTCCCAATAGATCGGCACCAGGGTCTGCACGTCCGCCGTATGGACGTTGCCGATATGGGGATCGTTGTTGACGAAGATGTCGCCGTCGTTGATTCCCGGATTGTCCTCATAGTCGTTGCGAAGCATGTATTTGATCGCTTCGCTCATGGTGTGGACATGCACCAGGATGCCGGTGGAGAGCGTGATCGAATCGCCTTCCGGGCTATAGAGGCAGAAGCAGAGCTCGCCCAGCTCCTTGACGATCGGACTCGCCGAGATGTTGAGCGCCGTCTCGCGCGCATTGACGAGCGAGCCACGCAGCCGCGAGAAGATCTTCTCGAAACGGATCGGGTCGGCTTCCTTGAGGGGAAGCCCGTCGAGCCCGAAGCAGCGGCCGGACTTCGCGAAGGCCGCCTCGGAATCGTCCAGCATCTGGTGCAGCGTACGGCCGTCCCAGCCGGCGGTCTTCGGCGCTGTATCCGTCACATTGGCAACGCGGTTCATCTGCGGGCCCGTTTCCGTGTCACGAAAGATGGAAGATGCGATGGGCGTCGAGGCGTGCGCGACGTCCCGGCGGCACTACGAAGGTCGTGGCCGGCGACTCGACCACGGCGAGCCCCTCGATCACGTTGCCGGCGCGCAGCTCCTCCATCTGGTAGATGCGCGCATCGATGGTCTGCGTGCGCCAGAAGATCTTGCGCATGGCCTTGAAGGCCGAGTCCGACGGCGTCTCGCCGGCGAGTGCATCGTTCGGCAAGGCCGGCTTCTCGCAATCGACGATGCCGGTCGCCACGAGGCGCGTCACGAAGTAGCCGAGTTCGGGCGAGCGGGCCGAACGCGCATAGACCCGGTCGTAGGTTTCCTCGAACGCCTCGATAATCTTCTCGAAATCGCCGGTCTGCCGGATGCGATCGACCGGACTCGCCACCTCGAGGTCGTTGAGCTGCCCCATATATTGCAGCCGGACATAGGGCTTGATGCGGACCTGGCTGCGCGCGATGCCGCTCTTGGCGAACTCGGCATGGACCTCCTCCGACAGCACGCCCCAGGCCTCGTTGATGCGCTGGCCGAGGCTGTGCCGCTCCTCGGCCGAGCTCTTCGGCGGAATGGCGAGATCCATCTGGCGCTCGAAGCGGTATTCGTAATCCGCGCAGGCGCAGCCGAAGGCGGAGAAGCCGGCGGCCCAGGCCGGCACCAGCACGTCGCGGAACGGGATGCCTTCGGTATAGCCGCCGACATGGAGCGGCCCGCCGCCGCCATAGCTGCAGAGCGAGTAGCTTACGGGCTCGAAGCCGCGGCCGAGCACCTTGGTGATGACTGCCTGCCGCAGCGACTCCTCGAAGAGCTCGATTACCCCGCTCGCCGCCCGCTCGACGCTGAGCTTCAGCGGTTCGGCGATCTGCTTGCGCACGCCTTCGATCGCCTTGTCGCGATCGATCTTGATCTCGCCGCCGAGGAAATAGTCGGGGTTGATGGTGCCGAGCACGACATTGCAGTCGGTGATCGAGACCGTATCGACCTTGCCTTCGGCGTAGCAGAGCCCGATGCGCGACCCGGCGCTGTCCGGCCCGATCTCGATGCGCTGCGAGAGCGGGTTGATGCGCACGAAGCTGCCGGTGCCCGCCCCCACCGAATCCAGCTCGAGCAGCGGCAGATTGAGCTTGAAATGCTCGATGCTCGGGTCGTTCTTGAGCGCGTATTCGCCGCCGGTGATGAGGGCGAGGTCGAAGCTCGTCCCGCCGATGTCCGAGCAGACGATATTGTCGATGCCGATCTTGTCGGCGAGGTATTTCACGCCGACCACGCCGCCGATCGGGCCGGAGACCAGCGTCTTCACGAGCTGGCCCGCCTCCATCGAGATGGTCCCGCCATGGCTCGCCATGATGCGCGGCTCGAAGGAGGCGCCGAGATCGCGGAACTTCTCGCGCACCCTGAAGAGCTGTCGCCGGCTGGGCTCGGCCGCGTAAGCCTCGATGACCACCGTGTTGAGGCGAGGAAAATCGAGCCGCGTCGGACAGATCACCGAGGAGAGCATGACCGGCACGCGTTGGCCGCGCTCGGCCATCACCTCTTCGGCGATGCGGCCGACCGCCTGCTCGTGCGACGGATTCCGGTAGGAAAAGACGAGACTGACGCAGATCGCCTCGACCTTCTCGTCGAGCAGGTCGTGAACCGCTCTGCGCGCATCCTCCTCATAGACCGGGATGGCCTCGTTGCCGAACATGTCCACCCGGCCGCCGACGCCGCGGATGCGCGATTTCGGCACCAGCGGGACGCTGTGCCGGTGCGTCACCACATGCAGCCGGTCGGAATAGCTGAGGCCGAGATGGGTCTGCACCCCCCGCTCGAGCTTGAAATAATCCTCCATGCCCCGGGTGACGATGACGCCGACGCGCTGGCCGCGGCGCTCGAGAAGGCGGTTCAGCATAGCCGTGCCCGAATAGACACCGGCGACCACGGAGCCCATGCCGTCGCGGAGCGGCAGTTTCCAGTAGTCGAATGCGTCCTCGGCGGACCGTGCGATGGCGATCGATTCGTCTTCCGGCGTGGTTTGCGCCTTGCCGATCACGAAATCGCCGCTGCGATCGATGATGATCGTGTCGGTCATCGTGCCGCCGGCGTCGATCGCCAGAATTCTCGGCTCCCGGACCGGTCGATCCGCCGCCATGCCGCCTTCCATGCAACCCCTCGCGCCCTGGCCGTCGAGAGACGGCGACGGCGAAGGGCGCCGATCAATCGTCTTCTTCGGAATTCAACTCCGCCCGCAAGGTTCTGCAAAAGCCATTCGCTGACAATCGAGAAATTCTGAGACGATCGGCAAGTTTGGTTTGATCCGCTCTCGGCTTCGACGACGGGCGGGTCGCCATCGTCCACAGAACAGGCGCGCGCCGCTGCGGGTGGCGGCTCGATCCGATCAGCCGGAAAGTCTCGGCGGGACATACCCGCCCAGCCGTTCCTCGATGGTACGCGCCGCGGCCAGCGCGACATGCTCGCGCCAGGGACCGGCGACGATCTGCACGCCGACCGGAAGACCTTCCGTCGTGGCACCGGCGCGAACCACCACGGCCGGCCAGCCGGTCACGTTGAACGCCGTCTGGAAGACCCAATCCTCATAGGTCGATTTCTCCAGCCGCTCGTAGCTTTGCGCCGCATCGGGCGCCGGCGGACACAACAGCACGTCGAACGCACCCATGAATTGCAGCATGGCGCTGCGGAGCTGCTGGGTGCGCTCGACCAGCGCCGAAACGCCCGGCCCGTCGAGCGGCCTCGCCCGCGCGAAGCGCGCCTTGACGCGCTCCGTCAGCTCCGTCGTCCCGCATCGCTCCAGCAGGCGGGCGATACAACTCGCGCCATCGGCGTCGCGCAACCGCGCATAGACCTCCTCGATCTCGATGAAGGGCGGCGGGATGGATTCGACGACCGCAGCCCCTGCATCCTTCAACGCCGCCGCCGCGGCGCGGGTGACGGCGGCGACATCCGGCGTCGCCGAAACCCGGCCATTGCTGACGAACCAGCCGACGCGGAGACCTGCGATCGGAACCGACTGGAAATCCTCGAAAGCGACGGGGGCAACCAGCGGATCGATACCGTCCGGCCCCGCGATGACGGAGAGCGCGATCGCCAGATCTTCCACGCGGCGCGCGAGCGGCCCCACCTGCGTCAGGGAATCGAGAAAGCCGAAATCGAACGAGACGATATGCCCGGTGAGCGGCACCCGGCCGGCCGTCGGCTTCAGGCCTGCAATGCCGCAGACATGAGCCGGGTTGCGGATGCTGCCGCCGGTATCGCTGCCGAGCTCGAGCGCCGCGCCGCCCGCCGCGACGATGGCGGCAGCGCCGCCGCTACTGCCGGCGGGCGCCAGCGAAAGATCGTAGGGATTGAGGGTCCGGCCATGGATCAGGTTTTCCGTGCCGCTGCCCATGGTGAGCTCGGGCGTGTTGGTCTTGCCGATGAGGATTGCGCCCGCTTCGCGCAGCCGACGCACCGCCGTCGCGTCGCGCATGGGCACATGACCGCGCCGTCCGGTCGTGCCGGCGGTCGAAACCAGACCTTCCGTATCGAAGGAGTCCTTGACGGTGATCGGCACGCCATGGAGCGGCCCTAGGCGTTCGCCCCGTGCGACGCGGCGGTCGGCTTCCGCAGCTTCGCGCATCGCGCGCTCGGGATCGAGCGCAACAACGGCGTTTATGGCGCCGTTGACGGCCTTGATCCGCGCGAGATGGGCTTGCATGATCTCGACGCAGGAGAGTTCCCGCTCAGCGATCCAGCCGGCGATCTTCGCGGCGGAGGCCGAGAGGATCCCTCCCGATCCCTCCTTCGGCGGCGCGCCGCCCAAAGGCTATTTCTCGGGCACGATCGCGATCACGTCGATCTCGACGCGGGCGCTCGGCGGCACGAGCCCCGTGATGACGCCGGTGCTGGCGACGGGGCTCGGGAAATAGCGCTCCAGGACCTCGTAGATCTTCGGATACTCGGCATTGTTGGTGATGTAGACGTTGCGCTTCACCACATTGTCGAGCGTGGTACCGGCCTGTTCGAGGATCGCCTTGACGTTCTCCATGACCTGCACGGTCTGTTCCTCGATCGAACCGAGCTCGACGATCTCGTGCGGCGTGCTGGCCGGCGCCGTACCCGGCTTGTTGCCGATCTGACCGGTGACGAAGACGAAGCCGCCGGCCTTGGTGCCATGGACCGTCGTCTTGGAATAGGAGCCGCCGATCTTCGGCGACCGGATGATTTCTTTCTTCATGGATGTCTCCCTTGCGATTGACGGCCGGCCCCGACGAGCCGGCCGCGATTTCCCCCTGACGGGACTGGAACTAGAGCGGCAGCATCTGCATGCGGAGCGACTGGGCGTTGCGGATATGGGTGCGCGCGGCGACTTCGGCGGCATCCGGATCGCCAATCGCGATCGCGTCGACGATCGCCCTGTGCTCGATATCGGCGGTGGCCGGCCGGCCCTTGACCGAGAAGGTCGTGCCCTGGAGCAGCGCGAGCGCGTCGCCGAGCTGCTGCAGCGACTGCATCATGTAGCGGTTATGGGCGGCATCGCAGATCGCGTCGTGCAAGGCGCGGTTGATGGCGGCATGGCGCGTCGCATCCCTGGTCCTGCGGAATTCCTCGAGTAGGTGACGCATATAGGCGACCTCCGCCGGCGTCGCGTGCTGCGCCGCGAGCCTCGCCGCCGCCCCTTCGAGCAGCGCGCGCATCGTATAAAGCTCCAGCACCTGCGGCCGGTCGAGCGCGACGACTCCGAGACCGCGCCCCGCCGCGACGTCGAGGAGTCCGTGACTCTGCAGCTGCCGCAGAGCCTCGCGCACCGGCGTCCGGCTCACCCCCAGCGTGCGCGCGACATCCTCTTCCCGAACCCGGTCGCCCTGCCGGAAATGGCCGTCGCGGATCGCCTGGCGCATCTGCCGATAGACATAATCCGCGCGCGAGGCGTCGCGGAACGGATCCTCCGACTCGGCATGGTCTTCCCCGCGACCCTTCCACGGATCCCGTATCGCCAACGCTTCCTTCCGTCTGACGCGCTGTACCGACATCGCTTGCGCTCCTATACCGCTCCCGCTCGGCGCTTCATCGCGCGACCTTCGCGCAGATGTCGGTGAAGAGGGCAAGTACCTCCTCCGCCTGCGCTTCGGTCATGACGAGCGGCGGGGTGATCCGGAGCACGCAGCCATAGTTGCCGGTGAGCCCGATGATCACGCCGCGGTCGCGCATCTCGGCCTGGATGCGCTTCGCCAGCGCCGACGCCGGCTTGCGGCTTGCGCGGTCCTCGACCAGCTCCACCCCGATCATCAGCCCGAGGCCGCGCACATCGCCGATGAAGTCGAAGCGCTTCATCGCCTTGCGGAAGCCCTCCATGAGGAGATTTCCGATGGTCTCGGCGCGCTCCGGCAGATTCTCGTCGGCGATCACGTCGAGCACGGCATGGCCGGCGGCGATGCCCACCTGGTTGTTGGCGCCGAAGGTCGTGAAATGGTCGCCATCCTCGAAGGTGCTGGCGAGCTTGTCGGTGGCGATGAAGCCGCCGAGCGGGAGGCCGCCGCCGATCGCCTTGGCGAAGGTGACGACGTCGGGCTGCACGTCCCAATGCTGGTGGCCGAACAGTTTTCCGGTTCGGCCGAACCCCGTGAACACCTCGTCATGGATCAGGATGATGTTGTGGCGGCGAAGGATCTCCTGCACCTTCGGCCAGTAATCTGCCGGCGGCACGATGATGCCGCCGACGCCGAGGATAGGCTCGGCGATCATGATGGCGGCTTCGCCGGGCACCTTCGTCTTCATCGCCTCCTCGATCTCGGTGGCGCAGCGCGTGCCGCAGCTCGAGGGTTCCAACCCCAGCGGGCAGCGATAGCAATAGGGCGCCGAGATGTGGACGACCCCCGGGAACGAGGCATAAGGGCCGAAGCCCTTTTTGCGCGCCGCCATGCCGGTCAGCGACAGGGCGAGCGACAGCCGGCCGTGGAAGGAATGCTCGAGCGCGAAAATGCCGAAGCCGCGCTTGCCGGTCGCCATCGCATGCTTCAGCGAGATCTTGATGGCGCCGTCATTCGCTTCGGCGCCGCTATTGGCGAAAAAGACCCGCCTCAACCGGTCCTGCAGCAGCGCCGCGATGCGCCTGGCGAGCTTCAGGGTGAGGGGGCTGTGGAATCGGCCGGGACTTTGCAGAAGCTGCTCGGCCTGCTTCTTGATCGCGTCCACGATGCGCGGATGGCAATGGCCGACCGAAACCACGCCCGGCCCCGCCTCGAGATCGAGGAAGCGGGTGCCCTCTGCATCCCACACTTCGGTGCCCGCGCCCTTGACCACGACCGGCGTCGAGTTCGCGTTCGGCACCATGTAGTCGAACAGTTCTTCGACCTCGGAGATGTTTCGCGTCGCCTGGCTGGTCATCGGCGATCCTCTCGCAAGCGCGTCGGTCAGGGGTTGATGGTGACGAGGCGTTCTTCGGTCACCTCGCGGATGGCGTAATGCGGGCCCTCGCGGCCGAAGCCGCTTTCCTTGACGCCGCCGAACGGCATGGCGTCGCCCCGCGCGCTCGACGCCTCGTTGATATGGACCGCGCCGAAGCGAAGCGCTTCCGCGGCCCGCATGGCGGCGTTGATGTCGCGGGTGAAAATGCCGGCGGAAAGGCCGTAGGGCGTGTCGTTGGCGCCCGCCACCGCTTCGGAAAGCTCGTCGAAGGGCAGAACCGAGAGCACCGGCGCGAAGATTTCCTGATCGAGCACCCGCATGCCGGAGCGCAGCCCGCCGAGCAGCGTCGGCTCCATCACCGCGCCGGCGCGATTGCCGCCCGTGAGGAGACGGGCCTGGCTTCCGGTCGCTTCGGCGACCCAGGCGGCGGCGCGTTCCGCCGCGGCCTCCGTGATCATCGGCCCGATCCGCGTCTCCGGCTTCCAGGGATTTCCGGCCGGCATCCTGCGCGCCTCGGCGACGACCCGCGCCGCGACTTCCTCGGCCACCTGGCGCTCGGCATAGAGGCGCTGCACCGACGTGCAGACCTGCCCGGCCTTGCGAAAGGCGGCGTTCGCGATCTTCGCCGCGGCGCGATCGAGGTCGGCATCGGCGCAAACGATGGTGCTGGCGATACTGCCGAGCTCGAGCTGTGTCCGGCGCAAGCCCGCCGCCTGCTGCACGATCCTGCCGACGCGCGTCGAGCCGGTGAAGGCATAGAAGGCGATCGCCGGTTCCTCGAGCAGATGGCAGCCGACCGTATCGCCGCCGCCCTGGAGCAAACCCAGAAGAGCCGGCGGCAATCCCGCCTCGAGAAAAAGCTCGCAAAGCAGCGCCGAGGTTAGCGGCGTGAGGTTCGAGGGCTTGAGGAGCACCGCGTTGCCGGCGGCAAGCGCCGGGGCGATCTTGTGGAGCACCGTATTGAGGGGCGAGTTGAAAGGCGTGATCGCGCAGACGATGCCGACCGGCACGCGCAACGTGAAGCCGATGCGATCCTGCTGGCCGGGCGAGGCGCCGAACGGCACCATCTCGCCCGCAAGCCGTGTGGCCTCCTCCGCCGAGAGCTGCAGGGTCACGATCGAGCGGTCGACCTCCATGGCGGCGTCGGCCTGGGTGAAGCCCGTCTCGGCGACGATGATTTCGACGAAGCGCGAGCGGTCCCGATCCAGCAGCGCGCCGACGCGGCGCAGGATCTTTGCGCGCTCATGGGGCGGCGGCGCGCCCTTCTCGAAGGCGCGTTGCGCGACCCTGACCGCCTCGGTGACCTGGGCGCGCGAGGCTTCGGAGAGGCGCGCGACGGGTTCCCGGGTGAACTTCTCCCGCACCTCGAACTCGACCTCGCCCGCCACGGCCTTGCCATCGACGAGCGAGGTCAACAGCGGCAGCCGGAGCGGCGGCACGCCGGCGGCCTCGAGCGCCCGGCGCGTCGTCGGGGAAGGGATCGGCGCCCCCGGCGTCATGCCGCGCCCACCTTTCGGCCCGCGAGCGCGGCGGCCGCGCCCTCGCCCGCGGTCTTGCCGAACACGGCGCCGGACATCAGGCCGGTGCCGCCCGGATAGTTGAAGTAAAACAGCCCGCCGACCAGCTCGCCCGCGGCATAGAGCCCTGGCATGGGAGCGAGGTCGGTGTCGCGCACCTGCCCGCTCTCGGCCACGAGCCGGAGACCACCGAAGGTGAAGGTGATGCCGCAGCCGATCTGGTAGGCCTCGAAGGGCGGCTCGTCGATGCGGTTCGCCCAGTTCGACTTCGGCACAGCGAGGCCCTCGGTCGAGCGCCCGTCCTTGACGTTGGGATCGAAGGGAACGTCGGTGCGAACCGCCGCGTTGTAGGCGCGCAGCTCCGCCAGGAACGCCGCCGGATCGACGCCCTCGAGCTTTTCGGCCAGCGCCTCGAGCGTATCGGCCGTGACCTTCGTCACGCGCTTGATGCGGTACTCGCCGCGCAGCAGATGCAGCACCTTCGCGTCGAAAATTTGCCAGCCGAACTGGTCGGGCTGCTCCAGCACGGCGCGGCCATATTTCGCGTAGGTGTAGTTCCGGAAATCGGCGCCTTCGTCGACGAAGCGGCGCCCCCTGGCGTTGACGATGATGCCGAAGGGGTAGGAGTGCTTCTGGAAGTTGTCGCCGACCGCGAGGTCGCCGAACTCCGGCGCGTTATAATCCCAACCGACCGCGTGACAGCCGGACCAGTTGCCATAGGGCATGGCGCCGATCTTCAACGCCATGTCGATCCCGTCGCCCATGTTGAAGCGCGTGCCCCGCACCTTGGCGAGCTCCCAGCCGGGCCCGAGATAGCGGGTGCGCCATTCCGAATTGGCTTCGAACCCGCCGCAGGCGAGGACCACGGCCTCGCCGCGAATCTCCTCGAGCCCGCGCGGCCCCTTCACTCGCACGCCGCCGACTGCCGTTCCGTCCCAGAGCAGCGACAGGACGCGGCTGTCGTAGCGGATATCGATCCCTTCGCGCCGCGCGATGTCGGTGAACTGGGCGATCATGCCGGGGCCGCCGCCGGTTACCTCGACGGTCAACCCGCCCCAGAACTTGAACTTGCCGTCGACCTTGAACGCCTGGCGCCCATAGATCGGCGCGAAGCGGATGCCCTTCTTCCGCAGCCAGAGCATGGTGTCGAAGGAGCGCGTGACGAGACGCTCGCAGAGCTCGGGGTCGGTCCGGTAGCGCGTGACCCGGAACATGTCGTCGAAGAACTGGTCGGTGGTGTAGCTGCCGAAATCGGTCTCGGCGATCTCCCGCACCGTGAGATCGGGCATGAGCGCGCGAAGGTCGTCGATGCCGCGATAGGCGAAACGCATGGCGCCGGCCGTGAAGCGGGTGTTGCCGCCGCTCTCGGTCTCGGGCGCGCGCTCGAGCATGAGGACGCGGCAGCCCCGCTCCCGCGCCGCCAGCGCGGCACAGAAAGCGGCGTTGCCGGCACCGATCACGATAACTTCCTGGCTCGCCCTGCCCATGCCGCGCCGTTCGCCGGAACCGCAAAGATTGCCGATCAACTTCGATGTGCGATTGTATACAACCGCATGAGACGACGCAAACCATTCCTCCTGCAGCGCCATTTTTTCGCTAACCGGCTTGTTTGCCCTGCGGGAAGGACGCGTCGGCGATCGCCGAGCCCGCGTGCCTGCGCGCAACCGGCCGAGGGGTCGTCGGGCCCTCGTCGCGCCCTGGCTCGGGAACCGGCGCCCCAGCGGCTTAGTTTCCTATGTCCCCTCTGCCCGGGACCGCAATCCTTTGCGGGCGGGCGCGTCTCGTAAGACATTGTTAACTATTCTGAAGCCAAATCGGACCTGCTAGACAGGTTGCCGCGGTCGACTTGGAGCACTGCCCGGTAATGCGTTGATACACCGGGAAAGTGAATGGAATATCGGCTTCTGCGGGGGAAGGCCGTGGATATTCTCTTATTTACCCTTGGCGAAGGTCGCTACGCCTTGCCGACGGCCGTCGTGCGCCAGGTCGTCCGTGCCGTTTCCCTTGCACCCCTGCCCAAGGCGCCCAGCATCGTCGAGGGCGCCATCGACTATCACGGCGCGGTCGTTCCCATCCTCGATATCCGCGCCCGGCTGGGCTTCGCCGCGAAGCCGCTTGCGGCCGCCGACCACTTTCTGATCGCCACGACGCGGGGCCGACTGGTGGGCTTGCGCGTCGACGGAGTGAACGCGCTCGTCGCGATCGATCCGGAGGCGGTCGAGCGCCCCGACCGCTTTGCGCCGAAGGACCGGCTCTTCGCCGGCCTCGCCAAGCTTCCGGACGGGCTGGTCCTCATCCAGGATCTCGACGCCTTTCTCTCCGAAGCTGAAGCGGCCACGATCGCGTCGGCGATGCCGGAGACCGCCGCGTGATCGCCGAAAGCTGGACCGATCCTACCTATGCGGAGATCGCGTCCTGGATCCATGCACGTACCGGCCTCACCCTCTCGCCTTATCGCTATCCCGATGCCGAGCTCAAGATCCGGCGCGTCATGGCCAAGGCCGGCGCGCGGGAGCTGGAGAACTGCCGCAGGATGCTCGAGGGCGAACGCATGCCGCTCGACGAGCTCGTCGCCGAGCTCACGGTGGGCGAGACCTATTTCTTCCGCGATCCCGCCCAATTCCAGTACATCCGCACCGAGCTCCTGCCGCAGCTCCGAAAGCGTCATGGCAGCGACCATCCGATCCGCGCCTGGAGCGCCGGTTGTGCCTCCGGCGAGGAAGCCTACTCGCTTGCGATCCTGTTCGAGGAAGAGGCCGTCGATGGGGGCGCCAGCATCCTGGCGACCGACATTTCGCGCCCCGCCCTCACGCGCGCGCGCCAGGCGCTTTACGGCAGTTGGTCGATGCGTGGCGACGACGGCAGGCTCGCCCGCCGATACTTCCGGCCGCGCGGCGCGCAGCTTCATCTCGAGGATCGAATCCGCCGTCGCGTCGACTTCCAGTATCTCAATCTTGCGCTCGATCGCTACCCGTCGCTTGCGAGCGGCGCCTGGGGCATGGATATCGTGCTCTGCCGCAACGTCCTCATCTACTTCGATCACGCGACCGTCCGGCGCGTAATCCGCTCGCTGATCGAAAGCCTTGCCGAAGGCGGCGTGCTGATCACCGGCGCTTCCGACCCCGTTTATCAGGAGGACGGTCCGTACGAGGTCCTGGTCACCCCGGCCGGCGTCTTCTATCGGCGCACAAGCGGCGCGGGATTCGCGACCCGTAGCGTCGCCGGCCCGACGCCCGCACCGCGGCCTGTCGAGGCAAGGCGGCCGGCGGTCGCCGCTGCCGCCCAGCCCGCGCCAGCGCCCGTTGCGCGCCGGATCGAGCCCGCGCCGGAGCGCGACATGGCCGCCCTTGCCGACCAGGCCGCGGCGGCAGGCGACCATCGCGCCGTCCTGCGGCTGACCGAGGGCCGCATACAAGATCCCGAAACGATGCTACTTCGCCTGAAGGCGCTTGCGAACCTCGGCGAGCTCGCCCGCGCCGAGCTCGAATCCGCGAAGCTGGTCGCCGCCAGCCCGCTCGTCCCCAGCCTGCATTTCACGCGCGCCATGCTGCTCATGGCGCTCGACCGCCACGAGGACGCGGAGCGCTCGCTGCTCAGCACGCTCTATCTCGATCGTTCGCTGGTGGCGGCGTATCTGGCGCTGGGGCATCTGCTGCTGCGCCGCGGCGATTCGACCGGAGCGCAGCGTGCCTACCGCGTCGGCCGCGATCTCGCGGCCATGCAGCGGCCCGACGAGCTGCTGCCGCTCGCCGAGGGCGAGACGGCGGGCCGGATGGTGGCCGCGGCCGAAACCCAGCTCGCCATGCTTCTGGCCCCGACAGGAGAACTCGCATGACCGGCGTCCGACGAAAGGCCGCGATCGATTGGGCCGACGTCCGCCGGCGCATGGCCCGCGCGATCGAGTCGACGGACCAGGCGCTGCGCCAGGATGCCGAACGGACGGCCCGTCTCATGGAGACGCGGACAAGGGCGCTCGCGCGGCCGCTCGAGCGGGAGGACACAGGCGAGAAGATCGCGCTGCTGCAGTTCCGCGTGGCGAACACGCGCTACGCGATCGAAACGCGCTATGTGCGGGAGATTTTTTCGCTGCACGACGTGACGCCCATTCCGCTGGCGCCCTCGCCCTTCATCGGTCTCGCCAATCTGCGCGGCGAGAGCCTGCCGCTCGTCGATGCCGCGCGCCTGGCCGGAAGCGCCGCCGGCACGGCAGAAATGCCCTTCGCCATCGCGCTCGGCCGGGGCGTCATCGAGCTTGCGATCGCCGTCACGGCGGTCGATGAGGCGGCCGATCTACCCGTCGCCTCGATCGTGCGGCCCGACGAACTGCTCGGCGGCACGATCGCCGAGTGGCAACGCGGGGTAACGGCAAATGCCGTCATCGTTCTGGATGGAGCGGCGTTGCTGGCGGACCAACGCCTCGCATGCGGAACGAACTCGAATCAATCTGCGGGATAGGAGTCAGAAATGTTTAGTAGCATCTCCGTTCGGACGAAGCTGGTGCTGGGCTTCGGCATCGCACTCCTCCTGCTCGTCGTTCTGGGGAGCGTTGCCTACATCAATACGACCTCTCTGCTGGAGGTGCGAAGCAGCGCCCGCCGCACGATCGAAACTCAGCTTCAGATCGAGCAACTGCAGATCCGGCTCCTCGACGCAGAAACCGGACAGCGCGGCTACCTGCTGACCGGCGAAGAATCCTACCTGCAGCCCTACCAGGCGGCGATCGACAACATCGAGCGGTCGTTGTCGGAAGTCGCCGTCATGACGCAGGACAATCCCGAACAGCAGGCAAGAACGCAGACCTTGTCCGGCTTGACCCGCAACAAGCTCGACGAATTGGCGCGGGTGATCGCCCTGCGCCGGCAGGGAACCATCGACGACGCAATCCAGAGAGTTCGCGCCGGGGAAGGCAAGCGATACATGGAAGAGATCCGCTCGACCATCGAAGCGATGCTGGAGGCGGAAACCCGGCGCCAGGGAGAGCGCGAGCTTGTTGCGGACCGGACCACCAACATGACTCTCAACAGCGCGCTCTATGGCACGATCGGCGGTGGCATACTCCTCACGATCATCTCTTTTCTGATCACCCAGAGCATCAACGCGCCGGTTTCCGGAGCGGTCCGCGATCTTACCGCCACCACCGCGGAAATCCTGGCGGCCACCACCCAGCTCGCTTCCGGGTCGCAGGAACAGGCGGCGGCCGTGACCGAGACCGTCAGCACGGTGGACGAGGTCACCCAGACCTCGGAACAGGCCGCTCATCGCGCCCGCACGGTCTCGGAGGCGGCGCAGCGCTCCGCGGAAATCGGCAAGGCGGGCCGCCATGCCGTCGAGGAGACGGTGTCGGTGATGGGCAAGGTCAAGGAGCAGTCCGAATCGATCGCGGAGAGCATTCTCGCACTCGCCGAGCAGGCGCAATCGATCGCCGAAATAATCGCGGCGGTGAACGAGATCGCCGAGCAGACGAACCTTCTCGCCCTCAACGCCGCGATCGAGGCCTCGCGCGCCGGCGAGCATGGCAAGGGTTTCGCCGTCGTCGCCGGCGAAGTGAAGGCGCTCGCCGACCAGTCCAAGAAGGCCACCGCCCAGGTCCGACAGATCCTCGGCGAGATCCAGAAAGCGACGAACGGCGCCGTCATCCGCACGGAGGAAGGCAGCCGCAGCGTCAATGAGGCGATCGCCGTGGTGACCAAGGCCGGCGACACCATTCGGGCGCTCGCCGATACCATCACGGAGGCGGCGCAGCTCGCGGCCCAGATCTCGGCCTCCGCCGGCCAGCAGGCGACGGGCATGACGCAAATCCACCAGGCGATGAAGAACATCAACCAGGTCGCGACCCAGAACATGGTCTCGACGAAGCAGACCGAGCGCGCTGCGCAGGATCTCGACTCGCTCAGCGCAAAACTGCGGTTGATGATCGCAGGGCGCTGACGCGTGAACGACGACGCTCTCATCGCACGCCTGATGCAGACGTTCCTCGGCGAGGCCGAGGAACATGTCAGGGCGCTCAACAGCGGTCTCCTCGCGCTGGAGAAGCCGGGCGAAGGCGCCCAGCCGCCGGCGACGATACTGAAGTCGCTGTTCCGCACGGCGCACAGTCTGAAGGGTGCGGCGCATGCGGTGAAAGCATCGGAAATCGAGACGGCCTGCCACAGGCTGGAGGAGCTGTTCGGCGCCGCTCAGGAAGGTCCGGGAATTGCGCCGGCGCATTTCCACACGCTCTTCAGGCTGGTGGACGAGATCCAGTCGGGGGTCGCCGACCTCAAGGGCAAGCAGGTGCCGGCCACGACCCCGCCGGCGGCGAAGCCGGCCCGTTCCGATCCGACCCCCGCGGCCGCGACAAATCCGGAGCCGGCGGCGCGGACCGAAGGCGGCGCGGCGATCGCGCAAGGCCAGGACCAGCTCATCCGGTTATCGGCGCAGAAGCTCGATACGCTGCTGGTCCATAGCGGCGAGATCGCCCTGGCGCGGCGACGCGCCGTCGCCCGGAGCGAGGAGGCGGCGCGACTCCAGGAGGCGGCGCGGCGATGGAAACCCGACTGGCGATCGATCGAGCGCATGGTCGAGCGGCAGGCGGACCCGGAGCGCGTCGCGAGGACGGCGACCGACGGCGGAACCGCCGACAGCATCGTGCATCGCGAGCACCGCGGCACGACGATTCTCCGGCGCGTGATCGCCGAGTTCGCACGGTTCGAACGCGATCTGCAGCGGTTGGTCGGCGATCTCGAGAACGACCATCGACAGCTCGGTCGCACGGCGGGGCTGCTCGACGGCGAGGTGCGCCGGGCCCGCATGGTGCCCTTTGCCGAAGCCTGCGTCGGGCTCGACCGCGTGGTCCGCGATCTCGCCGCCGGCAGCGCCAAGCAGGTGAGCTTCGTCGTCGCGGGCTCCGAGATAGAGCTCGACCGCTCGGTGCTGGAGGGGCTGAAGGACCCGTTGCTCCATCTCGTGCGCAACGCCTCCGACCATGGCATAGAGCCTGCGGAACTCCGCCGTTCCCGCGGCAAACCCGCGGCCGGTCGTATCACGGTCTCCGCGCGCGTTCTTGGCGCGATGATCGAGGTGACCGTGGCCGACGACGGGGCGGGACTCGACCTCGACGCCATACGCGGCCGGTTGCGCCAGCTCCAGCTACCGGAACCGACGGACGACGAAGGCCTCGCCCGCTGCATCTTCCTTCCCGCTTTCTCGACCGTGAAGCGCGTCACCGAGATCTCGGGGCGGGGCGTCGGCCTCGATGCAGTACGCAACCGGATCGAAGGCATGCGCGGCAGCGTCGACGTCGCCTTCACGCCCGGCAACGGGGCCCGCTTCGTGATGCAGGCGCCGATGACCCTCCTCACCATCCGCGCGCTGGTGATCGAGGCCGGCGATCAAAGCTTCGGATTCGACGATACGGCGATCGAAAGACTGCTCAGGATCGATGCCGAGGAAATTCGTTCGATCGAAGGACGCCGGGTTATCGCGGTCGGCGAGGCGCCGGTGCCATTGCTCCGCCTCGCTCCCCTGCTCGAGCTCCGCGAGGAGCCGGGATCGAAGACGGCCGACATGCTGACGATCATCCTGCTGCGGCATGGCGACCGTCGGGTTGCGATCGAGGTCGACCGCCTGGTCGCAGAGCAGGAGATCGTGCTGCGCAGCCTCGGCCCGCGGCTTTCCGGCCTCAAGCTTTATGCCGGCGGCTTCTCGTTGCCGAACGGGAAGATCGCCCTGGTCCTGAATGCGGCGGAACTGCTGGAGCGCGCGCTCAGCGGCAACGTCGCTCAAGGGGCGAGCCCGCGCGAAACGACCGTCGCCACCAGGCATCGCCTCATCGTCGCCGACGATTCGGTCACGACCCGCACGCTCGAGAAAAGCATCCTCGAGGCGGCCGGCTACGAAGTTCACGCCGCGTCCGACGGCGCGGAGGCCTGGCGGATCCTGCAGGAGACCGGCGCCGATCTGGTGGTCAGCGACGTGGAGATGCCCGGCATGAACGGCATCGAGCTGACGCGGACCATCCGGAATTCGGCGCGGTTCCGCCAATTGCCGGTCATCCTCGTCACCGGCCGCGAGAGCGAGGCGGACAAGCTGCGCGGGCTCGAGGCAGGCGCCAACGCCTATTTGCCGAAGAGCGCTTTCGATCAGACGACGCTGCTGACGACGATCCGACAGATTCTTTGAAGCAGAACGCATGGTGCGCGTGGTCATTGCCGATGCTTCCGCTGCCGCGCGCCGGCTCATTGCCGACATGCTGACGATCGACCCGGCGTTCGCCGTGGTCGGCGAAGCGACTGACGGCCCGGCAGCCGTCGCCGTCACGCGTCGCCTCCGCCCCGACGTCGTCCTCATGGATGTGGACGTCGCCGGCAGCGGCGATTTCGCGGCGACCAAGCAGATCATGATCGAGGTCCCGACGCCGATCGTGATCGTCGCCGGCACCCCATCGGCGCGTCAGGCCGAAACCTCGATGCTCGCGCTGCGCACCGGCGCGCTCACCATCCTCAACAAGCCGGTCGGACCGGTGGACGCGGTCGATATCGAGGAACGGCGGCGCTTCGCGACCGCCGTCAAGGCGATGTCGCAGGTCAAGGTGGTACGACACTGGCCGGCCCGCAACCGCAGTAGCGCCGAGCGTCCGATCGGGCTGCGCGCGGCGCCGCGGCGCAGGATCGTCGCCATCGCCGCATCCACCGGCGGGCCGGCGGCCATCATGACGATCCTGGCGCAGCTCCCCGCCGATTTCCCGACGCCGATCTTGGTCGTTCAGCATATGGCGAGCGGCTTCATCGATGGCTTTGCGAAATGGCTCGATACCGGCTGCGCGCTCCGGGTAAAAGTCGCCGAGCATGGCGAGCCGCTCATCGGCCATACCGTCTTCATCGCACCCGACAACCGGCAGCTCGGCCTCTCGTCGGATGGAAATATAGAGCTTTCGAACCAGGCGCCGGTGGACGGCTTCCGGCCATCGGCCACCTATCTCTTCAGATCCGTCGCCCGGCTTGCCAGCAGCTCGGCCGTTGCCGTAATGCCGACCGGGATGGGGCGCGACGGGGTCGAAGGGCTCCGCGAGATTCGCAGCAGCGGCGGGCTCGTTCTCGTTCAGGACGAGCAGAGCTCGGTGGTGTTCGGAATGCCGGCGGCCGCCATCTCGGCCGGCTGCGCGGATCATGTGCTGCCGCTGGCGGCGATGGCCCCCCGGCTCATGGAGACGATCGGATGATTCGAGGTTACGCATGTCCCGCATCCTGATTCTGGAAGACAGCCCGACCCAGGCGGTGCGGCTTCGGATGATCCTCGAAAGCGAGGGTTACGTCGTCGAGCATGCGCAGGATGCCGAAACCGGCCTCGCGATGGCGGCCGGAACCGCCTTCGATCTCGTGGTGTCCGATGTCGTGATGCCGGGGCAGTCGGGCTACGACTTCTGCCGTCAGGTGAAGCGCAGCGGGCTTTCGGCCGGCGCGCCGGTCATCCTTCTCACCTCGCTCGACGACCCCATGGCCATCATCGAGGGGCTGGCCTGCGGGGCCGACAACTTCCTGACCAAGCCCTACGAGCCCGCCGAGATCATCGCGCGCGTCAAGAAGCTGCTGCAAAACCGCTCGCTTCGCGACGAGAACAAGGTACGGCTCGGCGTCGAGGTCGCTTTCCTCGGCAAGCGCTTCACCATCACCTCGGACAAGGAACAGATCGTCGATCTGCTGATATCGACCTTCGAGGATGTGGTCCGCGCCAATGCGGAGCTGCAGCAGAGCCGATCCGAGCTGGCGGCCGCGAAGGCCGACCTCGAGCACCGCGTCCAGGAGCGCACCAAGGAGCTGCGCGGCACGAACGCGCTGCTCGAGCGCTCGCTTCTGGACCTGCGCGAAAGCGAGAGCCGCTTCCGGTCGATCGCCGACACCATGCCCGCCCTGCTCTGGATGTCGGACGAGCGGGGCGACTGCACCTTCGTCAATCAGCGCTGGACCGAATATACGGGCCGCTCGGTCGACCAGGAGCTCGGCCAGGGCTTCCTCGACAGCATCCATCCCTCGCACCGCGAAGAGTCCGGGAAGGCCGACCGGAAGTTCGCGAAGATGCCGAGTTCCTTCGTCGGCGAGTACCAGCTCCGCGGCAGGGACGGCGACCATCGCTGGTTCCTCGATACGTCGGTTCCCCGCTTCTCCGGCGACGGTCGCTATCTGGGGCATGTCGGCGTTCTCATCGACATCGACGATCGCCGCGGGCTCGAAGCGCAGCTGCGCCAGGCGCAGAAGATGGAGGCGGTCGGCCAGCTCACCGGCGGCATCGCCCACGATTTCAACAATCTCCTTACCATCATCATCGGCTACACCGAGATCCTCGGCACCACGCCCGGACTCGGCGACCAGGCGCGCAAGCAGATCGAGACGGTCGATGCCGCAGCGACGCGCGCCAGCGATCTGACGCGGCGGCTGCTCGCCTTCAGTCGGCGCCAGGCGCTGCTGCCGAAGCGGCTCAATCTCAACGAGCTGATGGAAGGCATCGAGACCCTGCTCGTCCGCACGCTCGGCGCATCGGTCGAGATCCAGTCGATCCGGGGCGCGGATCTCTGGAACTGCTTCGTCGATCCCGCGCAGGTCGAGGCGGCAATCATCAATCTCGCGGTGAATGCGCGCGACGCCATGCCGGAGGGCGGCAAGCTCACGATCGAGACCGCCAATGTCCTGCTGGACGAGGACTATGCGGCCGTCAATGTCGACGTGCAGGCGGGCCCTTACGTGCTGGTCTCCGTCACCGACACCGGCATCGGCATGACGCCCGAAGTGCAAGCCCGGGTCTTCGAACCCTTCTTCACGACCAAGGAAATCGGCAAGGGGACCGGCCTCGGCCTCAGCATGGTCTATGGCTTCGTCAAGCAGTCGAGCGGTCATATCAAGACCTACAGCGAGGTCGGCCACGGCACCTCGATCAAGCTCTACTTGCCGAGAATCGAGCCGGCGTCCGACGAGACGGCCGCGACGGCCATCGCCCGCAGCGCGACTCTGCCGACGGGCACCGAGAAAATCCTGGTGGTGGAGGACGACATGACGGTCCGCGAGTACATCGTCGCTCAGCTCGCCTCGCTCGGCTATGCGGTGGAGCAGGCGCCGAGCGGACAGGCCGCGCTGCAGATGCTGCCGACGATGCGACCGGTGGATCTCCTGCTAACCGACATGGTGATGCCGGGCGGCGTATCGGGACGGCAGCTCGCGGACCATGCCATGCAGCGCTGGAAGGGGCTCAAGGTCCTGTTCGTGTCGGGCTATCCGGAACATTCCGCCGTTCAGCATGGCCGCCTCGATCCGGGTCTCGATCTCCTCGGCAAACCCTTCAACAAACAAACCCTCGCCACCCGCGTGCGCGCGGCGCTCGACCGGACCCCCGCGGCAACCGCGGCAAAGTAGCGGCGCCGCGGAAGCAGCGCCTCTGGGTGTTTCCGGTCCCGGCTGGCGATCGAGCCCGTAGCGGACCTTCCCGCCGGGAACGAACCGGCGCCGCCCCCGTTTCTGAGAAGGAAACCGGTCTCGGGCAGGAGCGCCATGGTCGGGAAAGTCGCGCCGGAACCTCGCAAAGGCATGCCGAGCCCTCAGCTCGAGGAAGCGGAGTTCAAGCGACGCTTCAAATCCCAGTTCCAGGATGCGGCCTTCGAAAGCCTGCCGCAGGAGCTGGATCGCGTCGCCGGCGCCGCCTGGAGCGCCTATGACGAGGGCAACAAGAGTCCCCGGACCCGCAAGGCCGGGCCCGGCTTCGCCGAACCCGACTACGAGCTCTCGACCGACTGGCTGATGGCGCGGGACGATATCCGCCTTGCGCAGCAGCGTCACGACGATCCCGCCGGACCCTTCCGCATCCTGCTCGTCAACGGGTCGTCGCGCAGCGAGCATAGCTGCCCCGGCGAGATGTCGAAGAGCTGGCGCCTCCTGCAGATCGCGCGCGAGACCGTCGCCGCCGAAGCGGGTTTCGCGATCGAGTGCCTGGATCTTTCGCGTGTCGCGTCCGAATACGGGCGGCGCATCCATCCCTGCAAGGCCTGCTTCTCGACTGCGGCCGCACTCTGCCACTGGCCCTGCTCCTGCTATCCCAACTACGCGATGGGCCAGACCCAGGACTGGATGAACGAGATCTATCCGCTCTGGGTCGAAGCGCACGGGATCATGATCGTGACGCCGGTCAACTGGTACCAGGCCACCTCGCCGCTGAAGCTGATGATCGACCGGCTGGTCTGCGCCGATGGCGGCAATCCCGATCCCACCCGCACGCTCGGCAAGAACGCCAAGCGCGCGAAGGAAATCGAGATCGAGGGCTGGGACTATCCTCGCCATCTGGAGGGCAGAATGTTCGGGCTTGTCGTGCATGGCGACGTGGAGGGAGCCGAGCCGCTGCGTCACGCCCTTTCGGACTGGCTCCGCTCCATGCGCCTCTACTCCGCGGGCGAGAACGCCGAGCTTCAGCGCTATATCGGCTATTGGAAGCCCTACGCCACCAGCCATGACGAACTCGATGCCGACCGCGACGTCCAGGAAGAAGTGCGCAATGTCGCCCGCACGCTGGTGGCGGCGGTCAAGGCGGACCGCGCCGGCCGATTCGCAAAACCCGGCGAAGCGCTGGCCGGGCCTCGCGAGAAGTAAGTCCGAGAAATAATCGTTGCCACCGACGGCCGCTGTCATGCGCGAGCCGAGCGTCGCGGCGCGCGTCCCTAAAGATTCGCCTCGCGGATCGCCTCGATCACGGCGTCGGTGACCTGCTCGGTGGTGGCGTTGCCGCCGACGTCCGGCGTGAGAATCCCGGCGCCGGTGACGCGAGTGACCGCGCCCATAAGCCGTGCTGCGGCCTCCGTCAGACCCAGATGCTCCAGCATCTGTGCCGCCGTCCAGAAGGAGGCGACCGGATTGGCGATGCCCTTCCCCGCGATATCGAAGGCCGAGCCGTGAATCGGCTCGAACATCGAGGGAAATCGGCGTTCGGGATCGATGTTCGCGGTCGGCGCGACGCCGATGCTGCCGGCGAGCGCGCCGGCGAGATCCGACAGGATGTCGGCATGGAGGTTGGTGGCGACGATCGTATCCAGGCTCCGCGGCCGCAAGGTCATGCGGACGGTCATCGCATCGACCAGCATCTTGTCCCAGGCGACGTCGGGAAAATCGCGCGCGACCTCGGCGGCGATCTCGTCCCACATCACCAGGCCGTAACGCTGCGCGTTGGATTTGGTGACCACGGTCAAGAGCTTGCGCGGCCGGGACTGCGCTATTCCGAAGGCGTAGCGCATGATGCGGGTGACACCCGCCCGCGTGAAGATGGCGACTTCGGTCGCGACCTCCTCCGGCAGGCCGCGATGCGCGCGCCCGCCATGACCGGAATACTCCCCTTCCGAATTTTCGCGGACGATGACCCAATCGAGATCTCCGGCCCGAACGCCGCGCAGCGGCGACGCGATGCCCTGCAGGATCTTCGTCGGCCTCACATTGGCGTATTGGTCGAAGGCCTGGCAGATCCGGAGGCGCAGGCCCCAGAGCGTCACATCGTCCGGGATGTCGGGCGCGCCGACGGCGCCGAAATAGATCGCATCGAAGCGCTTCAGCGTTTCGAGCCCGTCGGCCGGCATCATGACCCCGTGCCGGCGGTAATAGGTCGAGCCCCAGTCGAAGGTCTCGACGCGAAGCCGCAGACCGCCGAGCCGCTGCTCGAGCGCGCTCAGCACCCGCAAGCCCGCGCCGATGACCTCCGGCCCGATCCCGTCGGCCGGGATGGCGGCAATCGCATATTCCTTCATCTGCGTCCCCTACGCCGCCGGCATGCACGCGCCGCTGACGCCGCTTCAATAGGAGAAGAGATGGTGCGCGACGGCGCTTCCCTCATCAAGGCAGCAGGCGCTTCGGTCAGGCGTCCGGCCAGAAATAATCGGGCGGCGGCGCCATCATCGTTTCGGCGCCTGCCTGAAGCGACTGCCAGTGCCCTTCGGCCATCGGCAGCATGCGCCGATAGAAGAAACGGGCCGTCATGATCTTGCCGGCGAGGAATCCATCGTCGTTGCCGCGCTCGAGGCCGGCCTGCGCCACCCGCGCCATCTTCAGCCACTGCCAGGCGAAGAGGGTGAGGCCGAACATGCGCTGAAAATCGATACCGGCCGCGCCGGCCTCCGACGGATCGGCCGCGCTGCGTTCCCTGATCCAGTCGGCGGCCTGCGCGAGGCGCGCGCGCGCCTGGGCGAGGCCTGCCGCGAGATCGGCGAGCGCCGGCGGTGCCGCCGCCGCCTCCGTTTCGAGCTCGGCGAGGAAGCGGCGCCAGAGCGCGCCCTCGTCCCGCGGGATCTGCCGGCGGATCAGGTCGAGCGCCAGCATCCCGTTGGCGCCTTCCTGGATCGGGTTCAGCCGAACCTCGCGCAGGAGCTGCTCCACGCCGTTGGCGCGGATATAGCCATGGCCGCCCAGCACCTGCAGGCAGTCGTTCGTGCACCAGACGCCGAAATCCGCGAGCGTCGCCTTGGTGGTGGAGGTAAGGAAGCCGAGCCAGTCCGCCGCCGCCTTGCGACGCGCCGGGTCGGGATGGCGCTCGGCGATATCCACCTCGAGACCGAGCCCGAGATAGAGCGCGCGCGCCGCTTCGATATAGCCGCGCACGCCGAGCAACATGCGCCGCACGTCAGGATGGCAGAGGATCGGATCGGCCGGCAGCTCGGGATAAGCGGGCTTTCCCGGCGCACGACCCTGCAGCCGCTGGCGGGCATAGGCGGCCGCGATCTGATAGGCGGCCTCGGTCGCGGCCATGCCCTGCGATCCCACCATGAGCCGCGCCGCATTGACCATGTCGAACATGGCGGCGAGGCCCTTGCCGCGCTCGCCGATAAGCCAGGCCGTGGCGCCGTCGAACGCCATCTGGCAGGTGGCGGAGGCCGCATAGGCCATCTTGTCTTCGAGCGTCACCGCGACGAGATCGTTGCGCGCGCCGTCCGGCAGGATCTTCGGCGTGAGGAAGAGGCTGAGCCCGCGCGATCCCGGCGGGTCGCCGACCGCGCGCGCCAGCACCAGATGCACGATGTTCTCCGTCAGGTCGTGCTCGCCCGCGGAGATGAAGATCTTGGTGCCGGTGAGCCGCCAGGAGCCGTCTGCCATCGGTTCGGCGCGCGTTCGCGCCAGCCCGACGTCGGTGCCGCAATGCGGCTCGGTCATGCACATGGTGCCGCCGAACCGGCCGGTCGCGAGCCCCTCGGAATAGACGGCCTGCAGCGCCGGCGAGGCGTGGCGCTGCACCATGTGATAGACCATGGCGAAGAGGCCGAAATAGTCCGAGGCCGCGATCGAGGCGGCACTGGTCAGCTCGTTGAGCACGAAGGAAAGCATCTGCGGCAGGCCCTGCCCGCCATGCTCCGGCCTGGCGCAGAGGCCGCTCCAGCCGCCTTCGACAAAGGCCGCGTAGGCGGCGCGGATGCCGGGCGGCGTGGTGACCACACCGTTCTGCATCCGGCAACCCTCCGCCTCGCTCGCCTGGTTCTGCGGCTGGATCTGCTCCGCCGCCATCTTGCCGGCCTCCTCCAGCACCTGGTCGATCAGGTCCCGGTCGACGCCCGGAAAGGCGTCGGTCTCGGCCAGCACCCGCTCGGTCTGCAGCAGATCGTGGACCACGAAGCGGATGTCGCGCAGCGGCGGGCTATAGCTCGGCATGACCGGTCCTCCCTGAAATTCCCGCGTTACGACGGGCTGTGCTGCCGGAGGAATTCGGGGAAGCAGGCGGCGATCTCCCGGTCGCCCGCGCCATGCGCGATGGCGCTGGCCATGAGCCCGTGCACCTCGGCGAGGATCGGCACGGCGGCGCCGCTCCGGCGTGCCACCTCGAGAATGCCCGCGACCGCCTTGTGATGCACCGAGATGGAGGCCTCGCGGGCGGGGGCGAAGCGGCCGGCGGCAATCTCATTCTTGGCGCGGTCGATATTGCCGTAAAGCGGTCCGAGCAGGCTCATCGCGACCTCGGTATAGACCGTCGTGTCGAGCCCGGCCGCCTTGGCGAGCGCCGCCGCCTGGAGATAGGACATCATCCAGGCATAGTTCCGCGCGAGCAGCACGTTGTCATAGGTCTTGGCGAGCCCCGGCGCCGTGCCGACATGGCGGTGCCGCGGTCCCACCGGCGCGAGGAGCGGCAGGAGCTCGCGATGCAACGCTTCATCGCCCGAATGAACGAAGAGGATGCGGTCGCTGCCGATATCCGAAGGAAAGCCCATCACCGCGACATCGAGCGAACGCGCGCCCTCCCGCTCCGCCCAGGCGGCGAAGGCGGCGGCTTCGTCGGGCAGGCCCGAGCAAAGCTGCACGAGGATCTTGCCGGCCAACCGACCCGCGAGCGGCCGCAGCATCGCTTCCGTGCTGGCATAGCTCAAACTGACGAGCAGCAGCACGTCCGCTTCGGCCGCGGCCGTCTCGAGATGCGGATGGACGGTCACGCCGGCGGCCGACAGCGCCGAAAAGTCGCGCGGGGTACGATTCCACCCGACGACCTTGCACCCTCCCTTCGCGAGGGCTGCCCCCAGGGCCTGCCCCATATTGCCGAGACCGATGATACCGATGCGCATCGCGTTTCCCTTTCCGTATCGGCCGCGCGCGGGACTCCGGCGCTATGGCCGCGCCGAATCCATGCGCCTAGCGATAGGCGATCAGAAGCGTTTCCAAAGTGGCAAGCCCGACCTCGCCCGGCGTGGTCGCCGGTCGATCGGTCCGCACATCGTCGATGAAGCATTGCATCTGCGCGCGGAAGTGATCCGGGGCGGCCTTTCCCTGCAACGGGATCTGGCGCACGCCCTCGGGTCCGAACTGATAGAGCAGATTCGCATAGTGAAAGATGCGGAGCGCGCCCGCAGACCCGTAGAAATGGATCGAGCTCGGATGCCTGATCCAGCCGCCCGCCTTCACATAGCCGTCCACGTCCCACCCGTCGCCGAGCGAGAAGAGTCCCTCATTCGGCAGTTCCGTCGGAAAGGTGCATTCGTTGTAGATCAGCTCGGCGGCGGCCCCGTTGTCGTAGTCGAGATGGAGATGCTCGGTGCGCATCGGTTGGCCGGACCGGTTGCCCCGGCCATGGCCGCCCACGACCTTCGCGCCGGAGAGCCAGGCGAACACGTCGATCAGATGGATGCCGTGATCGACCAGCCCCATCGGGAAACCGCCCGGTCCCCCGGCCGGATAGTGCGAGGGCGGCATCGGCTTGATGGCGGCCGCCCCCTTCCCGCCGAGCGCCTGTTCTCGCATCAGGGCGATCTCGCCGATGGCACCCGCCTGCAGCAGCTCTCGCGCATGGCGGACCGCCGGCAGGAAGCGGTAGGTCGAGCCGTAGAAGAGCCGCACCCCCGCCCTGGCGCAGACGGCGATCATCCGGCGCGCGCTCTCGGGAGTGAGCGCAATCGGCTTCTCCACCAGCACCTGGATCTTCTTCGCGGCGGCGAGCTCGGTCAGCGCCTCGTGGCTTGCGGCGGGCGTCGCGATGCAGACGATGTCGAGCTTCGCTTCCTCCAGCATCTTGCGTGCATCGCCATAGGTGGCGATGCCGCGCGCCGGATCGAGCGCCGCCAAGGCGCGGGCGTCGGAATCGGCGACCGCCGCCAGCCGGCCTCCCGCAAGCTCGCGATACGCCTCGGCATGGATCTTTCCCACGACGCCGAGCCCGATCAGTCCGATGCGCAGTTCCGCCATGACCTACCCGTTCTGTGCCGCGAATGTCGCGACGCGTTTCAAGACGTCGCCAGCCTTGTCGATATCGGCCGCCAGTGCCGCCTCGGCCGCCGCCGCATCCCCGCGCTTCAGCGCGGCGATCACCGGCCGATGCGTCGCATGCGTCACCTGCGGCCGTTCGCCATCGGGAAAGACGAAGGTCAGATAGGGGCCGATCTGAAGCCAGAGCGATTCGATGATCGGCATCAGCACGGCCGACCCGGCGGCCTCGTAGATCGTAAAGTGAAATTCCTGGTTGAGCTCGATGAAACGCTCGCGCCGGACCCGGCGCGACGCCGCCGCCATCTCCGCATCGATCTCCTCCAGGTGCTGCAGCGTCGCACGATCGATGCGGTTCGCCGCCTCGGCGGCGGCGAACCCTTCGATCCGCATGCGGATGCGGCGGAGATCGTCGAACTGCGCCACCGTCATGAGGGGCGTGCCGAAGGAGCGGTTGGGCAGCATGGCGAGCGCGCGTTCGGCCACGAGCTGGCGCAGCGCCTCGCGCACCGGCATGGCGCTGGTCTTCAGCGCCGCCGCCAGCGCACGGATGGTGAGCGAGCGGCCGGGCGGAAAGGCGCCGCGCATCAGGGCCTGGCGCAGCGCGCGATAGACGCGCTCCTGCAGGTTCTCGCGCGACAGCGGCGCGAATTCCGTGAGCTCGGCCTGGAGGGGCATCGCCATGTCATATGCTGTGATCACAACGCTTGTAATGTCAAGATGCGAGCCATAAGCTCGGCGTCAGGCCGCAAGACGGCAGGATCGGGCAGGATAAGGGATGAACCTCGAGCGCTTGCTGCGGCCGAAGAGCGTCGCGATCCTCGGCGGAAGCTGGGTCGATCCGATCGCCCCGCAATGTCGCAACCTCGGATTCGCCGGCGAGATCTGGCGCGTGCATCCGACGCGACCGAGCGGCCCCGGGGAGCGATATTACCGCTCGCTCGTCGAGCTGCCGGCCGTGCCGGATTGCGTCGCGGTCGGGGTTTCGCGCGAGCTCACCGTCGCCGCCATGCCCGAGCTCGTCGCAGCCGGGGTGGGCGGCGGCGTCTGCTTCGCCTCCGGATTCGCCGAGGCGCCGGAGGAAGGCGGGCGCGAATTGAGCGAGGCGCTGCTCGAGGCCGCGGGCGACATGCCGTTCCTCGGGCCCAACTGCTACGGCTTCATCAATTATTTCGATCGCGTGGGGCTGTGGCCGGACCAGATCGGCGGCGAGCCGGTCGATCGCGGCGTCGCCCTCATCTGCCAGTCGGGCGCGATCTCCTTCACCCTGATGAGCCAGCAGCGCCAGCTCCCGATCGGCTATCTCATCACCATCGGCAATCAGGCGCGCATCCAGATCCATCACCTGATCCGCAGCCTCCTCGAGGACGGTCGCGTTTCCGCCATCGGGCTCTATGTCGAGGGCGTGAGCGACCTCGCCGCCTTTCAGGCCGCCGCCGAGCAGGCGCGTGCAAAGGGCGTGCCGATCGCCCTCATAAAATCCGGCCGCAGCGCCGCCGCGGCGAAGGCGGCGGCGAGCCATACCGCGTCGCTCAGCGGCGCCGACCGGCTTTACGACGCGCTCTTCCACCGGCTCGGGATCGCGCGCTGCGACTCCCTCGCCGAGCTGGTCGAGACGCTGAAGCTGCTCCATGTGCATGGACCGCTTGCCACCCCGCGTATGCTCGTCACCGGCTGCTCCGGCGGCGATATGGGCATGACCGCCGATCTCGCCGACGGGCTCCCGCTCGACCTCGCGCCGATCCCGGAACCCGTCAAAGGCGATCTGGTGAAGCTGCTCGGCACGCGCGTCGCGCTCGACAATCCGTTCGATTTCCAGACCTTCATCTGGTTCAAGCGCGATCGGCTCGAAGCCATGTTCCAGACGCTGAGCGCCGGCGGCTATTCCGCGCTCGGCTTCGTCGTCGATCACCCCGATCCGGACTATTGCGACATCGCGCATTACGAAGTGCCGCTCCGCGTCTTCGTCGAAACCACACGCGCGGCGGGCCAGCCGGCGGCCGTCATCGCCTCGCTGCCCGAGGCGCTGCCGAAGCGAATCCGGCGCTACTGCATGGCGCGCGGCGTGCCGCCGCTCCAGGGCCTGCCGGAGGCGCTCCGGGCCCTGGCCCATGCCGCCGCCATCCGCACGGCATGGGATGCCGCAGCGCCGTTGCGCCTCCTGCCCGGCCCGGCCGGGACGGCGCCGTCGCGCAGCTTGAGCGAGGCCGAGGCCAAGGCCGAGCTCGCGAAGGCCGGCATCGCGGTGCCGCGCGGCTGGCACGGCCCCGCCGCCGGCGCCGCCGGCGCATCGGCGGCGCTGGCCTTCCCCCTGATCGCCAAGACCAGCTCCCCGACGATCCTGCACAAGACCGAGGTGGGCGGCGTGCGACCGAACCTGCAGGACGAGCGGGCCGTGGCCGCCGCCGCCGCCGCGCTCCAGACGCTGGCGCCGGACGTGCTCGTCGAGGAAATGGCGCAGGACATCGTGGCGGAGCTGCTCGTCGGCGTGTCCGTCGACCGGCAGTTCGGTCCGACATTGCTGCTTGGCGCCGGCGGAACCCTGACGGAGCTGCTCCGGGAGGTGCGCCCGCTGCTGTTCCCGGTGAGCGAGGCGCAGGTCATGGCGGCGCTGCAAAGCCTAGCGGTCTGGCCCCTGCTTCGAGGTTTCCGCGGCCGCCCGGTCGGCGATGTCGAGGCGGTGGTCGAAACCGTGCTGGCGCTTGCGCGCTATGTCGAGGCCAATGCCGCGAACATCCTCGAGCTCGAGATCAATCCGCTCATGGTGCGGCCCCAGGGCCGCGGCGCGCTCGCGGGCGATGCCCTGCTGCGGCTTGCGA